>CAZPAX010000001.1:0-34839 GCA_964584535.1 uncultured Eubacteriales bacterium
GTGATCTGCGTGAGGGAGGCGAGTTATACGGTGACGGAGAACTTATTTATAAGGAAGGGAAATTTATAAAGGCCTTATAAAGAAAAGTCTATGCATCGGTCTGCCCCTTCGCCCTCTTTCCTATACCGGTATCGGCAGCAGACCTTGCCCTCTTACTCGTCGAAAGACACACGCTCCAAGATTGATAAGAGTTTCGTTTTTCTGCCCTGCCGGTCGGATGGCCGTTCGAGCACCGCTTTCCGTCCATCCCATCGTTGGGGACGATAAATCACGGTGCTGTCGGATGTCAAGTTGGAAAAAATGCCGTGAAGGCTTGCCGGAAAGCCACCGACGAGCCAAAAGGAGTCGGCATTCGCCGAGAGAGGAGTTTCCCCTGGCAGTGAGAAATTAAGAGTGTCCGCAGAGGCTTCCTCGTGCCAACAAGGGTAGACAATCAGCCCAGCGCTCTGTCAACAGACGTTGCTTTGTTGAATAGAGTGAAGGCGACAGTTCTTCTGATATAAAAAGAGTATCGACCTCGAGGATCTCGTTCAGAAAAGGAAAATCTTTAGAAAAAACGAGACAGGCCTAAAGCCAGCCATATTCCCTGTACCAGGAAAGGGTTAAGGCCATCCCTTTTTTAAAATCCACTTCAGGTGAGTAGCCTAATTCCTTCCCTGCTTTCTGTATGGAAAGAGGCTTGGGATGGATGAAAAAGCTGAGCTTGGACATGTTGAGAGGGGCTTCTTTTTTGAAAGGAGAAAATATTTTCTCCGTGAGCCAGGCCGCCACTTTCAGCGGAAAGAGAGGAAGAGTGAAGGAGGGGATTTTCCTTCCGGCTGAAGAAGCTATGGTCTCAACGATTTCCCTCACGGTGAGGACTTCTCTTCCGGCTAGGTGATAAATTTCTCCTTTTCTCCCTCGCTCAGCCGAGAGGAGAATCCCTTTTAAGAGGTCCTCGATATAGACAGGAGTTTGCAGGATTTTTCCCTTTGTGGGGAGGATAAATCTCCTTTTCTGGATAGCCTTGATTAGCTTGAAGGTCCTCCGATCTCCAGGACCGTAAACCCAGCCTGGCCTGATGACCACAAGATTCATTCCTTCTCGGGCAAAGCGGAGAGCCACCTTTTCACCTTCGAGTTTGCTTCTGTCATAGATATTTCTGGGGTTGAGAAGATAATCTTCAGCAGCGATCTCATTGGATTTGACAATGCCCAGGACTCCGGCTGAGCTAAAATGGATGATTTTTTTGACTGCTGCTTCGCGGGCTGCTTCCAAAATAGTTTCCGTCCCATCCGTGTTAACCCTGTAGAATTCCTTTTTGCTGATTAAAGATGAGCCCAGAGCTGCAGCCAGATGAAAAAGGACGTCTGTTCCTTTTAAAGCGTTTCTCAGAGATTCAAAATCCGAGATATCTCCCCTAATGGCTTCGATTTTTTCTTCCTGATGGATTCTGCTTTTATGGACAAGGGCTCTAATCCGCCAGCTTTTCTTGAGGAGATGGTCAATGAGATGGCTCCCGATGAATCCTGAGCCTCCGCTGATAAAAGCTTGCATGGGAAATGACTCAATTGTCCTTGAAATTTGCTTTAGCTTTGTCCAGGGACTGGCGAATTTTTTCGAGATAGACTGGATAAGTATACTCCTTCTCAGCCATCTCTTTGGCCTTTCTTGCCCTTTGTTTTGCTTCCTCATTAAAGAGGGCAAAGGCGATCCCATCAGTTAGTCCCTGGGCTGTGGGATCAACCAGCACCGAATTCCCATCGTTGAGGACTTGAGTGTGTGTCCAGAGATTTGTGGCCACAAGGGGTTTTCCGGATTTGAGTAGGGAATAGATTTTGAGGGGCGTATTTGTTCCGGAAAGTCGAGGTGAGACGAGTACATCTGCCAGCGAAATAAAGAGAGGCACAAGGGAAGGCGAAACCCTTTCCACAAAAACCACTCTGTCTTGAATTTTGAGGGCTTTTGCCTTATTTTTCATCTCCTCCAACTCGGCTTTGTTTCCTCCAACAAGCAAAAAGATAATTCCTTCCTGAATTCTTGCTGCTGCTTCGAGGAAAAGAGGAAGGCCCTGATAGGACTGGAAATTTCCTGTATAAAGAACTATTTTCTCTCCCTTAGGGGCAAATTCCCTGCGTTTTTTTTCTATCTGGCCTTCAGAGTATTCCGGGCAAGGGAAGTCAATGAAGTTCTCAAGAAGGATGGCTCTCTTTTCGAAGCCATTCTTTTTGACTCTTCTGAGCAGATCCTGGCAGATGACAATAACTGCCTGGGAATTCTTGAGAATAAATCTCTCCATAGAGAGGAAGGCGCTCTTCAAGAGCTCAGAACGGGAAAAATTGAAATTTTCAAGCTGCTGGGGAAGGCTGGAATGCATGTCATAGAGATGAGGCAATCTCCAGATTTTACCCAGGAAAACTCCGATCAAGGCAGCTTCTTCATGAGAAAAAATCAAGTTATATCGCCCTTTCGCCAGCTGGAGAAAGGCTTTGAGGAAAAGAAGAAAATCGAGTGGAATTTTCACCAAAGAAGGCCCGATTTTTATCGTCCGAATTGAGAAGAGATTAGGGATGCGCATTATCTTTATGTTTTTTAGGTTGACATTTTCCCCGAGGTGGTAGGTCAGAAGGTCAACCGTGTGACCGAGGTCTGAGAGGGCTTTTAGCCTGAAATAGACGCTTATCGGAGTTCCCCTAGGCTGGAAAAAGGGCTCAGGAGCGAGCATGAGAATTTTCATCTGAGTTGAGATTTAATGAGTATTCTTGAGATCGGAATCAATGATTTCCTTGATAAAATAGATTCTTTTTTCTACAGATTCATGATAGGCACGAACCATGATTTCTGCCAAAAGGCCCAAAGTAATAAACTGAATGCCGATAACCATTAGCAAAATAGCCAGGAGGAGGAGTGGACGGCCGCCGATGCCCTGCTTGAGAATCAGGCGTTGATAAGAGAGCCAAAGGCCGAGAAAACCGCCAATCACTCCGCTGGCCAGGCCGAAAATTCCGAATATCTGCAAAGGACGGGTTGAGTAACTGAGAAGGAACTTGACTGTCAGCAGGTCGAGGATGACTTTAATGAAGCGGAATATGTTGTACTTTGATTTTCCATGGCGCCTCGGTCTGTGACTGACCTTGACTTCAGCTATGGAAACTCCCATGTTGCTGGCAATGGCAGGGATAAAACGGTGCATCTCTCCATAGAGCTTGATGTTCTTGACAACTTCGCTGCGGAAGGCCTTGAGCGTACAGCCATAGTCATGGAGTTTTACCCTGGTAATAAAGGAAATCAGCCAGTTGGCAATGGCTGAAGGCAGGCGGCGAGTGAGAAACCTGTCTTTTCTCTTCTCCCGCCAGCCGCTGACAATATCAAAGCCCTCTTCGATTTTTTCAATCAAGAGAGAAGAGTCTTGAGGATCATTTTGCAAATCAGCATCCAGGGTGATAATGATCTCCTCCTTGGCATAATCAAAGCCTGCAGAAAGAGCTGCTGTCTGGCCAAAATTCTTCCTGAGCTTTATGACTTTTATCTTGGGGTCTTTTTTCTGGATATTTTTTAAAACAAAAAAGGATTCATCCCAGCTCCCGTCATCGATAAAGATTATCTCATAAGGCCTTTGGAGTTTTCGGCAGGTTAAAATCAATTCGTCGTAGAGAATAGGCAAATTTTTGGCTTCATTGAAGACAGGGATAATGAAAGAAATGCCACCTTTCATCCTGGTCAATATATCACAAACAGAATGTTCCCAGCAACTTCATAGAGGGTTTCGGGGTCAGGCCTGAGCCACTGATTTCAGATCCTTAAAAAGTACTTGATTTTGTTATCTTTTTTTGCTAATAATTTTCGGGCGCCATGGAACTTGGGAGGAGAGAGTTCCTAAAATTAGGGGGACTTACTCTGGCTGCGGCCAGCCTTAACCCTGGTCTGCTTTGTTCCGCTCCGCTTCCTAATGATCCCTCTCCGCCTCTTATCAGACAACAGCTTTTCAATGAGGAATTCCCTTTCCCCTATGATGAAGAATATTTTGCCTGTGCTGAGAGAGTCTATAATGTTAGGAGGATGGCGGATGGGTCTCCGGGTTTCAAGGCCAATCTGAATTTAGTCTTGAAAGAGGGAAGAAAGCTTGACATCAAGATCCTGGTCAGCGAAAGGCTTGAGGACCTCAGCCGGACAAAAGATGTCCATTCTTTTTCGGGTGTGACGGACATCCTAGATATTGTTTTGACGGGATTTGAAACGAGAAGGCTTTATTATCAGGTCCTTTATAGAGAAGGAGAGGAGAATTGGGGGGCCCTCTCGCCAAAAAGTTTTAAACTCCCCAATGCGAATCTCGAAAAAGGTGGTCTGATAACTGTCCTCTTCATCTCCGATGATCACACTTTTGATGATGGTGGTTATGGAGTTCCAGAAGAATACAAATCCTTAAAACTGAGCGGAGATTACATTAACGAATTTCTGAAAATGCTGAGATTTGATCCAGACTGGGAACCTGAGAGCCCCCTGGGCTGTTTGAAAAATGGTTTCTGTCTGGCCACCACCTTAAGACACATCATGGCTAATGAAGACCCTGATTTTCTCGTCAATTTAGGCGACACCACAGGAATTGGAGCAAATTACCAATGGGAAGGGTTGGGGCTTCCCATGAAAAATTTAACAGAAAAAGACTATGATTTTATCTCCAAAACATTATGGATGAGGATGAGAAAAATATATTCTGTCCTCACCCCAAGTGTTCCTATCTATATTGCCTTAGGAAATCATGATGGAGAGGAAGGCTGGAACCCGGCCCGAAATTGGGCCAAAGAATGGAGAAAAAAGCTATTTTCTCTTCCAGGTAAGTCCACTTATCCTGAAGGAGGCCATGAAGAAGGGAATTTTTATGCTTTTTCCTGGGGAGCAGACCTTCTTAACCGCGGGGGCGTCCAGTTTATTTTCCTTCACACAACTGGCTTTACCGGGCAGAGGTATCCTCAAACACCTGAAGAATGGACTCTGGGGCAGGAGCAGCTCGAATGGCTTGAAAATATTTTGAGAAAAGGAGAGAAAGACTGGAGTTTTGCCTGTTCCCACCATGTCCTTGGCGGCTGGCCGGCCGGACCAGATGAAGCGAGAAAAGAAATTGCCTATGGCCGGGGACCCCTTTTCAATTCCGAGGATTATCTTGATTATTGCAACCCGAACAAGGTGGAACAGGTAAAGCTCACAGAGCTGGGGAAGAAATACGGGCTGGCCGCCTTTTTCTATGGACACGATCACATCTTTCATGTGGCGGGGATTGGGAAAGGATTAAATGAGAAAGAAATGTTTGGAGTTTGCGTCGGGTCAACAAAATTTATAGGAGAAAAAGGTTGGTGGAATGGCTGCTACTGGAGAAAGCACTACGGAGATGCTTTCAAGACAAATCCGGAGTTTTGGGGTCCGCCAGGAATTACAAAATTGGCAATCACCAGTGAGGAAGCAAGGCTGGACTATGTGATTTCAGGACAGACGCCCTACTCAAACCTTCCCCGAGATGTCCAACCAGGATATGTTCTCTCCAGTACACTCCTTATCAATCCTCCTCCTTGTCTTTGCCTTGATAATACTTCCCTCTCATTTCAGGGAATAGAAGGAGAATCTAATCCTCCTTCTCAGACAATAAAGGTCAAAAATGGAGGGGCAAGAATCCTTTATTATGATCTGAAAAGCGATCAATCCTGGCTATCTGTTACTCCGGCAAGCGGGATTTCCTGGGGAGAATGGGATGAGATTGCAGTTTCGGTTGATATTTCGGATTTAGAAGCCGGCTCCTATAAGGGAACGATATTTGTGGAAAGTCGAGAAGTCAATAATTTGTCCCTGAAAATTAAGGTCAATCTGGAAATCAAGGATCCTCCCATCTATCCGCCATTGAACTTCAGAGGCGAGAGAAAGGAAAATAAAATCCTGTTCCATCGAGAACAGGTGATTCTCCTGACCTGGGAAGCTAACCCAAAGAATAAAAATATCGAGAAATACAGGCTTTATCTCTTGGAAAAAGAAAATCAGAATATCCTTGCTGAAGTGAATTTCATTACCTTCAGCTATTTGTTAAGAAAGGCAAGCAGCGAGAGAAAGTATCGTTTTGCCTTGACGGCCGTTGACCATAAAAAGAGGGAAGGCGAAGCCGCTTATCTGGCAGTCGAGTAGCGGTTTTGGGGTCAGACATTATCATAGGGGTGTCTGGGAGTCAAGGGCATGCGAACATCTCTTTTTCATGGCAATGTCTTACCCCGAAACCCCAGATGTTCCCCCCCAAAACCTTCGTTGACAAGCTGGAGGGTTTGGATTAGAATTTTTTATAAAATCTGCCATGGCTAATAAAAAAATCTTGATCGTCGATTTTGACACGCAGAGTTTAGAATCTTTGGCCCAGCTCTTCAGATCCCATAAATTCGAGATAATAAGAGCCACAGATGGCAACTCTGCCTATGAAAAATTTAAATCGGAAAAGCCTGATCTGGTCATCCTCGAGGCCATGCTTCCTAAACTCCATGGCTTTGATTTGGTCAAAAAAATCTCCTTGGAGTCAAAAAAGAAGATCCCTATCATCTTTGTTACTGGCTTCTTCCGAGGTCCCCAATTCAAGCACGAAGCCCTAACAGTGCTCGGGGCTTCTGATTATTTTGAGAAGCCTTTTGATAAGCAAAAATTGGTGACTTCGGCTTTGAATCTTCTCGATGAGGAACCAGAAATTCAGGAAAAACTCCCTGATTCCAAATCCATCATCGAAAGCCTTTCCCGCAGAATTAAGAGCCGAGGGGATAAAGCCTTTCAGAAATCAAAATAAATATCAGCAATAAAAACCGATGACAAGCTTATGGACTCGCTGCAATAACTGCCAGCGGATTTCTTTCAAACAGGATATCATCGACAACAAGTATGTCTGCCCTGCCTGTAACTTCCATTTTCGGTTGTCCGCCAAGGAGAGGCTGGAGATTCTTTTTGATGACGGCCAATACAAGCTCCTCGACCAGCATATCTATCCTGTTGATTCCCTCCATTTTGAAGACAGTCAGAAGTATTCGGAGAGGCTTGAGGAGAATCAGGAAAAGACTCAACTCCCAGAAGCTGTGCTGAATGCTGAAGGGACGATCGCTGGAATTAAAGTCATCTGTTCAGCCTTAGATTTCGGGTTCATGGGTGGCAGTATGGGATCGGTCGTTGGAGAAAAAGTCACCAGAGCCGTTGAGAGAGCCCTAAAGGAAAGAGTACCTCTCATCATCATTTCTTGCTCTGGGGGAGCACGGATGCAGGAGGGAGCGCTTTCCCTGATGCAGCTTATGAAAACAAGCTCAGCCTTAGCCTGCTTGGACCAGGCTGGAATTCCTTATATCTCCGTGCTTGCCGATCCCACAACTGGAGGAGTTACAGCCAGCTTTGCTATGTTGGGAGACATCAATATTGCTGAGCCGAATGCCCTCATCGGCTTTGCTGGTCCTCGCGTTATCGAGCAAACCATAAAAGAGAAACTACCCAAAGGATTTCAGCGCTCGGAATTTCTCCTCAAACACGGCATGCTTGATGATGTCGTTGAAAGAAAGAATCTCCGCTCCTATCTCATCAGAGCCCTGAGACTTTTTCTTAACCGCTATCAATGAATTATGAAGAATGCCAAAAATATCTCGAAGAGATTCAGCGCTCGGGCATAAAGCTTGGCTTAGAGACGACGAGGACTGTCCTTTCCTCCTTCGATAATCCCCAAGACAAATATCCTTCACTTCTTGTTGCAGGAACAAATGGCAAGGGATCTGTCTGTGCGATGCTTGCTCAAATTCTGGCCGCTCATGGATATCGGGTTGGTTTATACACTTCGCCACACCTGGTGAGGGTTGAGGAGAGAATAAGGATCGGCCAAACTCTGATCTCTACTCAGGATTTTTGTCATCTCCTCACAGTTCTTAGAAAACAGATTGAGGATCTATTAAAGAAGAAGGAAATTGCTTCTTGCCCCACCTATTTTGAAGTGCTTACCATGCTTGCCTTCCTTTTTTTTGAAAAGGAAAATGTGGATATGGCCGTCCTCGAAGTGGGCATGGGAGGCCGCTTCGATGCCACCAATGTGGCCTCACCCCTTGTCTCTGTAATCACTGAAATTTCAAAGGATCATCAAGAATTCCTTGGCTCTCAGTTGAGCCAGATAGCCTTTGAAAAAGCAGGAATCATCAAGCCCGCAGTTCCTGTGGTCTGTGGAGTCAGGGGAGGCGTTGCCCAGAGGGTAATAAGAAAAAGAGCAAGAGAGATAGGGGCTCCGTATCATGGAGTTTTTGGAAGGAAAACACACTTTCTCGCGCGAAAGAGGGAGGGAAACTTCTCGTTTTTCTATGAAATGGATGGAACCCGCTATTCCTTTTCCCCTTCCTTAAAGGGAGAGCATCAGGGAAGAAACGCTGCAGTGGCCATTGCTTCAGCAGCAGTGCTCAGCAAGACCTGGAGAAAATTGGAGAAGCAAAAAATTATTGAAGGGATAGAAAATACTCAATGGGAGGGTCGTCTGGAAATTGTTTCCTCCCATCCTTTGATCATCCTGGATGGGGCCCATAACGAGGGGGGGGCGAAAGTGTTGAGATCATACATCCAGAATTTTGTGCCTGCCCCTTTAATCCTTGTCTTTGCCATTATGAGGGATAAGGAAATCGGCAAAATTATCAATATCCTTTTCCCTTTAGCCTCAAAAATCATTATCAGCCACTTCCCCTCCCAGAGGGCTTCTTCCCCTGAAGAGATAGAGGCAAAAGCTAGAAAGTTCCAGGAGAGAATAATTCTGGAGCCTGATCTAAAAAAGGCCATTCAAATGGCCCTTGCCGCCTCTCGTTCCAGTCAAGGCTCTGTCTTGATCACAGGCTCCCTTTTTTTGATTGGAGAGGTCAAGAAACTCCTGGCTCAGAAGAGTATCTGAGCTCCATCTTTAGAGATGCTTTCGTAAGGCAGAAGCTTCCTTGCTTTTTTGGGCCAAAAATGATAAATTTTTTGCTAAATATCTCTTCGTGATATTTAAAAATGATTTCTATTGACGGGACATTAATAATTAGTTTTTTAATTGTTTGGGGACTTGTTATTGTCCTCACAAAATTGTTTTTCAATCCAGTGCGGAGGATGAGAGGAGAACGGGAATCTAGAATTAAGGAAGCCAAAAAAGCCTCCCAGAAAACGCTCCAGGCTTACCAAGAGTGTCTCGAAAAGATCGAGAAAAGCTTGAAATTGGCGCGGATAGAGGCTAATAAAACAAAGGAAGAATACGAGATCACTGCCTTGAGAGAAAAAAGCCTTTTTCTGGAGGAAGTAAATTCGGAATACAGGAACGAGGTCGATAAGGCCAGAGGGGAGCTTGAAGAAACCATAGGAAATTTGAAAAAAGAACTGGGTTCAAAGGCTGTGATTTTGGCCAAAAGAATTGAACAGAGGTTGTTCGACTGATGAAGGGAAAAAAGCAAACCCTCTTTATATTTCTTCTCTTGCCCCTTTTTGTTTTTCTTGCCTTTCCTGAAGAAGGACAGTCCTTCAATGTCCTAGAATTTTTGGGAAAGAGTGTGAATTTCGTTGTCCTTTTTGGCGCTCTTGTCTATTTTCTCTACAAACCTCTGCAGAGTTATTTGGAGAAAAGATCTCTGGAAGTAAAAGAGGCCATGAAAGATGCTGAAGAATCCAGAAAGGAGTCGGAGAAGAGGTTCGATGAAGCTCGGGCGAGATTGGCTGGCCTGGAAGAAGAAATCGAGAAAATCAAGAAAGAGGCAGAAGTTGCAGGTCTCAGGGAAAAGGAGAAGATTTCAAGGCTTGCCCAAGAGGAAGCAGAAAGAATTAAGCATCTTGCCCAGCAGGAGATAGAGCTCGAGCTCAAAGCAGGAACTCAAGAGCTTAAGGAATACACTGCGGCTCTGGCGACAAATTTAGCTCAAGAGAGAATTAAGAAAAAACTGACCGAAGAAGACCATTCTCTTCTCATTGACAAATCTATCAAAAAGTTTGTAAAACTCTATGAAAAGTCAAATTCTCATCAGAAGGTACACTCAAGGACTGGTTAACGCCATTAAAGACGAGTCTGAATTCTCGGTCCTCAGTCCGGAGTTATTGGATTTTTCAAAACTCCTTTCCACTCACACCGAGCTCAACAAGGCTTTGTCCAGTCCCTTTCTTCTCAAGGATAAGAAAATTCAAATCCTCAAAGAAATTTTGAGTAGGAAACCTTTCCAAGATAAGATTTCACGGTTTGTCATCTTGCTCGCCGAACACAATCGACTTGGCCTCTTGGCTGGCATCTTGGATTCTTTACCTATCTTCTGGAACGAGAAGAAAGGGATATTGACTTTTGAAGTGGCTTCTGTCGTCCCCTTGACCGATACTCAAAGAAAAAGATTGAGAAAAGAACTGGAATTACTGGAAGAAAAACCTGTTACTTTGGATTACAGAATTGATCCTGAGCTCATCGGCGGTCTTTGCGTCAGGAGAGGCAATATTGTCTATGACGTCTCCATAAAAGGCAATTTATTGAAGCTAAGAGAAAAGATTCGCGAAGGATAAAGAAAAAATGGAAATTAAGGCGGACGAGATAACCAAAATTATTCAGCGCCAGATCGAAGGCTACGAAACAGAGGTTGATGTCAAGGAAATTGGGACAGTGACCTCGGTTGGAGATGGAATTGCCCGGATCTATGGATTAGAAAGGGTTATGTACAATGAGCTCCTTGAGTTTCCTCGGGGAGTTTATGGGCTTGCCCTGAATTTGGAAGAGGATAGCGTTGGTTCTGTGCTTTTAGGTGAAAGCTCGCTTGTCAAGGAAGGAGATCTAGTCAAGAGAACGCACAGGATCATGCAGGTTCCTGCTGGCTCTGCCCTTATCGGCAGGGTAGTTAATCCTCTTGGGCAGCCTCTGGACGGGAAAGGGCCCATCAGAACTGATAATTATATGTTTATCGAGAGACTCGCTCCAGGAGTTGTTGACCGCCTTCCAGTCAGGGAACCCCTCCAAACAGGAATAAAAGCCATTGATTCCATGATTCCGATTGGAAGGGGTCAAAGGGAGCTGATCATTGGCGACCGCCAGACCGGCAAAACTGCCATCGTCATTGACACCATCGTCAATCAGAAAAATTCAGGAGTTATCTGCATTTATGTGGCCATTGGCCAGAAGAACTCGACCATTGCTTACACCATTAGAGTTTTGGAGGATTATGGGGCAATGGATTATTCAATCGTGGTGGCTGCTTCAGCCAGCGATCCATCGCCTCTTCAGTATCTGGCTCCCTACAGCGGCTGCGCCATGGGAGAATATTTCAGGGACAATAAACAGCATGCCTTGGTCATTTATGATGATCTATCCAAACATGCGGCAGCCTACCGCGAAATCTCTCTCCTTCTCCGCCGTCCTCCTGGAAGAGAAGCTTACCCGGGGGATGTCTTTTATCTTCATTCAAGACTTCTGGAAAGAGCAGCAAAATACAATGATGAGCATGGCGGTGGCACTCTGACAGCATTGCCGATCATTGAAACCCAGGCAGGAGATGTCTCGGGCTATATTCCTACCAACGTGATTTCGATCACGGATGGCCAGATCTATCTAGAACCCGAGCTTTTCAATGCAGGGATTAGGCCGGCCATCAATGTCGGGATATCTGTCTCTCGGGTGGGAGGGAATGCTCAGATAAAAGCTATGAAGCAGGTCGCCGGGAAGCTCCGCCTGGATTTAGCCCAATACCGGGAGCTTGTCACCTTTGCCCAGTTCGGGACCGAATTGGATAAGACAAGTCAGGCCCAGCTCGATAGAGGGGAAAGGCTGACTGAGATCCTCAAACAGAATCAGTATTTCCCGCTCCCTGTGGAGAAACAGATATTGATTATCTATGCGGGAAACAGAGGTTTCTTGGATGGAATCAAGGTGACTCATATTCAGCGCTACGAGAAGGAACTCTATGAATATCTTGAAAAGGAACATCCTGACCTCTTGCAGAAAATTGCTGAAAAAAAGGAAATAAGCTCAGCCATGGATGAAGCCATTAGCACGGCTCTGCAGAACTTTAATCAGAAATTCAAAGAGGACGAAGGCTAAGATGCCTGCTTTAATTGACCTGAGGAGAAGAATAAGGAGCGTCAGGAATACCCAGCAGATCACTCAGGCTATGAAAACTGTCTCCACAGCTAAACTCAAAAAATCCCAGCGGGCAGTCCTCGAAGGACGTCCTTATTGGCACAACCTCCCGGCTCTTCTGACTAGGCTCACTTGCTGGGTTGAGGAGGAGCATCCCTTACTTTTGAGGCGGGAGGAAAAGAAAATAGAAGGGGTGGTGATAACTTCTGACAAGGGACTTTGCGGTGCCTTCAATTCGAACTTACTGACAAGAGCACTTTCCTTTTTTGAAGAGAAAGCCCGTCAACGGGAAGTGAGCCTCGTCTTGATCGGGAAAAAGGCTGTCAACTTTTTCAAGAGATACTATTTTCCCATTGACAGAGTCCATGCGGACAGAGTAGATAAGCTCGGAGCCCAAGATTTGAAAGAAATCGCCCAGTATTTGATGAATCTCTATATTCTCAGCCGAAGAGATGCCATCTATATCGTCTATAATGAATTCAAATCCATTATTTCTCCAAGGCTGACTATCACCAGGCTTTTGCCTCTGAGTCCAGAAAAATCGGATGAGGCTCAGGATCTTTGGCTGCCAGACTGGGATCCAGAATCAAAAATTATTTTCAAATTTCTTCTGCCTCTTTATATCGAGAAGGAAATCTTGCATTGTTTTTTTGAGTCTTTAGCAGCCGAGCATGCTTCGCGGATGATGGCTATGGACAATGCCACAAAAAATGCCGAAGAATTAATCCTTGACTTGATTTTAATCCTGAACAAGATTAGGCAAGCTTCGATCACCAAAGAGCTCTTAGAGATCATGACAGCTGTGGAGGCCTTGTCAAAATCATGAGGATTCGGAGAGGATAATGAAAAAAGGAAAAAAAGTGGAAAGAGTAGGACGAGTCGTCCAGGTCATTGGCCCTGTCGTCGATGTTGAATTCAAGGATATGGAACTTCCCAAGATCTACAATGCTGTTCGCATCACCAGTAGAGGGTTCAAAACTCCGACTCCAGTGGATATTGTTGTCGAAGTTGAGCAACATATTGGAGAAGACAAAGTTCGTTGTGTCTCCATGCATCCCACCGATGGATTGGCTCGGGGAATGGAGGCTTTGGATCTTGAAGGACCAATAGAAATTCCGGTTGGCGAAGAAACTTTGGGTAGATTGATGAACGTCATCGGTGAGCCAATAGATCATCTGGGGCTTGTGAACGCCAAATTGAAGTATCCTATCCACCGTCATTCTCCTCCTCTTGAGCAGCAGAGCACAAAGCTTGAAATGTTTGAGACCGGAATCAAAGTCATTGACCTCATCCAGCCTTTTCTCAAGGGCGGAAAGATTGGCCTTTTCGGAGGAGCAGGAGTGGGGAAAACGGTTATCATCATGGAGCTCATCCACAATGTGGCCAAGAAACATGGCGGCTATTCTGTTTTCGCTGGAGTGGGAGAGAGAACAAGGGAGGGAAATGACCTCTGGCTGGAGATGAAAAAGTCTGGAGTTATTGAGAAAACTTCGCTCATCTATGGCCAGATGACAGAGCCGCCCGGAGCGAGGCTCAGGGTCGGGCTAGCTGCCCTGTCTGTGGCCGAGTATTTCAGGGACGAGATGAATCAGGATATCCTCCTCTTCATCGATAATATCTTCCGTTTTGTCCAAGCCGGTTCAGAAGTCTCAGCTCTTCTGGGCAGGATGCCCTCTGCTGTCGGCTATCAGCCAAACCTGGCAACAGAACTAGGAGAACTCGAAGAGAGAATCACTTCAACAAAAAAGGGTTCAATAACTTCTGTTCAGGCCATTTATGTTCCTGCTGATGACTTCACTGACCCTGCACCGGCCACAACCTTTTCTCATCTTGATGCTTCAACTAATCTTTCCCGGGCCTTGACAGAAATGGGCATCTATCCTGCTGTCGACCCTCTGACTTCCTTTTCCCGGATACTGGATCCGAGGGTCATTGGGGAGGAGCACTACACTGTGGCCCGCAAAGTCAAAGAAGTTTTGCAAAGATATAAAGACCTTCAGGATATCATCGCCATTCTAGGGATCGAGGAGTTGTCTGAGGATGATAAAACAATTGTCGCCCGGGCGAGAAAAATTCAAAGATTTCTCTCTCAGCCCTTTCATGTGGCGGAGGAATTCACGGGCAGGACTGGAAAATATGTGACTGTGGAAGAGACCGTCAAGGGATTCAAGGAGATTGTAGAAGGTTTGCATGATGACAAACCTGAACAGGCCTTCTACATGGTCGGGAGCATCGACGAAGTTGTGAAGCGAGCTGAGGAAATCCGGTCATCATGAGCAAGAATCTTCCTTCAAGCCTTCATCTGAGGGTCATCACGCCTCTAAAATTAATGGTCGAGACAAATGTTGGCGAAGTTTCCCTTCCCAGCCTTGAGGGATACTTGGGGATTCTTCCCGGACATCGGCCCTTGGTCGTCATTCTGGGAAAGGGAATGATAAGCTATAAACTGGCCAAGAAGGAAGTAAGCATTCCTGTCCAGGGCGGATTCGCCGAGATTCTCCCCGAGTCTGTCCTTGTCTTTACTGAGTTAGGAAGAGATGAGAGCAGTCAATCTCCTGAAAGCTGAGGTTGAGACTCTTGACTCTTTTTACGAGGGCCGCATCCTTGTCTTGCAGAAGAGGAAGGGATACCGCTTTTCTGTCGATTCCCCCCTCCTCGCTGATGCCATTCAAACAAAAAGCACTGATGAACTTCTCGAGCTTGGAGCAGGGTGCGGCATTGTCTCTCTTCTTCTGGGCATCAAGCCTTTCAGGCATATTGTCGCTTTAGAGATACAAGAGTCTCTAGCAGATCTTGCCCGCAGGAATGTGAAGCTGAACAGCCTTGAGGGAAGGATTACTGTTATCCAGGAAGATCTCCGAGCTTACCAGCCTGGAAAAAAATTTGATGTTATCTTTTCCAATCCGCCCTATATCAAAAAGCTAGGGGGCCATTTGAGTCCATCCCTTGAAAAATCCATTGCCAAACATGAGTTAAAGTGTGATATTTTTGATATAATGGCCAAGACAAGAGAACTGTTGAAGAAGGAAGGAAGAGCCTATTTCATCTATCCAACAAAAAGAAAAGAGGATCTCCTTAAGGCGGTTGAGAAGAACATGCTGAGAATCAAGTCCCTTCGCTTTGTCCAGCCGCGTAGGAGTGCAGCAGCGAACCTTTTTTTGGTTGAATGTGACTTCAAAGCTCGGCAGACTCTCGGTCTTCCTCCTCTTATTCTTTACAATGAGAAGGGAGATTACACTCCGGAAACAAAAAAGATTTTTTCAGGGAGAATCCATGCTTAGGCTTCTTAGAAATCTCAAGGAAATCTATAAATACAGAGTTTTGATTCAGAACCTGGTCAGCCGGGAACTCAAAGCTCGTTACCGGGGAACAATTCTTGGGTTTCTCTGGTCCTTTTTCAATCCTCTCCTACTGATGATCGTCTATACGATCGTCTTTGGCTTTATCATCAAGCCGCGGGATCCGAGCCTTGGGCAATCGCCTTGGCTCTATGCCCTTTTTCTTTTCTGTGGGGTGCTTCCCTGGGTCTGGTTTTCTTCCTCTTCTTTGGAATCAGCCAATGTTTTGATGATCCATGGAAACCTGATCAAGAAGATTCTTTTCCCGGCCGAAATTCTGCCCATTGTTGTTGTCTTGAGCAACCTGATTCATTTTCTTTTTGGCCTTCCCATCCTTTTCCTTTTCATCCCCATCTTTGGCAAATCTTTTACCTTCTATATATTCTTTTTGCCCTTGGTCATTCTTGTCCAGCTTGTCTTTTCCTTAGGGTTCAGTTTCCTGATTTCTTCTCTCACTGTACATTTCAGGGATATCAAAGACATTCTGGCCAATGCCCTCACTTTCTGGTTTTTCGCCACCCCAATTGTCTACCCCATCACCTTTCCCACTATCCAGCAATCCTCTTTTCTGCGGATATTTCTCAATTTCAATCCCATGACTCATATCATGCAGGGCTATCAAAACTGCGTCTTTTTCGGAAGTCTTGTTCGCTGGAAGAAACTTGGAGTAACTTTCCTTGTGGCTCTTCTGCTTTTCTTCATTGGGTATTCTATTTTTGACAGGCTTCGGGACTCTTTTCCAGAGGAGGTTTAGGTGTTGGCCATTGAAGTCGAGAATCTCACCCGGATTTATCAAAAATATTCCGCCCGCCACCGCTTTCAAACTTTCAAGAGCGCCCTCCTCAAGGGAGATTTTTTCAAGGCTCTCAAGCCAGATGAGATGGTGACAGCTTTGGATGAAGTGAGCCTGGAAGTTGAGAAAGGGACGACTTTTGGGATTATTGGCGAGAATGGCTCTGGCAAGAGCACCCTGCTCAAGGTTGTGGCTGGAATCGCCAAGCCAACATCAGGAAAAGTTAAAGTCCAGGGTAAAGTTTCCGCTCTGATCGAGCTCGGAGCAGGATTTCACCCGGAGATCAGCGGTCGGGAAAATGTCTACATCAACGGGATCATGCTTGGCCTCTCCAAAAAGGAAATCAATCAGAAATTCAATGAGATTGTCCGATTCGCTGAGCTCGAAGATTTTATCGACGCACCCGTCAAAACATATTCTTCGGGAATGTACATGCGCCTTGGGTTTTCTGTAGCCATCAATGTCAACCCTGAGATCTTGCTTATTGACGAAGTCCTGGCTGTTGGCGACGCTTCTTTTGTTCCCAAATGTCTGGATCGGATTAACGATTTTCGCCGCCGCAAAAAAACAATTCTTTTTGTCAGCCACGACCTTTCCACTGTGGAGAAGATCTGTGACCGGGTCGCCTGGCTCAAGGCCGGGAAAATTCAGACTGTAGGAGAGCCGAAAAGAGTGGTCGATGCTTATCTTCAAGACATCGCCTCAAAGCAAGAGGAGGATTTTGAAAGGCGTCAAATAGCCCTGAATTTAGAACAGAAATGGGAAGAGGAGCGCAGGGAAAACAGATGGGGGAAGCGTGAGATTGAGATCAAAAAGGTAACCCTGAAGAGCCTCGCCGGACGGGAGAAGCATGTCTTTTCCCCCAATGAAGGAATGGTCATCGAAATGGATGTTGTAGCTTATTCCCGCACCAAAGACTTTGTTTTTGGGATAGGGATATTCAATTCTCAAGGGATTTCCTGCTATGGGACAAACACAAATTTGGAGGAATTTGAGCCTCTCTCCATTCAAGGGGAAGGGAAAGTCATCTGCAAGATCGAGAAGCTGAGCCTTATCAACGGAACATATTATCTGGATGTGGCCACTCATAAAAAAGATGGCTACCCTTATGACTATCACCGCAATCTCTATTCTTTCCTTGTTTCCTCTTCTTACCAGGATGTGGGAGTGAGCCGACTCTCTCACGCTTGGAGCTTTTCTCCTGGGATCAAGATAAATCCTCCCCGCAAGTCCTGATCTGGAAAGAAATGGCAAGAGCGAAAATTCAGAAGTTAAGGGAACTGCTGAGAATCCGACGACAGCTCAAGAGGCAGGGAAAAAGAGTCGTTTTTACCAACGGCTGTTTTGATCTTCTCCATGGCGGCCACATTCACCTCTTCCGAGAGGCAAAACTCTGGGGAGATGTGCTGATTGTGGCTGTGAATGATGATTACTCGATCAGGAAAATAAAAGGTGCCTCTAGGCCAATTTTCCCCTTGAAAGAAAGGCTCGAAGTCCTTGAGGCGATCGAAGATATCGATTATCTGCTATCTTTTCGAGAAGAAACACCTTTACGGATTATTAGCTCTCTTTTGCCTGATATTCTGGTCAAAGGCGGTGACTGGAAACCTCACCAGGTCATCGGAAAGAAGGAGGTGGAAGAGGCTGGGGGGAAAGTAGTTATAGTTCCTTATCGCAGGGGTTGCTCAAGCTCAGCGCTTCTCAAAAAAATTGCCCGCGCTTTTTCCTGAGTTTCAGACTTTATCAGGATGAAATGTGTTAAAGTTGAGAGGAAAACCTGCTTGATAATTTTTCTTTTGAAGATCGAATACTCGATCTCTTCTGAAGAGCTAAAGAGCAGTTTTACATCATGCTCAGGATGCAGGTAGGCATCCGCTCTTGCAATGAGCAACCCTTGGAACCATGAATCTTTTCATCTCAGTCTCCTTTGTGTTTATGAATTATCTATTCTTCAACAAAGAGATTTTTAAGTCAAGAACAGGAAAAGCGAAGTTCTCTATACGTGTTTGTGATATTCGATGATTTTCTGGCAGAACCAGGACCAGAGCTTTTGGTGAAATTCAAAGCTTGGAGAATGGTTTTCAAGGATTGCCCTCAAGCTCGTTGGCTCTTTATCATCTGGGGTCACTTTGAATTTGGTTTCACTCGACCAGAGCATAGGAAATTCAGGATGGAACTGGATGCCGAGGACGTTGGGAAAGACCTTATGGTCCATGGCTTCGACAACTTTTCCGTCTAGAGACGTGGCAGCAATCTGGAATCCTTTGCCCAGGATATCTGCTTCCTGATGATGGGCGCTGAGGATGTAAGGCTTGGCCTCGCTTGAAAATCCCATGGCGGTACGGAAAACACTCTTTTCTTTAAACTTTATGGGGTGCATATGGTAAGGGAAAAGCTTCTCTTCTGGATGAAGGCGATCGAAAGGATTTGTGTGCCAGTTTTCCCGGCCGAGCTCAATCACATCTTCGAAAAATTTCTTTCCATACTTTTCTGACCAGATATCCTGGATTAGATTGCCGCCTGTCCCCACATTGAGACTCTGGCTACCCAGGCAGATTCCGAAAATCGGGAACTTCGGACTGTTTTCAAGAAATCCTTTGAAATTCTCATCCTGCAGTCCACCCAAAAGATGAAAAATAAAAGAAAGCTCCAAGAAATGGCGATAGGGATCTTCGATTTGGGTGAAAAGGTTTGTCTTTTTTTTGTAAAGAGAGGGTGGAATATCTGGACCACCAAAAAAGATCACTCCATCTGATTTCTTGAAAATTGTCTCAAATTCGCTGCTGCAGGAATTTTTCTTGAAAAGGAGATCTTCCCTGAGCTCAGCTCGTATCTGGTGGAACTTGAACCAGTCAAGATTGTTACTTTTCACAAATTCCTTTGAGGCTTGATAGTTCGTTTTCTCCTCGATATGGTAGACTCCGATGACTGTCAGTCCCTCAATATCAATGAATCCATTTTTCCTGAGCTCAACAAGGGCTTTGATGCTGCCCACAGAAGGATAAAAAATAGTGAGCCTTATTTCTTTATGGTCAATCTCTGCTCTATCAAAAAACCGTTCTGGCTCCTGAGAGAAGAGAATTCCCTGGAGAAAGATAAAAATGAAAAAAATAGCAAAGAACATTGTCCGAAAAGACTTTTTCATCTTTTTCTCCTCTGGGCGTTTCTTCAGACTTTTTTCAAAAGACTCATCACAGCCCGCGAAAGGACGACTTCAACAAGGTCTTTTTTGTATTCATTCTCTTTCAAGGGTCTGGCTTCTTGGAGTGCTTCTCGAGCGACTTGTCTTAGAATAGACTCTGTCACTTTTTTCCCTTTTATTGCTTCTTCAGCCTTATTTAATCTCCAGGGAATAGGAGCCACCCCTCCCAGGACGATTCTTATCTTGCTAAAAGAATTTCCTGAGACTGACCCACTGACTGCTGCGGAGACGACTGCAAAATCCCAGGCTCCTCTCTCCTTGAATTTAAGGTAAGTGCTTTTTTCTCCTTTTCTGGCGAGGGGAATACGGATCTCCCTCAGAACCTCCTCCGGGCCCAGAATATTCTCTCTCCTGATATTTATCGAGGGAAGGACAAAAAAGTCTTGGAGGGAAACAACCCTCTCACCCTGAGTGCTTTTTAAGGCCACCTCTGCATCCAGAGAAATAAGCGCTGGAGCAAGATCCGAAGGATGAACAATATAACATATTCCGCCGCCAAAGATGGCATGGTACTTGTTTCTTCCCTGGAAGGCGAAGCACTTGCTTCCCCCTTTTTTGCGGCAGAGAATCTGAGGGTCACGGTAATACCAGCACCTTGGTCTCTGGCAAAGGTTACCGCCGAGTGTTCCTACATTCCTGAGCTGAGGCGAGGCAACAGAATTGGCAGCTTGGTGGAGTCCTCTGTATTCCTGCTCGATGAGGGGATTTGAAGCCAGTTCAGCCACGGTTGTCATGGCTCCAATATGAACGCCGTCTTTTTCTTTTCTGATATAAGAAAGATTGGGAATTGTCCGCAGGTCAGCGACAATTTCCGGCTCTAGAATCTCTTCCTTGATTTCTGTCCAGAGGTCAGTTCCTCCAGCTATGAGGAAGACTTTCTCTTTTTCTTTGGCCAACAGAGAAGCCAGTTGCTCGATTGTCTGAGGTTCAGCCATCTTAAAGTTTTTCATGAGCTTGCCTCCTTTCTTTTGAGGGCCTGAAGGACTTTATCAGGAGTCATGGGGATTTCTCTGAGATGGACACCAACGGCGTTATAGACGGCATTGGCGATGGCGGCAGCAATGGGGATTCGAGGGGGTTCTCCCAGGCCTTTTGTTCCCAAATTGTTGATTCTCGGGTCAACCATGTCAACAAAAATGGGAACTATTTCAGGAATATCCAGGGACGTGGCGATTTTATAATCATGAAGGTTGTGATTGATCATGGCGCCTGTAGTCTCATCCATTATTTTCTCTTCGAAGAGGGCTGCGCTTAATCCCTGAGCGATGCCGCCAATGACCTGACTCTCTGAGGTCAGCTTGTTAATCACTCTCCCCACTTCATGGGCAGCTACCACTTTGATGACTTTGATCTGACCTGTTTCTGTGTCAACTTCCACTTCGGCGAAATGAGCGCCAAAGGTGTTATAGGCAAAATCAGAAGAGCGATCGCTGCATTCTCCATGAAAGACGACTTCCCTCCGGATATCTCGGAATATTTCTTTGAAGGGGATTGAATTTGCTGGATTGTTTTTATCAAAGAGCTTCTTGTTTTCGATGACGACATTCTCTGGTGCAATATTGAGTTTTTTTGCGGCAAGCTGCTTGAGGTAATTTGCTGCTTTCGAAGCTGCATCCCTTACAGCCGGCGCCACAGAAGGAGTTGTTGTGCTTCCCCCTGATGAGCCAGCCCAAGGATAATCTGTATTTCCAATTTTTACAGTGATATCTCTTGGTTCCAGGCCTAGAGTTTCTGCGGCGACCATGGCCATGTAAGTTCTTGTCCCGCCTCCCAGATCCTGTGTTCCGCAGATAGTTTCGATACTTCCATCTGGATGCATCTTGAGATCTACCAAGGTTCCAGGTCTACCTACTCCCCACCAGATCTGAGTGGCTACGCCCAGTCCGCGCTTCATCTTGCCCTTTCCTTCTCCTGGCTTCTTATTTCTTCTTTTCCAATCGATTTTCTCTGCTCCCAGTCTGTAACACTCGTTCAATCCTTTAGAGGAATAGGGAATACCTGTCTCTCCGCGGTTCTTGTTGGAGTAATTTCTCTTTCGTAGCTCCAAGGGATCAAGACTGAGCTCATTCGCCAGTTCCTCCATAAATCCTTCCAGAGCAAAGGTTCCTTGGACATGGCCTGGCGCTCTTGTCGGTCGCGAAGCGCAGAGATTGGCAAAGACAGAATATTCTTCAACTTTGACATTTGGACATTTGTAAATGTCGATTAGCGGCTCTGAGCAGGTGTCTCCGCGGCCTATCCCCCCACAGGTATAATTTTTCATGAACAGAGCAGTCAAGGTGCCATCTTTTTTCGCTCCTCCCTTGATTGTTATAAGTGAGGAAGGTCGATAGCCAACACAATAGGCATTTTCTCTTCGGGAAAGGGTAATTTTGACCGGCTTCCCAGCCTCTCGGGCAAGAAGAGCAGCGACAACTGTGTAATCATTGAGGCCCAGTTTGCTGCCAAAGCCTCCTCCCATGTAATTTTTGATGACTCTAATCTGAGTGGCAGGAATATTCAAAGCCCGGGCGAGGCCATCTCTGACGCCATGAACGGCCTGGGTGGAATCCCAGACAATTAGCCTATCTTCTTCCCATTTGGCTACGCTAGCGTGAGTTTCGGCAGTGTGATGGACCTCCCAGACTGTCTTATAAGTTCTCTCCACAGTGACCTCAGCTTCGGCAAATCCCTTTTCAATATTTCCCCGGCTGTATTCGTTTATTTTCTCGACATTCCCTGAATCACGGACTTGAGGTGCGCCCTCTTCTCTAGCTTTTTCTTCTGAGACTGCATGGGGAAGCACCTTGTAGTCAACTTTAATGAGCTTCAGTGCTTCCTCGGCTGTCTGCTCATCAACAGCAGCCACAGCGGCTATCTGTTCTCCCGCGTAAGTTATCTTCCCTTCTTTCACCTGGATAGCTGCTTTGACTCCAGGATAATTTTTGGCTTGACTGAGATCCACAGAAACAATCTCAGCCGAGGCATGAGGAGACCTGAGAATTTTCGCCTGAAGCATGCCAGGGAGAGCAATATCATGGGTAAATAAGGCCTTGCCGGTGACAATTTTCTCTCCGTCGATCCTTGGGGTGTAGGTGCCGATGATTTTGAATTCAGCTTTTTCTTCTGGAGGGGAAACTCGATAGCCAGTTCTTCCCTTGCCCTTAGCTTCTTCAAAGTAAAGAAGACTTGAGCCATTCATTTCTTCTCTGGGCATTTTTATCTTCATTTCAAGACTCCTCTCATGGTTTGGGAAGCTGCGGCGACAGCCTCATAGATCTTTTGATAATTTCCGCAGCGGCAGATATTCCCGGTCATAGCAGTTTTTATTACTTCAAGTGATGGAGCTTTGTTCTTGTTCAAGAGGGTGAATCCGGCCATGATAAATCCAGGAGTGCAGAAGCCGCACTGAAAGGCATCCTTGTCTATAAAAGCCTGTTGGAGAGGATGAGGTCCGCTGCTGCTGGCCAGCCCCTCGATGGTCATGATTTCTTTTCTATCTGCTCTGATGGCAGGATAAATGCAGGAGTAGACAGCATCTCCGTCGAGGAGGACTGTGCAGCCTCCACATTCACCCCGACCGCAGGTCTTTTTTGTTCCAGTCAATTTCAATCGTTCTCTGAGCACTTGGAGCAGGGTTTCTCTGGGCTCAACCTCCAAAGTTACGCTCTTTCCATTAAGGGTGAATGAGATCTGTTTTTTGGAATAGATGGCGATTTTCTCTTCCGCAGCTTGTGGATAGGCTTGCTCCTGAGCAAGCAATTTCGAGGCCACAGTGGCGCCGATTGCCCCTCCGCCAAGCCCTTTAAGAAAATCCCTTCTTGTGAAAGTTTTTCTTTTCTTTTTCTTCATTTTTTCCATCGGGCTTCTCCTTCTGAGGAAGAATATGACTGAATTCTAGCCAAGTCTTATCAGGGCAATGATGGCTAGGGACAAGATAAGCGTAGCCGGAGAGAGGATTTCGATTTTGACTTCCAGGTCCCTGACTTTTTCCCCGACCCATAATCCACAGGGGACACTGAGAAAGGAGACACAGACCGCAAGCGGCAGAAAGTAGAGGGCTAAAGGGTAATTTGTGCCAGGAAAGACACAGGCGGGGATTCCTGTTACATATTTTACAAGAGGGAAAAAATTTGCTGCCAGCAGGGCTGACATGCCTCCCAAGAGTGCCTGTTTAAGGGTTTTCTTCTTCGAAGCTTCCACATCGACTATTGTTGCCAAGACAAAAAAGGCCAATGTTTCCATCCAGAAAGCAAAGATCGGATTGGCCACAGCCCCATTCTGAAGAGGAAGGGAAAGGAGGAGAGCATCGAACATCTTAAAGAGGCTAGCGATTGAGACGAGCAGAAAAAGGCCAAGAATATTTCGGCTCAGAATCCAGGTGGCGGCTATGAAGAAGAAAGCAATTCCAGTCATGATCGAACCAGAGGCAAAAGAAGCGCATTTCTCGATAGCTACTCCCAAGGCTGTTTCTGATAGACCCCAGACAGCCCCGAAGAGGACGACAAAACCCAGATGAGTTAAAGGAATTTTTTTTGCCATCCATTTCTCCTTACTTGATTTCACAAAGCGTATCGAAATTATAATTTTCTCATTTCAATTTAGCAACATTTTCTTTTTTGGATTTCGTTTGTTGGGGACACGTTTGTTGGGGACAGGCACCTTTTTAAGAGAAAAAAGGTGCCTGTCCCCTGCCTTTGACAGAAAATTAGCGAAGCATTAGAATGGACATTCAATAGCTATGATCAAGACAGTAAAAGATAAAAGAAGCGAGAAATTGGAAATAGACTTTTATTGCGGCTACAAAGGAGAGGAAACACCAAGGTCTATCCGAATTAACGATAGAGAACTTAAAATAGAGGAGATTCTGTGGAGAGAAAGACTATTAGACCAAAAATCTGGGAAGGTGTATGAAGTCTTCGAGTGCAAGATCGAAGGAGAAATTGTAAAAATTCGCAGGGCTGAATCTGGAGAATGGGAGATTTCTTTTCCTAAAAATTCTTCACTCCCTCCAAAAAATTAAAAATTTTTTTTCATTTAAACTTTTTCCCCCCTTTTTACGTTTACTATGAGTGAAGTGGTGGATTGATAGATAGAGCGGAAGATGGATTTGAGCATCAAGGAAGGAAACTTCAATGAGGAAAGAAGGTTTCATTTCAAAAGCATTGAAAACTACTATCATGTTAATCTTTTTATTTATTGGCTTTTCACTCCCGCAATGTTCCTTGGCTTCCTCTAAGGAGCCTTTGGATATTCCCAAGCTTAGTGTTCCTCCCAAGATCGATGGAGTCCTGGATAATCCTCTTTGGGAGAAAGAAGCTTTAAAAATTGAAAATTTCCTTCAGCTTTCTCCCAAAGAAAAAGGGACTCCCTCAGAAAAGACGGTTGCCTACATAGGCTATGACCAGAAAAATTTATACTTTGCCTTCCGCTGTGATGATTCTGAAGCAAAGAAAATAAGAGCTTCGGTCACCAACCGTGATAACTGTATTGAGGACGACTGGATCTGTATTCTTCTTGATACTTTTAATGAGAAGCGCCGTTCCTTTTGGTTTATAATCAATCCTTTTGGCGTTCAGATGGATGCCATCCGCACTGAGGAAGGTGGAAACGAAAATACGGATGAGAGCTGGGACACTTTTTTTGCCTCAGATGGAAAGATTGATGAAAAAGGATACACAGTGGAACTTTCCATCCCTTTCAAGAGTCTTCGCTTTCCTGATAGAGAGACTAAGCTCTGGGGAATTGTCCTCGGCCGCAATATCCCTCGGAAAGGAGAGATTATTATCTGGCCGGAATTCTCAAGGAATATCCCGGGTTTGCTAGCTCAGGAAGGGGAAATTTCTATCCAGGGGAAAGTGGATAAGGGAGGAAACCTGGAGGTTATGCCCATCTTTACTTCGCTCAAAAGAGAGGACGAGAAGGCAAATCTTCAACCAGGCTTTAACCTTAAGTATGGCCTGAACTCTGATTTAACCATGGATTTCACTCTTAATCCTGATTTCAGCCATATCGAAGCTGATGCGCCTCAGATTGATGTCAATCTGAGGTATGCTCTCCGCTATCAGGAAAAGAGGCCCTTTTTCTTAGAGGGAATGGAGATTTTCAGTTTCCCCAAAATCGAGATGGTCTACACAAGAAGGATTATTGATCCTCTCTGGGGAGGAAAGCTTTCAGGAAAAATAGGTCGTTTTGCCTATGGCATCCTCTCAGCCTATGACCTGAACCCGACAGAAAGCCTTTGGGAAGTTCACGATGGAGAGACAAACAAAGAGAATAATGCCCTCTTCAATATCATCCGCCTGAAAACAGATGTCTTCCAAGAGTCCTATATAGGCTTTTGCCTGGCTGATAAAGAAATCGATGGTTCCTATAACCGCGTTGCTGGCCTGGATGGTCAATTCAAGTTCAGAAACAAATTCTTTTTTAATTTTCAGGCTTTGGCTTCAAAAACCAAATACGGGAATGAAGAATCTGACTTTGCTCCTGCCCTTTATGCCAGCTTTTTCTACTTCACAAAATACTGGACAGCAGGCCTTTTCTGGCAATCCATGCACCCTGACTTCGAGGCTTCCTCAGGGTTTGTCAACCGAGTCGACTATAAATCTGGCGGAGTTTTTACTCACTTCACGATCTATCCCGAAAAAAATACCTGAATTCTCTTCGCCTGAGTTTTGAAGTAGGCCAGAGGGATGCTTATTCTGAGAATATCACCCAGGACAAATGGTTAGAGACAAATCTTCAGCTGAGATTCACGGAGTTCAATCGCCTGAATATCACTTTTGAGAATGCCATAGAGAGGTATGAGGGGCTTGATTTCAACAGAAACTCATTGAAAATAAACGGTGAGAACAGCTTCATCAAGTGGCTTCCCTTCGGGATTTTTTTCCAAACAGGTGAAAGCATCAACTATGATCCCGACGATCCTTTCCTGGGCTGGTCGAATATTTATGAGCTTAGCATAACCTTCAAGCCTAATAAAAGATTCCGGATTGGATTCGACTTCAGCAAAGAGACATTCTGGGAGAATTGGGGTGGGAAAGAGCTCTGGGACTACAATGTCTTCCGCCAAAGGACTGTCTACCAGATTTCCAAGACTCTCTCCCTCAGGGCTATTCTTGACTACAATCACTATTACAAGAAAGTCTTTGGCAGCTTTCTTGTAAGCTATGTCATGCGGCCTGGAACAGTCTTTTTCATCGGCTTGGATACCAATTATGAAAAGGGAGATTTTAGAAGATACACGAGGACAAACTACAACTTCTTCTTAAAGTTCTCCTACTGGTGGAGAATGTAGACTGAACAATTGGATAGACATATAATGATTTTATGGGCTTGAATTTTTTGGATGGAGTGCCTGAATTCAGGGGACTCCTCCAGGCAATAAATCGAGGAGAGAGAAATCTCCGAATCACAGGCCTTGTTGAATCGGCCAAACCCTATTTCCTCTCCTTTCTAGCCGGGAGACTTAAGAAGAGAATAGTCTATATCCAACAAGCTTCTCTTTCTCTCTCCAGATTTGAGGAGCAGTGCCAATTTATTTTTTCCCAGCTTCCCCTGGCTTTAGGCCTGAATTCCCTGCCTGCTCTTTCCGACAATCCTTACCAAGAAATCTTTCCTCCTCTCGATTCTGTATCCGTGAGAATGAGGTTCTTCTCCAGTTTAATCCACACCTTGCCCTCCCTTGTCATCACCAATCTCTTCGGGCTGCTCAAGCCCTTCCCTAGTCCAGAAAACATGAAAAGATTTTTCCTGGAACTGGGGCAAGGGGGAATTTTTGAGCGGGACACTCTGCTTAGAACTCTCAGCGAATACGGATATGCCAGAGAGGATTTGATAGCTTCGGCCGGAGAATGTGCCTGGAGGGGAGGGATTGTCGATGTTTTTTCTCCTTGGGAGAGATTTCCTTTCCGGATTGAGTTCAGCGGGGATGAGATTTCCTCTCTCCGCGAATTTGATCCCTCCACCCAGCGTTCACTGAAAAGGCTGGACCATATTCTTCTTCCCTCACTCCGTGAATTTCCGGCCTCCTCAGAATTTCTTCATGAATGGGAAGAGAGAGCCTGGAGAAAGGCAGGTTCTGTGGATAAAGATCTCACTCAAAAAATCGATCTTCTAAAAAGTGGCGATTTTTTCCCTTCCTTTGTCTTTCTTTCCCTTCTCAACCGAGAGCATTTTGTGCCTTTCACTCACTACCTCGAGGATTCTCTCTTTGTAATTGACAATTTTGATGAGCTGGAGAAGGAGTGGGAGGAAACGCGAAACAGCCTTGAAGATGATTACGAAGAGCTTCAAAAAAGCGGCAAATTTTGCCTCTCCCCTGAAGAAATCTTTCCCTTCAAGTTGTGGGAAGAAATCAAGGCCAAAGCTATTCTCCTCCAGGATTTTGTCTCGGCCGGAACAGGAAAGACATTTTCTTTCTCCTTTCAGTCTGTGCCGAAATTTGAGAACAGGATTCCTTTTTTTCTCAAGTATCTAAAGAGACTTGAGCGCTCACGGGAGCGATGTTACATCTATCTTTCGAGTGGGGGCCTCCGCCAGAAAATGGCCAGTCTCCTCTCCCAGAATCAAATTCCTTCTGCTCAGCCTTCAACCCCTTTAGCCTCGCCTTCTTCTGGAGAGATTATGCTTCTCCTTGGAAGTCTTGACCATGGTTTTAGCTTCCCTGCCCAGAAAATCGTTTATTTTTCAGAAAAAGATATTTTTACTGAAGAGAAAGTGATTGTCAGTCGGCCTTCTCTGCGTCCCTTTGTTTCCCAATTCCAGGATCTCAGGGAGGGCGATTATATTGTCCATACCGATTACGGAATAGGGTTTTTCAGGGGCCTGGTGAAGATGGAGGTCGAGAGAAAAAATCGAGAATTTATTGAACTGGCTTACCGCGATGACGATAAACTATTTGTTCCTGTCGAAGACCTCAACCTCGTCCAGAAATATTCTAAAGTTGGCTCAAGCTATCCCCTTCTCGATAAGCTGGGCAGTCCATCTTGGCAGAAGACAAAGGCAAGGACAAAGAAGGCTATAGAGTCAATGGCCCGAGAGCTGCTCGAACTCTATGCCCAGAGAAAAGCGATGAAAGGATTCAGTTTCAGCCCTGAAGGCACTTGGCAATCGGAATTTGAGAGGACCTTTGAATATGAAGAAACAGAGGATCAATTGCGCTCGATAAAGGAGATCAAGAAGGATATGGAACTTGATACTCCGATGGACCGCCTCCTCTGCGGAGACGTTGGCTACGGAAAAACTGAGGTGGCCATAAGAGCTTCCTTCAAGGCAGTGATGGATGGGAAACAGGTAGCTGTCCTCTGTCCAACAACTGTTTTGGCCAGCCAACACTTGAAAACTTTCAAGAACAGAATGGTTCTTTTTCCGCTAAGGATAGAGGCCCTCACCCGGCTTCAGATGAGGAAAGAACAGAAAAAAATTGTCCAGGACCTTAAGCGAGGGCTGGTCGATGTTATTATCGGAACCCACCGGCTTCTCTCCAAGGATGTCGAGTTTCGCGATCTCGGACTTCTCATTGTCGATGAAGAACAGAGGTTTGGAGTCAATCACAAGGAGAAAATCAAAAAGATGAAGGCCAATATTGATGTCCTGACTCTGACAGCCACTCCCATTCCCCGGACCTTGAATCTTTCCCTGACCGGGCTCAGGGATATTAGCCTCATTGAGACTCCTCCCAAGGACAGGTTAGCCATCCATACAGTCGTCACTTTGTATAACCCGAAGCTCGTTGCCTCGGCGATAAAGCAGGAATTAAGCCGAGGAGGCCAGGTCTATTATATCCACAATCGGATTGAAGATATTGAAGAAATTGCCAGGCGTATAGAACGATTGGCTCCCCAGGTGAAATTGGCTGTCATCCATGGCAAAATGTCCAGCCTTTCCCTGGAAAAGACGATGATCGATTTTATCAGCCACAAATACAATGTGCTTGTATCGACGACAATCATCGAGAATGGCATAGACATTCCTCTGGTCAACACGCTGATTGTGGAACGGGCAGACCTTTTTGGCCTGGCTCAACTCTATCAACTCCGGGGTAGGGTTGGCCGCTCTTCCCGCCAGGCATTTGCTTATTTCCTTGTTCCTCCCTTTACAGAACTCACCTCTCAGGCCAAACAACGCTTGGCAGCCCTCAAAGAATTCAGTGAATTGGGTTCAGGATTCCGATTGGCAGCCAAAGACCTTGAGATAAGAGGAGCCGGGAATTTGTTTGGCGAGAGACAGCATGGATATATGGAGGCCGTTGGCTTTGATTATTTCATGCATCTCCTCGATCAAACCATCCGGGAGCTAAAGGGGGAGAAAATGGAAGAGGTCAAAAGTGAGATTAATCTTAAAGTGGATATCAGGATTCCTGAAGACTATCTCCCCCAGATAAACTTAAGGTTGAATATCTACAAAAGAGTATCATCGATTGAAGATTTGGATGAGATTGAAAAGATTAAAGAAGAAATGGAGGATAGATTCGGATTCCTCCCCACGAGCGTCGAAAATCTTCTCCGCTACGGCATTATCAAATACCTGGCTCAGAGGATAAAGATCAAAGCCATTGACCGGCTGGGCAATCAAATCATATTTAAATTTTTCCCTGCCTCTTTGGCAGACTTAGAGCGGATGACTAAGCTTATCAGGAAATATTCGGGGTCGATCACTCCACAGGGCGTGCTCAGCCTTTCCCTTTCTTCCGAGAAAGAAGAGGGGCTCATGGATGAAACGATCTCCATCTTGAAGGAGTTATATGGATATAATATAATGAATTGAATCTAAAAAAGATGAAGAAGCTGAGATTCGCTCATTCTTGTGTTTTTCTCTTATTGGCAGGAATTGTTTTTTTTCTTGGGACTCACTGTGACCAGGAGAGTTCCTCCGTGAACTCAAAGCCTTCTAGCTCGGAAGACGCTCAAAAAAAAGATAAAGTTGTGCTTCGGGTTGAAGATTCTGTTTACACAAATGCTGATTTCAAAAAATACATTCGAAACATTGTTGGAGAGGCTCAGGAATCTTTGACAATTCCTTCATTGAGCCGTCTCTATGATAAGTTTGTCGAAGAGAAGATCATCCTCCAGCTTGCTCGCCAACAGAATATTTCGCTCACTGCGGAAGAGAAAAATGAGTATCTGAGCAGGCTCAGCGATGAATTTGCTTTTCGAAGCGATCCAGAATCTTTCAAGGACTGGGACAAACAGGCTCTTTTTGAAAAGCTGCTGATAGAAAAGTGCATTTATCGGTTGGTCAAAGACATCGAGGTCAAAGAAGAAGAGATCCAGAGCTATTATGAGCTCCACAGAGGAGAATATTTGCAGCCAGAGAGAGTCGATGTCAGCCAGATCGCAGTGGAGACAGAAGAGAGAGCCCTCGAAATCCTGGAAAGAGTCAAGAATTCTTCTGAAGAGGATTTTAGAAGAATTGCCCGGACTGAATCTGATAGTCCAGATGCTTTCCGGGGAGGCCAAATGGGCGTCTTTAAACCCGGAGAGCTGCCCATGGAGATAGAGAAGCTTATTTTCTCCCTCAATGAAGGAAACGTCAGCCCAGTCGTCAAATCTTCTTATGGATATCATATTTTCAGGGTGAATAAGAAATATAAGCCAGAGCTTGTTTCCAAGGAGGAAGCCTCCCCTTCGATAAAAAGAAAAATTCTGGGCCAGAAAACTGAGCAGTTTCTTTCATCCTATATAGAAAAGTTGAAAAAAGATATGAAATGGGAATCCTATCCCCAGAATTTGTCCTTCCTTTATCAAAGGAATGTTTCATGAGAAAAAAGAGGATGATTATCGGCTTAATTTTCTTTCTAGCAGCAGGGCCATTTCTTCTGGCCAGTGAAGTTGTCGAGGAAATTGTGGCCATTGTCAATGATGAAATTATTACCCTTTCTCAATACAAGAAACAACATGATCTTCTCTATCAGATGCTCAAGTCTCAGCTAGAAGGAGAGGAATTTGAAAAGCAGTATGACAAGATGAAAAAGGAGATCTTGGACAATATCATCAATGATCTTCTCCTTTTGCAGATGGCCCGGGAAAAGGGAGTGAATGTCAGCGAGCAGGTCAAGCTTACCCTGGAAAGAATAAAACAGGATAATAACCTCGAATCGGATGAAGTTTTGAAGAGGGAGATGGAACGTCAAGGTGTTGATTTTGATCAATTTGTCAAGCAGATGGAGGAAGACTATCTGAAGCAGGCTGTGATTTTTTCAGAAGTTGAAAAATATATTGTCATCGACGATTCTGAAATTGTCAATTACTATAAGCTTCATCCTGAGGAATTCACGGAGCCCGAAGAGTTCAGGCTGAGGGCTATCTACATTTCCACTGAAGGAAAAACGGAAGAGGAAGTTGAGTCAAAGAAAAAAGAAATCAGTGAAAAGGTTCAAGCTGGGGATGACCTGGCTTCCTTAGCCAGCCAATATTCTGATGGGCCGGGAAAGGAATCTCAGGGAGATTTGGGGACTTTTAAAAAGGGGCAACTGGAGAAGAGTTTGGAAGAGGCTGTTGAGAAATTGAAAATAGGGGAGATAACACCCTGGCTTAAGGGCCGCAATGGCTGGTACTTGCTGAAACTTGAAGAAAAAAAGGAAAGCCGTCTGAGATCCTTTGAGGAAGTTAAAAAAAATGTCGAAGAAAAGCTGGCTACGGAGAAAAGGCAGAAAAAGGTAGCTGAATTCTTGAAGAAAATCAGAGAAGAAAGCTATATCAAAATTTTAAGACCAAATCCCTTAGATTTTTAAGGATCAGGGAATAAAAATCGCGGCCGCTATGGCTGTGGTCCAGAGGCCTTTTTTCCCGCTCGTTGTTTGGGTAATATTTCTGGTTTTGACAGATATTTTTTTTGAGATTCTATAGACTTTCTTTTCTTCGTTCCAGATTTGATTGATGTCAAAATTTTCTCCAAGAGTCGTGGCCAGCATGTAAGCGGCCAAATCTTCTGCGTATTGGCCAGCTTCCTTCTCATTCTGGCCGAAGCTATGGTGTTCTGAGAGATAACCATAGCGGGTTCGATCATTGGGAATGGCCAGGCCTATGGCTGCTGAGATGAGGCGATGAGCTTCATCAGTTGCATTCTCGCTCATGACCAAAAAGACGATCTGGCCGGGTTTGAGCAATTTCAATCCCTCCTCTTTGGAAATAAGCCTGCAATGAGGAGGGAAGATGCTTGAAGTTTTAACCAGGTTAAAGGGTGCTATTCCTGCTGTTCTCAGGGCCTGCTCGAAACTGGCTAATTTTTCCTTATGCTGACCTCTGCCCTTGGTCAAAAATAATCGAGTGGGAATAATGGTATTCATAATCTGACTTTCATTCTTTTTTTATGCCTACAGGCTCTGGTTCTTTAAAATCTATTTTCCGCGATACTTCCCATTCTCCAAGCAGAACATACTGGGAGCCTTTGGATTGGGCAAAAAGTTTGATAAAGACAATCCTCCACTGGGGATTATCCTTGAAGGAAGCCAGGCTTTTCCCCTCGACGCCAAAATTGCTTTTGAGAGTAATGACATCGCTCGATTGGCTAGATGCGACAGGCTTTCCCCGGATAGCTGCAAGGAAATTATCTCCCAGGTTTTCAAAATCATCCTTGAACTTAAAGTTGGCATTGAAATTGATATAACGGAGAGGCTTATCAGAGATATTTTTTACCCGGAAGGAAATGGCTGGAACAAGAATCAATTTTGGCGGCCAGACTTGATAATATTTTGAGACCCATTTGGTGTCGATATCGACTATTTCTAACGAGGCCTTGAGCTCTTCGCTGGACATGGATTTTACACAGCCACTTTTTTGAAGGATAAAGGCCAGAACGAGGGCTGCGGCTATCAAGATCAAAATAGCTGCCACTTTTTTCATCGAAGTTCTCCTTTTTTCAACCTTAATATAATAGATGAAGTGAAATTATGCAATCACCTCTTTTATCTCTTCCTCCTTGATTTTCTGGCCATTGTCATCTGCCAAAGTCTAAAATAGAATATAGATAACTCTTCTTTGTCTGGCCAGAGAATGAAAGAGAGGATTCTTCTTTTAAATTTGTATTTTGGTATGGCTCTTTTCATTTTGTCGGCAATTCTTCTTGTCTTTCAGGTTCCTTTTATGAAAATCTGGTTCTTCAATTTCGCCTGGTGGTCTTTTATTCTTGTTATCGACAGCCTGAATTTCAGGTTTTCAAAATCTTCTCCCCTTTCTCAATCCCTGAAGAATTTTCTTTTTGTCGCCTTTATTTCTGTTTTTGTCTGGCTCATTTTTGAGCTTTTCAATCTGAGATTGAAAAACTGGCACTACCGAAGCTTGCCTTCAAATTATGGAGAAAGATGGCTCGGTTATTTTATCGCTTTTTCCTCGGTGATGCCTGCCATGTTGGAGGTCTCTTTTTTGGCCCGAAAGATCTTCAGGAAAAATTATTCAATTTTTCAAACAAGAGTATCCCCTCTTTTTCTTAAGTTGAGCGTTTCTTTGGGAATCCTCTCCATCTTCTTGGCCTTGGGCTGGCCACGAATTTTTTTTCCACTGGTCTGGCTATGTTTTATTTTTCTCCTTGAGCCCTTTAATTACTGGCTAAAAAACAAGACATTCTTAGCCGATTTAGAAAAAGGAGAATGGAGAAACATTTTTTCTTGGCTTCTCGCCGGCCTTATTGCCGGTTTTTTGTGGGAATTCTGGAATTTCTGGGCCGGATCTCACTGGGAATACTCTCTTCCCTATTTGAATTTCTGGAGAATTTTCAAGATGCCAATTTTTGGCTATTCGGGTTTTCTTCCCTTTGCTCTTGAAATTTTTGCCTTCGGGGAGCTGTTCAGCGCCGCGCGCAGAAAGCTTCCCAAGCGAATATTCCTTAAAGGCGTGCTTTTTCTCTTTTTTCTTCTTTTTTATGCAGGCTGCTTTTATCTCCTAGATAGATTCACTGTCGTTCCCTAGCTGGCTTTGGGAGTCCGGCCATTGGGCGGACAATCTGCGAGACAAAGACAGGCTCCAGTTCGTATTCTTCGACAAGATGGGAATTCGCCTTAAGAACTCTCAGGGTTTCCTCTAAAGGGTGACAGATGCCAATAGCTTCACCCTTTTTCTGAGCCCAGCCAAAGAGCTCCACTAATCGCCTTTTTATTGAAAGTTCGCTGCTTGTGGCATCAATAAAGACCCGGCGGTAGGAGGACGGAATTCCCATTTCTTGAGCTAAGTTGTAAGCAACAGATCTTGAGCCTGTCAGGCTATCAATGAAATAAAGATTTTTTTCTTTAAGCACCTGAAGGATAATCCGCATCAGAGGCTCACTCCTGGTGATTTTTGAGCCCATGTGGTTATTTACACCCTTGAGGTGAGGCACCTGAGCTAGGCAGTTTTCCAAGGTGAGCTTGATCTCCTCTTCAGTCATTCTGGAATGGATGATTCCCTTTGTCTCCTTCTCCGCTTCCTGGTTATTGAGGGATTCAAGGGGAAGGTGAAGCATGACTTCCAGACCA
>CAZPAX010000002.1:0-33356 GCA_964584535.1 uncultured Eubacteriales bacterium
CATAATCATGCTCCTTTCATTCGTCTGGATGGCCTCTATTATTAATATTTGAGATACTCCTTTGGACTTACTCTAAACCCAGAAGGCATGCGCCAGATAAAGTCAGGATTGATTCGCGGCTCGTCATTCTTATGGGCTTCCATGAGCTCGATCTTACGCTTGACAAGCTCGATAAAATTTTCACCATACATGTTAAATGTTTCGCCAACGCTTGAGATAGGCATGAATGTTGTCTTTGAGTTTTGGGCTAAGGCGAGAAGGTCCTGGCTATTTTGAATCTCATCCTCAGCCATCTCACGGACCATTTCGAGGAAGCTCTCTTTTTCCGAAGCGTCTTTTGCTTCAAGATAGCCATAAACGCCAGCCACCCAGGCTGCTGTGTTGCGCAGAGTCCGGAAATAGCAGAGAAGCCCGGCAAGCCTTTCCCTCTGATCAGTAAAAACTTCCTGGGCTTCCTTGTCTTTTGCTGAGGAGGGAGCATTCTTGAGGAGCTGTATGGCTTCATCAAGTCTCTTCCAGATTTCTCTGTCACACTGGGCGACAATCTTCTCAGCCTGCTCTCTTGTGATCAGCGTCCAGAGGGCATCCTTGGCCAGATCAACCATGGTCGGATTGTTGAAGGTGGCAGTCATGTATTTTTCATAATAGGCACGATCCTCTTCAGGAATTTTTTCAATATCAGGGACGATTGGCCTCACCCAGAGTCTGTACCAGGGGAAGGCCCAGTTGTTATTGCCGTAGAGAGGCACATCTGGAAAAGCGCGGACAGCTTCATCAGTGAGGCGCCAGGCTTTAATGAGGGTTGGAGCGAGCTTCTGGCCAACCCATTTATCTGCAGTTTTCTGAATGAGCACGTCAATATCAGCTGCTCGATCAGTTTGCACAGCTTGGAGCACCTGGTGATTGATGTTATGAGGAGCAAGTGAAGCCGGATCAAGAAGAGCAATTGCCCTATCAAAGCCAGCCTGAATCATAGTTTGCAATTGCTCATGACAAAGCCAGGGAAAAGGGACTCCCAGGATATAATTTCCTGCCAGTTTTGCCTCACTGAGAAGATAAGATCTTTTCTGAGGCAAGGAACGAAGCTTTTTTGCCCGCTCAGATTTATCCAGTTCCGATGGGGAAATTTTGAGGTCGATGCGGTCAGATAATCCCTCAAGCAGAATTTTTTCTTCAGCCGTGAAAGAAAAAAGATTGGTGATCACCCGGAAGCAAGGATTTATTCCAGAGGCAGTATCGTGGAGGAGGCGGAAGTAGCGAAGGACATTCTCACCTGCAACCCGGGCTATTTCCTCGCTGGATTTCCATTCGCGGACAAGATAGGCTCCGCCATTCCGGCCGCAATAGAGGCTTGAGGTATATTCGAAACCAGAGCCGCTATCATTTGTCCAGATAAAGACATAGCCAAGCTCCGGAACCTCAGCCATGATTTTTTTCATCATCTCTGCATAGTGCCAGCGAACAACAGGATGGGCGAGAGTCAAAGTGAAGCGGGGTCTATAGCTGCGGAAGGGATGGTCGACGCGGCCGCCCCTGAGAAAAGGATACTTTTCCAAAAGTCCCTCTGGCACTGACCTTGGCGTGCAGATATTGAGCCCTGGAGTCAGGCCATATTTTATGGCCAGAGCAGCATTTTCCTTGAGAAGCTTGAGGTTAGCCTGGAGATATTCAGGAGAATAGGAGCCTTTATTGAGCTCTGTCTCGACAAACTGATCAAGGTCAGGGCTTGAGACGTAAAAACGATAATAGATTTCTCCTGGTGGGCCCTGCTCAGCCGCCAGAGGCGAGGCCAGGGCATTGACTGCTACATGAGAGCAGCCCAGCCGAGCCAGCTCCTTGATTGTCTTTTCCGGGTCAAAAAGGCTGGCAAACATATTGCGGCTGGCAAAATAGTTATCGTTCCCTTCAAGCCAGGTAAAAGTTGTTTCCAGAATTTTTCCTTTTTCAAGCTTAGAAATATCCTCGCCCAGCCAATCAGATTTGATTTTGGAGAAGAGCGCATAAAGAAGATGAGGCTTTGAGCTGAGGAGGTCGGCCTCTCCGCTTGCTTTTATTATAAAGAACATCCAGTCCTTTGTGGACAAAGACAAGAGGCCAGTCTTTTCCGGGCCTTGGGCAAAGTCTTCATCAGCTATAGCCACCCGCATAACTCCCTCTTTTTTGATGGAGGATCTGTTTTTTTCTGCAAGGAGCTCAGCTTGAGGAATCAATTCTTCTTTTAAAGCCTCAGCCACTGTACGGTCAACCATTCTTCCGTAGGCAGGATAGGCAATCACCTTGACATTTCGCAGGGCTTCCTTGACGGTCAATCCTTTTTTACCAGCCAAGGCAGTCATCACAGGCAGAAGGAGAAATATGAACAGAATTTTCTTGGCCATGATTTCCTCCTTTTGATAGAAGATTTCAAAATCTATAGCACAGGGAAAAGGAGATGTCAAAAAGAGCTCAGAGGGCAAATTCCATGCCTTCTGAGGCAAGCGAGAAGCCTTTTTCCTCGATTTCTTTTCTGGCCTCTCCTTCTGGAGCAAGGCCAAGATTGGAGTGATTGAGGTGAGTGAAAAAGATTTTTGGTTTTCCTTTTTTTGCTATGTCTTTTAGAGTTTCCATACTCTTAGCAATAAAGGGATGTCCGATTTTGGAAAGGTCCCGGCCAGGATACTCCTGGTTGCTGAAAAAGGTTCCATCCAGAAGAGAGATATCAACTTTTCGGACTTCCTCTTCAATAGACTTTTCCCATACTTCCCAGCTTTGAATATCCGGGATATAAAGAAGTTTCCTTTTCTTTCCAAAAATTTTAAAGCCGAGAGTATCGGAATATTCATCCCTGTGCGGCACTTTAAAGGGGATGATGGAAACCTGGGATGTTAGAGAGAATTTTTTGTCATAGGGCAGGACAATAAGCGCTATATTTTCCAGTTTCACAAGCTGATTCCAGGGGCCATTATTGGCCAGGAAATCAGCCATGCGGGAAGAACAATAGACTGGAAGTTTCTCCGTAGATATGGCTTCATAGCCAAAAAATATCAGGCCTGTGTAATGCCCAATATGAGCATGAGTGAGAAAAACACCATGAGGGACATCTTTTAAGTCAGATTTTTCTGGAAAAAGCCTTGCTCTGGCCATATCCATTTGAATGGAGATGTGGGGTGTGGCATCGACAAGTAAATATTTTTTTTCTTTAGAATCGAGGATGGCTAGGGAAGAAATGAGACGAGAAAATCGAGGATCTTTTCTCGCCCGGAGACAATTATTGCAGTAGCACCCTATCTGAGGAATTCCTCCATCCTGAGCAGTTCCCAATACTTTAACAAGGACATCAGATGTTTCTTTCTGCAGGATTACCTTGTTCTCCGGAAGGTATCTGGGTTTATGGAAAGCAAAGAAATGTTTGAGACTGAAGAGGCTGGCAAAGAAAGTCTGGAAAAAATTTCTTCTCTCCATATCTTCTTAGGCACAAACAATTGTTCGAAGAGCCTTTCGCTCAATTTACCACTTTTCCTGAAATAATCAAAATTACACCTTTATCTCCGCCATCCATTTTGGAAACTCCGACAACAGTTTTTTCTCCTGATTTCAGGCTGAGATGGCTGGTGAGGAGGTTGACTTTAAATCGGCCTGGAGTGGAAACTTCAGCTTGAGCTGTCTCTTGTTTCACTATTTGTCTGAGATCCACAGCCATCTGGATGATTTCCTCTTTCTCTTCTTTAGCGTATTTGGGGAAGATTCGTAGTTCGAAGTCAGCCTTTTTGCCAAGGACAAGCTCAGAGAGTTCTTTGTCAATGCCCCGGACCAAAACTGTGTCCAGTAAATTATAATTCTTGTATCTAAGGAGAGTTCTCAATTCTTTGATGATCGGATCGTTTTTCAGGGCTTCATCTGTTTTTTCTTCGCCATTTTCGGAGCCGAGCACAAGCTCAACAGTAAAGAGAAAGTTCGCAGGCTTGACATCTATTTCTTTGATGGCAGCCAGGATTTTCTCCATATTCTCAGGATAATCGCTGATTGTAATAAACTTTTCATCCTGAGGACTCGTACTGATACGACCTTCCTTGCTCAGAAATGTGTAGATTAAGCTTTGGACAGAGAGAGCTTTGACATAGTTGAGCTTGACAATCTCTTTTCTTATTTGAGGCTTTGTTTCCTCGGAGAAGGCGAGGTTGATGGAAATTAAAAAGAAAGCAAGAGCGAAAATAGTCAAAAAGAATTTTTTCATTTTTCATTCTCCTTCCATTCGAAATTTTTATTAAAAACCCAGACAACTCTGAGTCCTGTTTCTTGAGAGACAAAAGTCACTGATAAACTCTCCTGGCTTTCTGCTTTTTTGGGCTGAGAGGCAGCCTGCACTTTATGAGTAGGAGAAATTAAGGGCTTTTGAGCCTTGGCCATAACTTGGAGCTCGGTCGACTCCTCTTTTTCTTCCCCGGGAATAGTGAGAAGAGGCTCTCTATTTTGGACAAGGATTTCCTCCGGCCAAGGCGCTATACTTTTTTGCTTAATGATTATGGTTCGAAAAAGAAACACGAACAATACTGAAAGTATAATGAATGCGAAACCATAAGCAGCTGCCAGTTTCGGTAAAAATCTCAAAGGGAAAGCTTTTCTCTCAATTTTCTGGGAGATAATCTGTCTTATCAAAGTCTGCCATTCAGCCTGGTCCCAATCCATGGCTTTCTCTTCTTGGACAAGGGTCTTCAACTTGGCCATAGCCAATTCAAGTTCTCTGAATTCTTTCTGGCAACTCGAGCACCTTCCGATATGGCTCTTCAAGCGTTCTTCTTTTTTCCCGGAAAGCTCCTTTCCGAGCAAAAGGGGAATTTTCTTTTTTGCTTTCTTGCAGTTCATCGCTTTTCCTCCCAGAGGTAAGGAAATTTTTCTTTTATTCTCTCTTTGATCTTTTTCCGGGCCGCAGAAAGATGGACCCGAACAGAAATGGATGAACAGCCAAGAATTTTTGCACTTTCCTCGACGCCGCAGTTTTCGATATCTCTGAGAAGAAAGACTTCTCTTTCCCGACTGCTTAATATGTCCAGGCATTCCAAGAGCTGGGTCTTGAGTTGCTTCTGAATGTAATTTTGCTGCGGGCTGAGTTGTTCCGCGGTCTGGCTCAAGGAGTAAAAATTTTGGATCCTCTCCTTTTTCTGGCTGAAGCGCCTGGCCACATTAACCAGGATTTGGAAAAGCCAGTTCTTGAAGCTTCTCTTCGGGTCATATCTTTTCAGATATTTAAAGGCCCTCATCAAGGTTTCCTGTGAGATTTCTTTGGCGTCTTCCAAGTTTCCACTCATCCTGTAGGCAAAGCTGAGGAGAATTCTTCGATAGGGACTGACAAGGGGCTCAAAAGCATCAAGGTTTCCTTCCAGGACCATCTCCACCAGGTCTTTCTCTTTTTCAGACATTTCACACAAGAATATATCTTGACTGGCAAAGAAATGTTAAGGCAGAAGCGCTGGTTTCTATGCACTTAAAAAAGGGTTTGGTTACTATGCTGACTCAGAAGGCTATTTATATATTCCCTCTCTTGGTCCAAAAGAGAAAAAAATGAGGGCTTCTCTTTCTTTCTTATAAATCACTCTTCTTGTCTGTCCTTGGACTGTATAGCCAAACGACCTCAGCTCCTTGAATTCCCCCTTTAGCTTTTTCCCTGCTTCTGGATTATCTATAATTTTTAAAATGGCCTCCTTCAATGCCTCTTTTTCAAGATTGCTTTTAATCTTTTTTCTTAATTTTCTGAATTTAGATGTTTCAACCAGCCTCATCTATAAATCCTCGAGCTCCAGTTCCGAAACATTGCCCATTCTATGATCCACCATGGCATCAATGATATCCTTTATTTCCTGGACAGTCAGCTCAGGATTTTCGACCGCCAGAAGACCGATTCGCAAGGCATATCTTAGCGCACTCGAGAAGTCACGCTGTTCTTTTTGAGCGAAAATGTCTATGTCCCTTAACAATTCTTCTTCGATAGCTACTGTTTTTCTTACCATTCTTACCTCCGCATATATAGTATGAATATTTCTTATAATTGTCAACTAATTGTTAATAATTTTAGTCTTGCTGTCTAGAAGAGAAGAAAGAATTGCACTTGACACCACAATTTTTCGAACATATAAGAAAAGTGAAATAGGAAAGGAGAATAATAAAGCAAAAATGAAAAAATCAATTATTTTTTCTATAACACTATTTTTGATTTCAGCATTCAGTTTTCTAGCTATCTCTGTTCCTCAGGCTATTAGGGAGAAGCTCCCTTATCTCGATCCATCTTTGTCCATTGAAGAAAGGATCAAAGACTTGCTCAGCCGAATGACAATCGAAGAAAAGATCGCCCAGCTCCAGTGCGAAATCAGGGAGGTTGAGGGGAGAAATATCATTGAAGGTAAAGGAGTTGGTGGACTGGGTGTCATTCTCAGGCCTCTTGGTCCAGCCGAGGGAGCAGAAAAAGCAAATAGAATCCAGAAAATTGCTGAGACACAGACCCAGCTTGGAATTCCGATTATCATCCATGATGAAGCTCTTCATGGCATTTGCGCCAAGGGAGGGACAAGCTTCCCTCAGGCTATCGGCCTGGCAGCCACCTGGAATCCTGAGCTCGTGGGGAGAGTTGCCTCGGTCATCGGCAAAGAGACTCGTTCAAGAGGCATTCACCAGGTTCTCTCTCCTGTGATCAATATCGCCAGGGATGTGAGATGGGGGAGAGTTGAGGAAACATATGGTGAAGACCCCTATCTTACTTCGCGCATTGGAGTTGCTTTCTGCAAGGGGATTGAAAAGGAGGGTGTCATTTCCACTCCAAAGCACTATGCAGCAAACGTGGGTGATGGTGGACGGGATAGCAATGCTATCCATTTTTCAGAAAGGCTGTTGCGGGAGATTTATTTTCCTGCCTTCAAAGCCTGCTTCCAAGAAGCTCAGGCTGGCTCTGTCATGGCCGCCTACAACTCATTGGATGGGTTGCCCTGTTCGGCAAATAGATGGCTGTTGACTGATATTCTCAGGGATGAATGGGGATTCAGAGGATTTGTCGTCTCTGATTATGGTTCTGTCAACGGCATCTGGAGCAAGCATTCAACGGCTGCGACAAAAAAGGATGCGGCCAAACAGGCGATTGAAGCTGGCCTTGATGTCGAATTGCCAAGTGCCGATATCTATGGAGAGCCTCTGCTTCAAGCTTTTAATGAGGGTCTTGTTTCTGAAGCAACGATTGATAAAGCAGTCTGGCGGGTCTTAGAGGCGAAATTCCGTCTGGGCTTATTTGAAAATCACTATGTTGATCCCCAGCTTGCTTCCAGTCTGAATGATACCAAGGAGCACCGGGAGCTTGCTCTCCAAGCTGGCAGAGAAGCCATTGTTTTGTTGAAGAATGAAAACAATCTATTGCCTCTAGCTAAAAACATAAAAGCTATTGCCGTTATTGGTCCCAATGCAGATTCGGTCCGGCTTGGAGGTTATAGTGGCTCTGGCATGAAAGTTGTGACAACCTTGGAAGGAATCAAAAACAAAGTTTCCCCTGCGACAAAGGTTTATTATGCCAAGGGATGTGAGCTTGAGGCAGCCCCTCTTCCCGCTATTCCTACAGAAAATTTGATTCCAGCTGGTATCGAAGAAGGAAGCCAGGGGCTTAAGGCCGAGTATTTCAACAACATGGATTTATCTGGCGAGCCAGACCTTGTCCGGATCGATAAACAGGTCAATTTCGATTGGGGCTCAGACTCGCCTGACCCCAAGATCAAAGCTGACCAGTTCTCTGTACGCTGGACAGGAAAGCTTGTTCCCAAAAGTTCCAATGTCTATAGTTTGTGCCTCACAACTGACGATGGCCTCCGCTTTTATCTGGATGGCAAACTCCTTGTTGACAAATGGTCTGACCGGGCTCCCACCTCAGACTATGTGAATGTGACACTCGAGGCAGGTCGGAGCTATGACCTCCGCATCGATTATTACGAGAATGGCGGCGGCGCTTTTGCCAGCCTCGGCTGGGACCTCAAGCCAAGCATTGACGTCGCTATTCAGGAAGCAATAGAAGTTGCCAAGAAATCTTCAGTCGCTTTGATTGTCGCAGGTGTTGTTGAAGGTGAGGGAAGGGATCGCTCTAGGCTTGACCTTCCCCATCCTCAGGAAGATTTGATTAAGGCAATTTCTGAGACAGGAGTGCCGACAGTCGTCATCTTGATCAATGGCAGCGCTGTGACCATGGCTAGCTGGATCGGCGGGGTTCAGGCCATTATTGAGGCCTGGTATCCAGGAGAAGAAGGAGGAAATGCGATTGCTGATGTTCTCTTTGGCGATTACAACCCTTCTGGAAGATTGCCAATCACCTTTCCTCAGTCTGTGGGACAGGTTCCTCTTTATTCCAATTACAAACCTACTGGCCGGGGATATGACTATGTGGAGGCGAGTGGAAAGCCGCTGTTTGCCTTTGGCTATGGGCTTAGCTACACAAGATTTGAATATAGCAACCTTCAGGTCTCCCCTCAGAAAATTGGTCCTTCAGAGGAAATAACAGTCAGTGTTGATATCCAGAATGTTGGGGAGCGGAGAGGAGATGAGGTTGTCCAGCTCTATTTGAGAGACGTGGTCTCCAGTTTCATTCGACCACTTAAAGAACTACGAGGGTTCCAGAGAATCAGTCTTGAGCCGAATGAGAAAAAGACAGTCACCTTTATCCTTAAACCTGAAGATTTCTCTTTTCTCGACCTTCACTTGAAGAGTATTATTGAGCCTGGGGTCTTTGAAATCATGGCCGGAGCCTCATCAGAGGATATCCAATTAAAATCAAGCTTTGAAGTTTTGTCTTTAAAAAATTGAATTCAAGGAGGAGATACGATTGATATCGCTCAGAAAACCTTAATGGCTAAGAGTGCAACTCGCTCCATCGGCAGTCAGGCAGGCCGGCAGATTATTCGTGTGTTTTAGGCTCTCTTCTGGGCGGTGGCCGAAGATAAACGATGAGGAAAAGAAAAAGATTTTTTCTTCAAACTTTTCTCTTTTTCTTACTTTTGACTTTAGTCAAACTCCAGGCTATCTGGGCTTTTGATTTCACTTACAGTGGCCCTGATTGCACCATCATTTACCGCTTTTCCCCTTCAACAGGGACTCTATCCGATCTGAGGGTGATTTATAACCAGAGTTTCTCTTTCCTGCCTTCCAATTATGGAGGGATAACTCTTTTTTCCTTGGGAGGATCTCTTCTACGTCCTCGGGAAGGAAAGCAGGCGACAAAAGTCCTGGAGGAGACAAATTCCGGGGGAATTTATACAGCAAAATTCAGATGGACTTATAATGGGGAAAACTTTGACTTTGCAGTGAGTCTTCAGCTTTCAGGGAAAACTCTCAAAATAGAATATTATGCGGATCCTTTAAGCCAGAATGTCCTTGAGTTCAGTCTGGAGAGGACAGAGAAAACTCCGGATCCGAAGGTTGTGGAAATGCCTTACGGCCACAATGTTCTTTTCACAAATGGAATTTTTATTTCTGCTATTTTAGATAGCGAGCTTTCAAATTCCTCGACGCTTTCACCCCTTAAAACTCGCTTCTCTTCTTCATCTGCATCTTTTGCTTATGCCTCCACTTACCGCCAGCTCACTGACGGAAGAAGAAACGCTCTCCAAGAGACGGTTCACCTGACTGTTTCACCTAAGATCGAGGATGTCTTTTTCAGAGTCTTGAATCCTGTCTCACCTTATAGAAAATTTTTGTCGAACAGAGTGATTCTTGATCTCTGGCGGAAGTCTTTCGCCGACTGCAAAAATGACCTTGAACTTCTTTCCTCATTTGGGATGAGAGACCTTTTTTCAATCATCCATGTCTGGCAGAAATATGGTTATGATGATGGGCTTCCCTCCACCTATCCTGCTGGAAATGCCTACGGTGGAGATTTGGCTCTCCGAGAAGTTTCGGATCTTTGTCTGAGGAATGGATATCTATTAGCCCTCCATACAAACTATGTTGACTTTTATCCGAACTCTGATGTCTGGACTCCATCTGACCTTGCCCTCGAACCTAATGGAGCCTGGGTCAAATCTTGGTATAATCTCTGGACTGGCACCCAGAGCTATTTGATGAAACCTTCCCGTGCTCTCTACTATTCTCAGATGTATGAGCCTTCTATCCATGATTCTTACAGCACGACTGCTTCCTTTCTCGATGTCCATACAGCTATCCTTCCTTCCTTCAAGGTTGATTATGACAGCCGGATTCCGCAGGCAGGAAAACAGAAAGAGACATTCCGCTATTATAAAGAACTTCTTTCTTATGCCCGCAATCTCCATGGAGGCCCTGTGGCTGGAGAGGGATATGGCTATTCCACAAGCACCTGGGCAGGATATGTGGATGCCATGGAGGCAGACCCCAGGTCTCTTTTTGATTCCTCGAGATTCAGGAGTGGAGCTCAAGTCCCTATTCTTGTTGATTATAAGCTGAAGGCACTGCACGGCCTTTTTGTCCCTCATGGAGCAGGCTATCTAGAACGGTTTTATCTTGATAAATTCAGCAATTACGAGGACTGGGAGCTGGAAAGATACAGGGCCACAGAAATCGCTTTTGCCAATGCTGGATTCATTTCAAACTCTTTTGACAAGGGCATATCCCTCCTTGAAGTCTTGCGGGACTATTGTTTCTTGAAACATCTTCAGTCTTATTATCTCGATGCAAGCCCCTTGGAGATACTCTACAATGTGCGAGGAGCGATGAAACCTCTTTCAGAGGCTTTGCAGGAAATTTTGCCAGGCTTATCTTTTAACAGTGTCGACGATGTCTTGCTTGAAGAGCTGGCCATGGTCAAGGTGACTTATGACAATGGCTTTGTCCTTTATGTCAACCGCTCACAGTCTGTGTCTTGGAGTGTTATTGAAGGAGGGACAAGTTACCTGCTCCCTCCAGGAGGATTTCTGGCTAGAAAAGGGAATGAGTTTCTCGCCTATACAGCGCTGGTCAATGGAGTCAAAAGCTATTATCTCTGGCCTGCTGAAGGACCCTGTCTTGGCAACCTAATTGATATCATTTATTCTCCTCTGAATTTTCAGGGGAAAAAAGTTATGAATAGGTCTCTTTTTCAGCTGGAATACATCAATATCCTGGCTTGGGAAGCCAATCCCGCCAACAAAAATATCGCCAAATACAGGATTTACCAAGTGGAAGAAAAGCAGAGGATTTTCCTGGCAGAAGTCGATTCGAGCATCCTCAGCTATTGGCACCGCAAGGTGGAGAAGACAAAGCTTTACAATTACGCTTTGGTTGCTGTTAATGATGAAGGTAGAGAAGGACAGTTAGCTTTGCTCGCCGTCCAATGATTAGTTTTTGAGAATAATTTGTAGAGGAGATCGTTATCACTTGTGTGAAAGAAAACCCGGAAAAGTCAGTGACACTTCTTTCCAAGCTCTTGGATCTGGTCCGTGAAGAGATTCCTTCCAGCCGGGCCTTATTTCTGGTCATCAATAGAAAGAATGAAGTTGTTTTTAAGAAAGCTTGGAAGATGAATGAGGCAGAGAATGATGGTCTCAGTTCTACCGTAATTAGAAGAGCCCTGGAGAAAAAGCACCCAATCCTCATCTCTAACCTCGAAGCTGATCCCTGCTTCGGTCATGACAAGAGTATTTTCAGGAAGGACTGGGGGAGTATCCTTTGTCTTCCTCTCATCATCGAGAACAAGCCCGTTGCTGCTATTTATCTTGACCGGAAAACTGGCCTTGATCCGTTCTCGACCCAAAATCTAGAGCTCTTAACAGTCCTTTCCAGACCTATTCACTTCATTTTGGGAAATAATTTTGAGTTCAAAGATTTGAAGGAAGAGGACCCTGCTGGTGTAAAAGATTTTCTCATTGGACAGAGCAAAGCTCTTCGTCGGATTCGGAATCTCGTCGAAAGGGTGAAAGATAGCAGTGCTCCGGTGCTTATTTGTGGAGAGAGCGGCACAGGAAAGGAACTGATTGCCAGAGCCATTCATCACAGAGGAGCAAGACGTAAAGGTCAATTTGTGGCTGTCAATTGTGGAGCTATACCAGACCATCTCCTGGAGAGTGAATTGTTCGGGCATGTCAAAGGAGCATTTACTGGCGCTTTAAGAGATAAAGCCGGACTAATTGAAGAGGCAAGCGGAGGAACATTTTTCCTGGATGAGATAGGAGATCTCACTCTGCAGCTTCAGGCGAAGCTTCTTCGACTTATCCAGGAAAAGGAGATCAGAAGGGTAGGGGAGAATCGGACTCGCTCTGTAGATGTCCGGTTCATCAGCGCTACAAACAAAGATATTGAGAAAGAGACTGAGCAAAAAAATTTTCGAGAAGACCTCTATTACCGCCTCAGAATCGTCACCATTGAGATTCCTCCTTTAAGGGAAAGGAAAGAGGATCTCATCCTTCTCCTCGACTATTTTGTGGACAACTACTGCCAGGAGATGAAAAGGGAAAGAGCTTATTTTTCGCCGCGGTGCCTGGAGCTTCTGATAAATTATTCCTGGCCAGGAAATGTCAGAGAGCTCCAGAATGAGATCCAGAGATGTCTTATTTTTTCTGGAGAAGACAATTTTATAAGGGAAGAATACCTCTCTCCTAAAATAAATCCGCAGGGAGAAACATCACAAAACTCATCCTTTAGTTACTCTGCGGCAAAAGCGGAATTTGAAAGCCGTTTTTTGCGTGAAGCTCTCCATCGCTGTGATTATAATAAATCGAAAACAGCAGAGGAGATTGGCCTTAGCAGGCAGGGGCTATTCAAATTAATGAAAAAACATGGAATTGAAGCTAAAAGGAAGAGCTGATGATTTGCCTGGCTTGAGGTTTTGTGGTAGATTCAAAACAGGATGGAAAAGAAAAAAGAAAAGGGAAATATTTTTGAGATAGTCTGTCCCCACTGTGCATCTGTGCTCTGGGTCGATGCTCTGAGGGAGGAAGTGATTCAGTCAGAGAAAAGAGGGGCGAAGAAAAAAGAATCTCTGGATGAGCTTCTCTTGAAGGAAAAAAAGAGGACAGAGGAATTTGAGCGAAAGTTTGAGGCAACAGCAGAGCTTGAGAAAAAGAAGCTGGAGAAAGCGAAGGAGAAATTTAGGAAAGCCCTCTCTGACCTGGATAAAGGAGATTAATCTCTCTCCTCATCAGCTTCCAATCTGGGTCTCATCCTCTCTAATTTTGGGAGCCATAGTGAATTTTGTGAAGCCAAAAATAGCCAGGATAATCACTGAGACATAATTCATGATCGCCCAGGGAAGATAAGAGAAAGTCGAAACCTGGATGGTTCCTGTGATGTAGACTCCAGCCATACTCCAGGGGATAAGAGGGACAATGATTCCGCCGCTTTCATCAATTATCCGGGAGAGATTTTTTGCGGCCAATTCTTTTTTCTTATAGATAGGAGAAAGAAGCTCTCCTGGAATGATCATCGACAGGTAGGAGCTTCCTGTCACCATGGCTGAGACAATGGCCGAGACAATGGTTGTCAGGACAATGCTCCAGACTTTGTTGGCAAATTTCATCACTCGGTCGAGGATGACACCCAGAAGTCCTGTCCGCTGCATAATGCCACCGAAGCTGAAAGCTGTAAAAGCGACAAGTTGCGTTTCCATCATGCTCATCATGCCACCCCGGGAAATGAGCCTGTCCACAATTTCAACTCCTGTCTGGGCTGGATAGCCGCTATTCATGGCCGTGGCCACAGTTGTCACCGAAGCTTTCTGGAAGATGACAGCCAGCGCTCCTGCCACAAAAGAGGAAAGGAGCATGGCCGGGATGGTTGGCTTTTTGGTAAAGGCAAAATAAAAAATGATGACCATGGGAAGAAGAAGGAGAATATTGAAGCGAAAACTTAGCTTCAACGTTTTCAGGATAAGGGTCATGGTTTCTGATTCGATCGTCTTGCCCTCGTAGCCAAGGCCGACAAGAAAATAGATGAATAATCCCACCAGCCAGGCAGGAACAGCTGACCAGAGCATGTGCTTGATGTGGTCAAAAAGGTTGGAGCCGGCGATCGCCACGGCAAGATTAGGGATATCGGAAAGGGGAGACATTTTATCCCCAAAGTAAGCGCCAGCGACAATCGCTCCTGCTGCTGGACCAAGGGGGATACCAAGTCCCATGGCAATTCCAATAAAAGCCACTCCTAGGGTGCCGATTGTTCCCCAGGATGTTCCTGTGGCTAAAGAGGTGATGCTGCAGACAACACAGGCAGTTAAAAGAAAGAACTTGGGGGAGATGAGTTTCAGTCCATAATAGATGACCATGGGAATCGTGCCGCAGGCAATCCAGGATCCAATCAGAATTCCCACACTGAGCATGATCAGAATAGCTGGCATAGCTTTGTGGATACTTTCAACAATCCCTCTCTCCATATCTTTCCATTGAAAACGTAAAATGAGGCCCACACAAGCTGTGATAAAGGCAGCAGCGACAAGAAGAACTTGGGGCCGTATCCTGTAGATGCCATAGCCCACTCCCAGAAGAAGGGCCATGGCAATAATGGGGATGAGGGCGACAGCAAGGCCTGGTTTTCTTGGAGTTTTCTCTTTTTTTATTTTCTCTTCCATCTTTCCTTTCCTTTTATCTTGAACTAAAAGTCCCTTTGGCCATGAGCTTCCCATCAGCCATCATCTTCTGTCCCATGGCAAAGGAGTCCTTCAACTCGTAGTCTTTATCGAGCAAGATGAGGTCAGCATCTTTTCCCACTTTGATTTCTCCTTTTTGACTGAGTTTGTAAAAGAAAGCGGCGTTTGTCGAAAAGAGTCTTGTGGCATTTTTCAGGTCAAGAATATTTTTTTTGACAAGCTGCCGGAAGTTTCGAAAAAGATTTTTTTGGGTGGCAATGGTCAGGCCGATGAGCTTTCCCTTTTTGTCAAAAACAGGAAGACTCCCGTTGCTATCCGAACTGATTGTGACATGGTCAAGGGGAACTCCTCTTTCCAGGAAAAGGCGCACGGCTTTTTCAATGCTGAATTCGCCATTGCCTTCAGATTCGGCATCAATTCCAGCAGTCAAATCGATGCTGCCACCCTGGAGGACAAACTCAATCGCCTCTTCAAGAAGGGCTCGATTGCGGTTAACATGAGTTGGGATGACCTGGGTGGCCGGGATTTCTGTTTCTTTGATCAGCCTGAAGAGCATTTCCAGCCGCCTTTCCCCATCCCCGAGGTGGAGATGGAGAACGCCAGCTTTTCCGCCAAGCATTCCTCCTACCCGGCACTCTGAGGCGAGACGGGAGATTTCTTCAAATGTCGGCTGGGAGGAGCGATGGTCGGAGATAGCTATTTCTCCTGCTCCAATGACTTTTTCGATGAGGACAAGGTCAGAGCGGACGCTTCCTGTAATTGTCTTGACCGGAATCTCGTAGGAGCCAGAAAAGATATAGGTTGTGATTCCTTCTATTTCCAGGGCCCTGGCCTTAGCCAGGAGGGATTCCATGTGCCTGGTTACTGCATCAGTTCCCAGGCAGCCGATGAGGGTCGTGACTCCACTGGAGATAATCTCTTCCACAGTGATCTCAGGTGCCCTTGTCGCTGGCCCTCCCTCTCCTCCTCCGCCCAGAATATGGACATGAGGGTCAATTAGGCCGGGAATGACAATCTTTTCTGAAGCATGCAGAATTTCGACATCAATTCCTTTGATTGCGATTTCTCCAGGCTCGGCAATGGCCCCAATTTTGTCCCCCAGGAGGAGAATATCTTTTTTGCCAAGAGGCTCTGGTGCAAAGACTGAACCCTGGCTGATGAGAGTAATCAATTTTTCCTCCTTTTTAAAACAATTCATTGGCTAAATTATCACTTCTTTTTTTCATTTACAAGATTTTTCGGGGTCAGACTTTTCTTTTTTTTATTATTTACTGTAAAAAGGATTTCGGGGTCAGACATCTGGGATAAATTTTGGGGTCAGACATTGCCATGGAGAGGAGAACAGTGCATGCCCATGATTTGCTCTCACCCCTATGATAATGTCTGACCCCGATTCCCCAGATGTCTGACCCCAACTCCAAGAACCTCAGTAAATAATAAAACTTTTAAAAGTCTGACCCCAAGATTTTTACATTTTTTTTTAATTTGGCTAAAATAATGAAGATGCCGACCTTTGAAGAAGAATTGAAAAGACTCGAGCCTGCCATAAAAGGATTGTGCAATTTTGCCCTCCTCGGAAAAAAAATCGACGTCAAAGGAAAGGAAAATTTTATCAAAGAGGGGCCCAACATTATTATTGGCAATCATATCGGAAGTTTCAAAGATGTTGCCACCTTGCTCAAGATCGTCCCTCGGCCGATTTTCTTTATGTCCAATAAAATGATCTTCAACAAAGATGAGTTCGGTTTTCTCATCCGCAAACATCTTCAGAGGCACCTGAAGAATTTTGGACTCTTCCTCAATCTCTTGCTCAATCCTTTTAAATCTCTCTTTGTCCACTACATCTCCTCCAATCTGGCCAAAGTTGGGACTATTCCTGTAGACCTGTATCAGACAAAAAAGGAAAATATAGAAAAATGCCAGGAATATCTCAAGAATAAGAGAGCCATCATTGCCCTTCAGGGAAGAGGCCGGGTCCATAAAAAAGATCCCCACCCTTATGTGAGATCATTCAAGAAAGGCACTTCCATCATCGCTTACAATTTGTACGAGATGGAAGGAATGGTTGTTCCCGTTACCCCTCTGGCCTTCTATGGCACGCAGATTCCTTTTCTGGTTCCTGGAAGAATCAGGGTTAATGTCGGAGGCCCGATGTTTATCTCGGATTATCTAGGAGACGAGTTATCGGAAACCGTGGAGAGATTCAAGAGTGCCTTGGAGACTAGAGTCAAAAGCCTTTTCTTTGAGTTTCTCAAACGCTAGAAAGCAAAGACTCCCTTTCAAGCTTCCTGATTCTGCGTCTTTTTTTTGCTGATCTTTCTCATGAAAAGGAATATGGGATAGCCTGAGCTGAAAATCGCTATTCCAAAAAGGGCAGGCCGGGTCTGGGTCAAAAGGACATTCAGTGATACACTGAAGAGAAAAAGGACAAAAATAGCGGGAAGGAGAGGATAGAGAGGTACTTTGTAGCCGCCATAGCTTCCTTCGAGTCGCGCTTTTCGGCGGAGAGAGAAGAGGGTTGAAGCAACAACAGCCAGATTCAGGCTGTCAATGAACATGACATAGTTGACTAGGTTTTCGAATGTTCCCAAGAAGTAGATCGAAAGCAAAATTGTTGCCCCAAAAAAGAGGAGGGTGAACTCCTGAACCTGAGTTTTGCTATTAACCCGTTTGAAGATATAAGGCAGAGCGCCATCTTCAGCCATGGCATAATAAGCCCTGGGGATTTGCATTAGGGTGACATTGACAAATCCCATGGCCGAGAAAAAAATGGCCAGCGAAATAAAGAGATAACCCATTTTCCCTAGGACAATGTGAGCCAATTCAGCTGCCACCAGCTTGGCCTGGGCAATCCCTGTTATTCCAAGAATCTTATAGTAGGCGGCATTGATGAGCAGGTAGCAGGCAATAATAATGAAAATTCCGAAGAAAATGGCTGTAGGCATTTTCCGCTGAGCCCTTTTCACATCCGCGCCGAAATTGATCGTGCACTGATACCCCCCATAGGTGTAAAAGACAGAGATAAGGCCTGAAGCCAGGGCAATCCAGAAAGGCCTTGTAGCCACAGCCTCAACCGGGCCAGGAGTCTCGATTCCTCTGGAACGGAAGGCGGCCAAGACAAGGAGGAGAATCATGCCAATTTTCATCAGGCTGAGAATGTTTTGAGCCCAGGCTCCTGTTTTGATTCCAAGATAGTTGATGACGACAAGGAAAATAATCAATCCCGTGGCTGTGAGCTGTGTTGCCAGCTGGGTCTGTAGTCTGGCTGGGAGGATGACCGGGTTGAGATATTCTGCGCCAATCATAGCCACAGCTGCTGCTCCGGCACCATTGACAACGAGAACGCTTGCCCAGTTGAGCATGAAGGCGAAAGCAGAATGATAAGATTCTGCAACTACCTTGTAGAAAGCCCCTGGCTTTGAGAATCTGGAGCCAATCTCAGCGTAGGTCAGGGCGCCAAAGAGGCTGATCAGTCCGCCTAAAATCCAGGCTGTAAAAAAAAGGAATGGGGTCTGGGTAGAGCCGGCCACTATGGCTGGAGTTCGGAAAATACCAATCCCGATGACCAGACTGACGACAATCATGGTTGTATCAAAAGTCGTCAGTTTTGCCTTGATGGCCATATTCTTTTTCACCAGCTGGGATTTTTATCAGGTACTATATTTATGGCATCAGAATAAGAGAGAATTGAAGAGAAATTTGAAACTGCCATGGGCTTGAGCTCGATGGAGAACATTGAATCCGAGAAGAATGACTTTTCCCGCTCCGCTGGAGCATTCTATTGCAGCCGCTTTTCCCAGGAGTTTATCCTCATTGAGAATTATCCCGCTTAATAGTGGATTATAAAGGGGATAGGAAGCGATGACAGTTCCTTTTTCTACAGCAAAAACAGGGCTGAAATAGGAGAAAATAGTTCCCTCTTTCCCCATTCCGAAGCCGACCGGAAGAGAATCATTTATCTCAACTTTTAAGAGAGAGCCAGGACAATAGATCCTTTCTTTTCTTTCTTTCTCGGTCGAAGAGTCAGCAGCCCTTTCTCTTGGAGATGGAAAAGAAACAAGATTTTTCAAGGCGAGGCCAAGGTATTGGATAGCAAAATCTGAAGAATTGCCGATACAAATCAATTTGCCTCCTTTGTGGACAAAGTTTTCAAAGGAGCTGATCCCTTCTTGGCCTATTCCGCCAGCATACTGAGGAGGAGTTTCGCCTTCCTTTCTTCCTTCAATCAGGGTAGAAGTTGACATACTGGGCAGAATGATATGAGTGTAGGAATTTTCCAGATTCCCGGCCTTTATCTCTTCATTGTGGATTGAGTTGAAAGGAAACTCAAACTGCTCCAGAACCCATCTCAGCCAGCCCTCATCAGAGTTTGCAATCCAGGATTGGTAGAGGCCAATTTTAGGCTGGAGGAGAGGAAAAAGCTTAGCTTCAGGCTTTGTTTTGCTTTGGAAAATATTTAAACCTAAGTCTTTGGCAAGGGCAGAAAGCGCTGGCTGGGTGACCTGCCCGCCATCGAGGATAATTGTTCCTGCTGGAAAAATTTTGCCTTCATGGTCGAAGGATTTCTCCGAGAAATGGATTTTCACTCCTTTTTTGTGGAGGCGGTTAAGAAGGATGGAGTCATTGTTTGCCTGGTTTGAGAGGAAGAAATAGTTTGAGCCTTTTCCCGCAAATTTTGTCTGCGGCCTATCTATCTTAGAAAGCTGCTTCATCTCTGCCTGAAAGGGATTTGTGACCTGGATAGCTTTAACACCCATCTGGAGGGGAAGAGTCCAGCTGGCTTCGTCATAGGGAAGATCTGGGGTCCCTTCTCTGGTCGTCATCATTGGATAAGCTTTTCTTTCCATGAGGTCCTTGATAAAAGCCCGGTAAGGCTGGGCCAGGGGAATGATGAAAGTATTAGCCGGATAATTCGTTTCATCAGCGATAAAGGAGCGCTCTGCTTCATATATTTCTGCTCCTCCATCGTGAAGAATTTGGAGAAGCTTCGAGGCCGTGGGAAGGTCTCTCTGGTCAAGGGGGACGAGGTAAGCAAAAGGGGGTTCGGTTTTTCCTTTTTCGATCTGCCTTTCGGCAAATAGTCGAAAATTAGAGAGGTATTTCTCTTTATTCTGGGCAATTGTCTTAAGCAAGGAAAGGGCGGTAATCTCTTCATAGTCGATAATATCCCGGATTCGCCACCAACCTCCAGGCCAGGGTTCAAGATAATTGGACTGAGCGCCAGACGTCTCGATTCCTTCTCCTCTCATTTGAATTTCGTTTTTTCTTATAAAGATGGGGGAAGCCAAATTTGCGCTGGCCGCCTCGGAGAGAATGCCAAAAACATTGTGGCGGAGAGGGGCCGCCCGATGGGCAGAATTGTACCAGGTGTCAAAGATGACATTGGTCGCAATTCCACTCTTTCCCTCCCTGGTGAGATCCACTGCCGCCTTGGCAAGTAGAAGATGGAGCTCCCGCAGAAGCAAAGGATCAAGATTGGGATTGACCGGGTCATCATAAGGAGGGATAAAAAAGCGGGCGCCATGAGAGCCCATTTGATGGACATCGTAGACAAGGAGGGGGAACCACTCCTTATAAAGAACTTTGGTCACCAGCTGGGTTTCTTTTTGAGTAAGCATGAACCAGTCACGATTGTTGTCGTGGCCAACATAGTAGTGATAGAGCCAGGGCATGGGGCTTGCTTCATAGGGAGTGCCCAAATGCTTTGAATACCAATCTGAAACAAGATCAATGCCATCAGGATTTGTCGAGGGGAAAAGGAGAAGGACTGTCTCTTCCAGAATGTTTTGAATTTCTGGACTTTCTTCAGATGCCAACCGGTAGGCAAGTTCCAAAGACATCTGGGAAGCGGCGATTTCTGTGGAATGGATAGAGCAGGAGATAAGGATAACTGCTTTTCCTCGTCTGGCGAGTTCCTCCTTTTCTCCAGGAGAGAGGTACCTTGGGTCATGAAGTTTTTTCTGGATTTCTTTTATCTCTTCTAACTTGGTCAGGTTCGAGGCAGAGCTGATCACAGCCATGATAAACCTTCGCCCCATGGTTGATTGGCCCAGGTTGATGACTTTGATTTTGGCTGAAGAAGAGGCGAGCTTATCGAAATAGCCAAGAATCTGGTTCCAGTTGGCAAGCTTAAAGTCTTCACCCACTTTAAATCCCAGAATTTCCTGAGGGGAGGGCACAGATGCGCTGAAGGCAAAGAGAGCGATAAGAAAGAAGATGCCAGCAAGAAAGGATATTTTTTTTACCTTCATCCCTTTCCTCCTTTAAATGAGAAATTTTCCCTTTTTGGCAATGATTTTTCCTTCTCTAAGATTGGCTTTAATTTTTTATGAAAAAGGAACTATTCTTCTTCAAACCTGGAAAGGACATCAGAGTTGACCTTGAGGAAGAGGTCGTATTTTATCTTCACTCCCTTTTCTTCTCTTATCTTGGCTAGGTAGGAGTGGAGGAATTTGTTTTTCTTTATCTCCAGGAGATTCTCCTTTTCCGTCTTTTTGTTTTTTTCAAAATCTTCGGAAGTGGTTTCTTTCCTTTCAAGAACTCTGAGCAGGGCATACCCATTTTCAGATTCTATGGGCTGGCTAACTTCATTCAAAGGAAGGAAAAAGGCAACCTGATCGGCTTCTGGACTCTCTCCGATAAGACTCAGATACTGTTCGCGCTTGTGTTCATTAACGGTTTTGTATTCCAGCTTATATTTTTGGGCGATATCCTCCCAATTTTTTTCTCCAAGACTTTCCCTAATCTCTTTGATTTTTTCCAGGACTTTTTCTTTTCTCTTTAACTCGCTCGCGTCTTTTTCCACTTCTTCTTTCACTTCTTCAAATGAGGCAGGCCGCGGAGCCTCTATTTTTTCCAGTTGAGCAATTCCCACTCCTTCAAAGGCATAAATAGGAGAAGAAATCTCTTTCTCTTTGAGCTTAAAGAGGCTCTGGCTTATGGAGCCAGAGGGGTCGAAATCCTCCAAGGCTTCTCCTTCTTTGAGAAGCCCTGTAGTTTTAATTTTGAAGCCTGTTTTTTGGGATGCCACATCTAGGCTTTTCTCTTTTTTTGAACTTCGCTCCAAGCGGGCGATCCTCTCGCCGGCCAGATTCCTTGCCTTCTGATCGAGGAGGGTGTTCTTGATTCTCTCTTTAACTTCTTCAAGTGGCTGGGTTGAGGCAGGCTCTTTTTCCGTGACTTTGAGGATCGATACTCCTCCTTCAAGCTCCACCACTCCGGAAGTCTTTCCCGCTTCCAGCTTTTGAATTTCTTCCTGTTCTTTGGAAGAAAGTGACTTCCATTCTGAAAGCCCCCAGTCTCCTCCATCTTTTGCTTTTTCATCCGCTGAATACTTTCTAGCCAATTCTCCAAAATCATCTCCTTTAGCTATTCTCTCCAGGAGGCTTTGAGCTTCGGATACGACAGCCACTTTTTCTTTGTTTCCCAGGGCGAGAAAGATTCTGCTGACTTTGATCTTTTCCGGCACTTTGTAGAGATCTTGATTATCCTTGTAATAGTCAGCGATTTCTGAATTACTGAGTTCTATTTCTTTTCTTAAGTCCGTAACTTTGAGGAAGACATAGGAGCCCGCCCTTTTTTCTGGAATCTTGTATTTTTCTCTGTTCTTTTCAAAGTAGGCTTGAACTTCTGAGGAAAGCGGCTTCTCCGGCAGTTCTATTTTGCTCTTTTCGAGAACAAGATATTCCAATTTGGCGCTTTCATTGGCTTTTTTGTATTCGCTCCAGAGTTCTTCCTGGGTACTGGTGATTCCTGCTGTGAGAACCTGAATGACTTTATTCAAAGTGATTTCTCTTTTGAGGTTTTCCTCGAAATCGGCGATGGGAATCCGGTTCCAATCCAGAATTTTTCTGTATTCCTCAAAACCTATGAACTTTCCGTCCTTCTGGAAGACAGGATAACTGATGATTTTTTCTCGGATCTCCTCAGCGGATGCGCTGATGCCCATATCTCTGGCCAGCTGGAGGAGGAGGATTTGCTGAATCATCTGCTCCAGAACCTGCTGAGGAATGTTAAGCTGCTGAATGAATTCTTTTGTCAGGCTCTGATAGTTTTTTTTCAATATTTCGAGTCTTTCTCTAAGGTTCTGGTAATAGGAATCTGTCGAGATCTTTTCTCTCCCCACAAAAACGATTGTGTTGGCAGATCGGGTCTCTCCTAAACGTCCTGCTCCTCCCCAGACAGCAAAAATGGCAACAACAAAAGCGGCGATCACAATCCACAAGGTAGGAGCCAAAGATTTAACATTTTTTCTCATCGCTTTTAGCATGATCTCACCTCAAATGTTGTCTCTTCCGACAAACTAAAATTCTTTGAGTAGATTTCTGGCAACAACCAAGCGCTGGACTTCAGAGGTCCCTTCATAGATCGTCAGGACTCTGGCATCTCTAAAGATTCTTTCAATTAAAAATTCCTTGGAATAGCCATAGGCGCCATGAATTTGTAGGGCTTGATAGGCAATTCTGTTGGCTGCCTCTGAGGCAAAAAGCTTGGCCATGGAGGCTTCCTTGGTAAAAGGCTTCCCCTTATCATTGAAATTGGCGGCTCGATAAGTCAGCAGCCGCGAAGCTTCAAGGAGAGTGGCAATGTCGGCAATCATGAATTGAATGGCCTGGAATTCAGAAATTTTTTTGCCAAAAGCTTCTCTCTGGTTTGCGTACCTCACTGCTTCTTCCAGGGCCTGCTCGGAAAGGCCAACGCTTTGGGCAGCGATGCCAATCCGCGAGCGGTCAAGGCAGTGGAAAGCTATGGAAGCGCCCTTTCCCTCTTCTCCAAGGAGATTTTCCACAGGCACCTGGCAGTCTTCAAGGACAAGCTCTGTAGTTAGAGAAGAGTGGAGCCCCATTTTTTCTTCAATCTTAGAGGCCTTAAAACCAGGGAAATCTTTTTCAATAATGAAGGCACAGAGCTTCTTTGAGCCAGGCTCTGGCTCGGTGAAGGCAAAGAGGATAACAGCGTCAGCTTCGCTTCCGCTGGTGACCCAGGACTTTATCCCGTTCAAAATATAAAAATTGCCGTGTCTTTGAGCTCTAGTTTTCAAATTCGTGGCATCAGAACCAGCTCCAGGCTCAGTCAGAGAAAAGGCTCCTAAGATTTCTCCTTTGGCTGACTTAGGAAGATATTTCGTCTTCTGCATCTTGGTTCCAAATTTGAGAATGGCGTAGCAGAAAAGCGAACAGTGGACGCTTACAATCACTGCCAGCGCTGGAGAGACTCTGCCCAATTCCTCCAGGACAAGGGCAAGGGAAAGAGAATCTGTTTTTGTCCCTCCATATTCAGGAGGGATAGACATTCCCAAGATCCCCAATGAAGCCAGCTTTTTTAATATTTCCAGAGGAAATTGGTGACTTTCCTCCAGAGTTTTGACTTGAGGGAGTATCTCCTTTTTGGCAAAATCCCTGATCATTTCCTTTAGCAACTTTTGCTCTTCGCTGAGTTCGAAATTCATTTTTTCCCTTCTCTAAATCAGGTTTCCTCTCTCCTCACTGGAGAGGAAAATTTTTTAAATTTTCTCTTTTTGGAATATGGAGAGGAGTCGCTCATATGTTGTTGGCAAATCCTCAATAAGAACCCGGGTTCGGCTGACCAAGGGCATGAAATTTGAATCCCCAATCCAGCGGGGTATGACATGGAGATGGTAATGGTCGGTCACACCCGCACCAGCGCATTGGCCGAGGTTCATGCCTGTATTAAATCCGTGAGGCTTGTAGTTCCTCTTCAAGACTTTAAGGCTCAATTTGAGAAGATCTGCCATTTCGTCAGAGGTTTCCTTTTTTGTCTGCTCATAAGAAGCAAGATGTTTGTAGGGAGCGATCATCAAGTGGCCAGGTGTATAAGGGTATTTGTTGAGAATAATGAAGTTCGAGATCCCTCGGAAAAGGATAAAAGCCTTCCGGTCGTTTTTGAGCTTGAGAGCTTGGCAGAAGATGCACGCATTCATTTTTAGGACTTTCTTCACATATTCTTCTCTCCAAGGAGCTGAGATATATTCCATTATTTATTGATCAGTTCTTTGAAAAGTTTGCTTGGCTTAAAATAGAGGACTTTTTTAGGAGGAACTTTCACCGGACTTCCAGTCCGTGGATTTCTTCCGACCCGAGAAGTCCTTTTTCGGAAACGAAAACTCCCAAAACCTCTGACTTCGATCTCTTCTCCTTTCAAGATCGCATCCTTGATTGTCTTGAAAAAGAGATTTACGCCAATTTCTGCCTCTTGTTTGGGGATGTTCATTTCTTTAGAGATTTTGTTAATGAGGTCGGCTTTAATCATTTTTTTCCTCCTTTTTTGTGACTGTCTTTTTTGGAGAACTAATTTTTTTGAGCTGATCCTTCATGATATCGCCCAGGGAAAATCGATTATCCTGATGCCACATGTATTTTTGGTATTCCAGCTTTTGCATTTCCAGCTGGGCTTGCCTGAAACTGAGAGATATTTTTTTCTCTTTTGGATTCATTTTTATGATTTTTGCCACTCGCTCCTCTCCCACAGAAAAACTTTCGGCAGGGTTTTCAATCTTTTTTTCATCGAGTTCGGAGAGGAAAACGACCCCTTCAATTCCTGGAGTTATCTCGACAAAAACTCCAAAGTCAGCAATCCGCACGATTTTGGCGTTGACAAGATCGCCTGTTTTATGCCTAGCGAAAAAATCCTCCCAGATATCTCCTTGGAGCTGTTTTATTCCCAAAGAAACTTTCTGCTTTTCGACATCGATATTGAGAATAATGGCTTCAACGTCTTCCCCAACTTTCAGTTTCTGCGAGGGATGCTTGATTTTTTCCCAAGAAATATCCGAGATATGAATAAGACCTTCGATTCCTTTTTCAACTTCCATAAAAGCGCCAAAATCGGTGATGCTAGTGATAACACCCTTGACACGAGAGCCAGGGCTGAATTTTTGTTTGAGGATTTCCAGTGGATGGGGTGTAGCCTGCTTGAGGCCCAAAGAGATTCTTTTCAATGAGGGATTTACATCCAGCACTGTCACCAGGACTTCATCTTCGACATTTAGAATTTTTTTAGGATGAACGAGTTTGCGGGACCAGGTGAGATCTGAAATATGGACGAGCCCTTCGACACCTTTTTCAAGCTCGATGAAAGCGCCAAAGTCGGTTAGGCTGACAACCTTGCCCTTGACTTTTTGTCCAACTTTATATTTTTCTTCGATATTTTTCCAGGGATCGGGAGTCAGTTGTTTGTAGCCAAGGGAGATTTTCTCATCTTTCTCCGAGAAATCAAGGACCAAAACTTCGACTTCCTGACCAACCTCAAGAAGCTCTGAGGGATGATTGATCTTTCCCCAGGACATATCTGAGATATGAAGAAGCCCCTCCACTCCGCCCAGGTCCACAAAGGCTCCGAAATTGGTCAAAGACTTGACATGGCCTTTGATTTTCTGCCCTTGACTCAAGTTGCTGAAGACCCGCCTTCTTCTTTTTTCTTTTTCGTCTTGGAGAAAAAGCTTCCGGGAAAGGACTGCATTTTCTGTTTTCCTATCGAATTTTATGACTTTGAATTTGTAATTGTTTCCGATGAGTTTTTCTGGATCCTTGACAGGTTTGACATCGGCATGGGAGTCAGGGAGAAAGCTTTTGATTCCCACGTTGACGATGAATCCATTTTTTATTTTTTCTTTGATTTTTCCAATGATCCAGCTCTGATGGATGTAGGCTCTTTCCAGCGTATCTAGGGCTTTTAAAACATCTGCCCTCTTTTTGGAGAGGACAAGATAACCCTCCCGGAAATCCGCCTTTTCCAAAAGTGCTTCGACAGCATCCCCAAGACGGATTTTGCCTGGCTCCTGGCTGTCCTCAAAGTCTTCAAGAGGGATTACTCCTTCAGATTTAAAGCCAATATCGACAAGTACATGGTTTGGAGTGATTTTAATCACCTTGCCTTTGACGATTTTTCCAGGAGCTATTTCCTTGGCACTGAATTGATACTTCTCCAGCAGGGTTTTGTAATCCTCAGAAGAGATTTTTTCTTCTTTTCGTTTCGTTATCTCTGACATTGGACCATGTTCTCGCTTTGGATTTGCTGTTTGAAGCTATTCTTGATTTTCGCCACAGCTTCGTGGATAGCTTCTGGTGGAGTAGATGCCCCCCCTGAAATGCCTATTTTTTTCGCTCCTTTTAACATTTTTGGAGTGATTTGTTCCGCTTTTTCAATAAAATGAGTATTGGCTAAGATTCTTTTTGAGATTTGGTAGAGTTTATTAGTGTTTGAGCTTGCCTTTCCGCCGATGATGAAAAGGGTATCGACTTCTGAAGCTAGAGCTGAAGTCAATTTTTGCCGAGTTTGAGTGGAATGGCAAATCGTGTTATAGACCTTGAGCTCCTCAGTTTTTTCGATGAGCGCAGAGACAACTTTTTCAAAAAGGAAGAGATCCTGGGTTGATTGGGCAAGAACGGCCCTCTTTTTTTTTGGAGGCAAGACACTCGCCTGGATTTCATTTTCGACAATGATCCCTTTTCCCCGACTGTATCCGACCAGGCCCTTTATTTCGGGATGTTCACGATTGCCGACAATAACAATTTCCCTTTTCTCTCTGGTTAAGCGTTCGACCAATTTCTGAATTTTCTTGACAATCGGGCAGGTGGCATCAATGACTTTGATTTTTTTTTGAAGGAGTGATTTGTAAACATCGGGCGACACGCCGTGGCTGCGGATAATGACTGTTGCGTCTTCGATGTCCTTCAGGTTTTCGACCGAATCGATTCCTTGCCTTTTGAGGTCAGCGATAACCTGAGGGTTGTGGATTAAAGCGCCCAGCGTCAAAACTTTCCCCCTTCTTGTGCTTCTTGTCTCCCGCGCTATGCGCAGAGCTCTTTTGACTCCATAGCACAATCCGCTATTTTTGGCAGTAATGATTTCCATTTCTCTAAAATTTGGATGACGCCTTATACTATATAAGCCAAGGCTCTTTGTCAATCCTAAGTGTAAATGAAACCTTGACTTAGCGTCGCTTTTCCTTTTCTCGGCAGCAGGGCTGAATTCTTATTTTCAATCTCTTTTTCAGCATCTCTTTCTCGCCGGCCAGAAATTTAGTACTGCTTATAATTTTTCTTGCAGTCGAAAGAAATTAGGTTCTATTTTTTCTTTGGAACGACAGGCAACAGAACATAAGAGCTGTATTTTCGGTCGTGAAAAATTCTCTGCGCCGCCTTCTGCACACGGGTTGTCTTTCCCAGCTCCTCTCCTGTGTTGGGATTACGGTCATATTTTGGAAAAGCAGAGGAGGAAATCTCAAGCCTGATGGAGTGCCCTTTTTTAAACATCTGGCAGGTATTCCAGAGGTCAATGTCATAAGCATAGACCCTATTAGGCTCAATGAGGGAAGGCTTGTCCATACCGTCACGGAACCGGGCTCGCACCATGCCATCTGTCAGGCGCTGGGCAAAGCCATCTGGCCACACATCGAGAAGCTTGGCCATAAAATCTGTATCAGGCCCTGAGGAGCTGGCAAAGAGCTTGACTCTGACCGGGCCGCATATTTCCGTATCCTCCGCAAGAGGCTCGCTGGTATAAACGAGGACATCATCGCGGCGCTCTACTGCCCGGTAGTCATCAGGGCCTCCAACCTGGGCAAAAGAGGGATCGGTAATGAAAGGGACTGGCCTTTCTGGATCGTAGGTATAATGATCAGCGGGCTCACTTCTGGGCTCTATCGCGGAAAGTGAGCCGTCGCCAAAGAGGCTGTTGGCCCGGCCCTCGCTGTGGAGATAGAATTTAGTCCACTGGGTGCGGGCAATTGGCCATTCGTTCTCATCTACCCATTTATTCTCAGCCATGAGGAAGACGTGGACTGGCGGCTCCTTCATGATGCCATTGTCATTTCCTTTAAGCCAGTAGTCAAACCAGCGCAGGAAGTAGCCGTTGAGGTCCATTGAAGCCTCAGGGCCAAAGTCCACATCTCCAAGTCGCCGGGGTGCGGCCAGCACGCCATGGGGCCAGGGGCCCATGAGCAGTTTTTGGCTGCGGCGGATCTCCTCTGTTTTTCCCTTGGTGGTCATGCCAGTAAAGTTCAGAGGAGTTCCGATCTGCTCATCATCATACCAGCCAGAGATATGGAGAACAGGAACTGAGACCCGCTCGAATTTATTCTGGTAACGGAGAGGCTCCCACCACTCATCCAGCTTGGAGTGGTCGACTTCTTCCTTCCAGATATTCAACGGCCGGCCAATGGCCTCATCCATGGTATAAATCGGAAGATGGGAATGAATCTTTGACCAGTCCAAAGCTTGCATGTTCTGAAGGACACGACCTGAGGTGTAGTGATACCAGCTGATCATAATCGGCATCGGAACACCTGTTGGTGTTTCCACAAAAGGATCAGAAGGTGTGACCATGACGATCATCGTGGCAAGATGAGGCGGCTGGAGGATGGCTGCAAGCCACTGGATGCGGCCATTGTAGGAGCCGCCGATTGTCCCCACTTTTCCAGTTGACCAAGACTGCTGGCTGCACCATTCAATGGCATCATAGCCATCAAGGCCATCGTTTCGGTAGGGGATGAAGACGCCATCAGAATCTCCCCGGCCCCGGACATCCATCTCAACATAGACATAACCGCGCGAGGCAAAGTAGCGGCCAAAGGCTAGCGTGCGTGAGCCATTCTTATTGTAGGGAGTACGGGAGAGAATAACAGGGAACTTGCCTTCCGTATCAGGGCGGTAGACATCCGCGGAAAGCTCGATCCCATCTCGCATCTTTACTCGCACGTTGAACTCTATCTTGATTTCGTATGTTTGCTCGGCCAGGGAAATTCCGACCAGGATAAGAATTATTCCCAAAAGAAAGAGAAATTTGTGCCTGCTCATCGTTTTACCTCCATTTTAATTTTCCCTCTTCATAGACTGCCAGATACTTATAGCATGGCAAAGATTGGCTGTCAAAATTATCTGAGGAAAGGAGCGAATCCCTTTTCTTTCTCCTTGCGCCAGGGAAGAATGAAGGCGCTCATGTCATGTCCAACTCTAGAGGCAATGGCTGTTGATGTCCTGGCAATTGTCAGGAAGCCGGGCTATTCGATTGAAGAATATTTGTCAAGCTCCGGGCTCCTAGCTTGGGCGAGTGTCATGAATACAGAAATGATCAATCCTTCATAGCTCCGGCCAATGCGGTGAATGATTTCTTCTTTCTCATATCCTCGGGGCTTAATGATCTGATACCGAATCAAATTTCTAAGACCTTGGCCAAAAGCTATTCGTTCCATTTAGACAAAAATAACAGCTCTGGCCATTGGCTAGTTTGACCTTCCGCCAATTTAACGATGGCCCAGATTTTGAGGCCTTCAGGCATTTGTGGCCCCCTTCCGAATCCGCCCATTCCTCCCCGGCCAGGCACCCCGGCCATCGGAGGTCTGCCGCCACCAGGCATTCCGCCTGGACGCCGGGACATCTTGCCAAGATCGAGTTTTCCAGTTTCAAATCCTACCCCAATTTTCTTCCCCGGCTCAGCAGCCAAAGCAATAGGGTGCTCCTCTGTTGGGAGGAGTGGTATTTTGAGTTCATAAACAAGCATCCCGGTCGATGGCAGGGCTTTGATCTCGATCCCTTTTGCCTCAGCGATATTCATTTTTTGGGGCTCTTCCTTTTCTGATCGGATGATCTCCAACTCTGTCATAGTCCCTCCGGGAACATTCTCAAGTCCCGGCTCCTCTTGATCCTCTCTCCAAGGCATGGGCCGCTCGGCCGCAGGCATGCCCAAGGGAAATTTGATCCCCAAGGCCTTCTTCTTTCCTCCTTGTGGATCAAACCAGACAGTCAGGCCCTGCATCATGATCTGGTTCCGCGTAAAATTGTTTTCGGCGAGAAGGCAGACATAGAGATTTTCCTGATCATTCAGGAATCCAAGAGAGACTCGCTCGTTCTCAGCAATGTACAATTCTCCTCGCCAGTCATCGCTCTTCCCATCGATAATGATCTGGTGATCTGGTAACCGGCTATCCGTCAAAAAGGTATTGAATGTGCTGCAGCCGGCAAGCCCTAAGCTCAGGAGCAACAACAAAGATACTTTTTTTAAAATCGGATTCATGTCTTCCTCCATTCCTTAAAACCAAGGAAAACTCCTTGGGAATATTTTTTGCCTATTCCTTGAGCTAGTCGTCTTTTTTCTTTAATTTAAACTTTCGATTTTTCTGAATAGTTGCAAAATAGATTTGCAGGCATAGATCATTCAAAAAATATCAAATAAGATTATCAAGGCGCAACCTTCACCTGAGCACTAAAAAGGAAGTAGCAAAACGTTGGGGAGCGAAGGCAATAATTCATGTGAAATCCAATATTGGGCGGGATGGATGCCGCCCTGAAGCCCCCGTAGCGGAGAGGGGGCCCATCGGCTTCTCCGATGGGGGGAACCGACGGGACTGGTTCCCTCGGGGTCCGGGGGCTAGAGGCGGCTTCAGCCCGCCCATAGAATTTAACTTCATTTATTACCTTGAAATGAGTAGCTGCGCAGTACCCCCTAAAGATTTGCTGCTTCCACTAAAAACTACTTCTTGGTTTTATTGGGAGACCTTAGAAACGAAGCGAGTCCCTTTTCTTTCACCTTGCGCCAGGGTGGGATATTTTCTATTTCAATTGTCTTTTGGGGTTCGATCTCGGCAAAGCTTTTAAGAAGTGCTTCTACGGCTCCGAGATGGCGGGCAACGCGGAGCTTAAGAGGGACTCCCTCTTCTGGGTAGGGGACAAAGAGCCAGCCAAGCTTTGCAGCCTTAGTATAGTTTTTATCCTTTCCATCGACGATCAAAGAAGGAGAAGTTTTTCCTTTGAGCCGGCCATGGGAAGCATTGGGGGTTTCGAGCAGAACGACTTTAATTCCAGCATGGTCTCCCCACTCCCTGTGGCTTAAGCCGCGAAGGTTTGTCGGTGAGGCTTCAAGCCGAAACTCAAGCCCTTCCACCTGAAGCTCCATCTGGGCTAGGGCAGCCAGCTCAGCGCTATTTTCATGAAAGACAATGGCATTGATGACAGGGTACTCTGGAGCAGACTCATGGAGATCAAGGCCTAAGTCAATTTTCTCTTCCTTTATCAATTCCATGATGGCGTAGGCCACCTTTTCTGTTAAATAACCTTTTTTTCTTCCAGGATAGCAGCGATTGAGATTTCGAATTTCTGAGCCTGTTAGGTTTTGGCCAGCCGGGTTTCGATACATAGTTGGATCGGGCCATTGGTGGACAGGATTGGTCAGTCGCGATCCGAGCCGAAACCACCTTCTTCCACTTTGCGCTTCAAGAAAATATCTCTGAGGACTTCCTTCCTGCGGGTCGCTATGGCTGAAGCCGCTCGAATTGGCCCTTGGAATAATAACCACTTTTCCCCTTTTAACCTGAATATTTTCAATCAAAAGAACAGCCGTCACAAATCCTGCTGGTTCATTGGGATGGGTGCCACCCAGGATAAGAAGATTTCCTCCTTCTTCCCGGCCCTCGAAAAAGTAGACCTCTGTATCTCCTCCTCTATTTTTCAATCTGGGGAAGTAGTCGCTCAGCATTTTCTGGGAAGAAAGAGCGGAACTCGGAAAAATCGGCTCTTTCTGACGCATGCTCAAGAATCTAAGACCAGAGAAAAAACAGATGATAAGAGTCAAAAGGAAGAGAACCGATCCTGAAATTGCATTCTTTTTTAAAGTCTTCATTTTTATTTAATCAAAAAGAGACGGAGCAAAAATAGGACTAGGACAAGAATAGTGTTCACTTGGTTCCAGAATTTTTTCTCACGAAAAAGATAATAAATAAAATTCAATGTTAAATAAAGGACGAGAATTTGGTAGATAATCTGCATTTTTTCCTCTAAAAAATTTTGTCAAGAAAGGGTGAAAACAACAAGACTCCTATTCCCATGGTCAGAATAAAGAGCGAGGGGACGAGGCAGTGCCGCAGAATTCTGGAAAAGCGAGGCTCACCGACAATCTGGGCCGAAAACCTGGCAGCTACAGCAGCAGGGAGCATCAAATCTCCGATAGCTGCAATGGTCGATAGAGCAGAGGTGGTGAGTATGGCGTTCTTGCCGACAAGAGCGAGGATAAAGGGAATCCCAAAAATGGAGACAGCACCAAAGCAGGAAACTCCTCCAAAAAGGGGGAGGCTCAAAGAGATTCCAAGGTAGAGAAGGAAAGAGGGAAAGGAAAGGATGGAAATAACAGTCCAGCCTCTTGCTCCAGTGAGAGTCATGATCTGGATGAACATTCCTACTCCAGCCAGGATGCAAAGAATGGGCATGGCTTCTTCTATGGCTTTCTGAGTAATCTTGAGATAATTTAGAGGCCGGCCGCAGAAGATTCCAACTAGACTACCTAAGAGGAAAATGCCGGGAATTCCGATATCAGGCATGAATTTGACCAGGATTCCCTGGCCAAGCATCAGTCCCAGGACCAAAATCAAGGGAAGATAGAGGCGAAAGCCGTATTTTGGATAAAGAGATTCAGGAAGAATGGTCATCATTTCTTCATAGTCGATTATCTTGATATCTCTGTAGCCGATCCAGAGGGAGATGATGATGGCCAGAGGAATGGAGATAGCAAGGAGAGGAAGAGCGACACCCACATAAGGCATATCAACTCCTGCTCCCATGATCATAACCATGATGTTGACTGGTGGGGCAATCATCCCCACAATTCCGCCCATGGCCAGGAAAGCAGCGGTTTTTCCTTTGGGGAGGCCGAGTTTCATGAGTAAAGGTGCGATAAGAGGGCCTGAGGTGAGAACAGCAGCTACAGAAGAGCCGATGATCATTCCTGGAAACATGGCAATGAACATGGCCGAAAGCAAGAGAAGAAATTTTTTTTTGTAGAAAGTCCGGAGAAGAAGGGAAGTCAGACTGTCCAGGATTCC
>CAZPAX010000003.1:0-29896 GCA_964584535.1 uncultured Eubacteriales bacterium
TTCTCCTAGATATTAATTTCATTCTCCTCCTGAAAGGACCCGAACCAGAGGCCATTCCCACTCCCAAACGGAAAAACTCGATCGCCGTTCTGCCCTTCCTTGATATGAGCCCTCAGAAAGATCAAGAGTACTTCTGTGACGGGATGACGGAGGAACTTATCAACCGGCTGAGTAATATCAAGGAACTAAAAGTTCCCGCAAGAACTTCTGTATTCACGTTCAAAGGAAAAGCCGAAGATATACGCGAAATTGGCAGAAAGCTCGATGTCGAGACAGTGCTCGAGGGAAGTATAAGAAAAATAGGTAACTAGCTTCGAGTCACTGCTCAACTCGTTAACATCTCTGACGGCTTCCATCTCTGGTCGGAAACGTACAACCGAGAGCTTAAAGACATATTTAACATTTGGGATGAGATTTCCTTAACAATTGCAGATAAACTGAAGGTCACGCTGATAGGCGACGAAAAAGAGAAAATTACGAAGCGCCATACTGAAAATTTAGAAGCTTATAACCTCTACTTGCAGGGACACTACTTTCGGAACAAGAAGACAGAAAAAGGCTGGAAGAGAAGTATTGAAAGCTTCCAGAAGGCCGTCGAAAAAGACCCAGAATTCGCGTTGGCTCACACTGGTTTGGCCGACTGCTATTTAGACCTAGGATGGTACGGTTTTTTGCCCAGAAAGGATGCTTACACAAGATCCAAAGCGGAGGCCATTAAGGCGCTTGAGATAGACGATACGCTCAGTGAAGCTCATGTTTCGCTGGGAAATATTAGGATATGGCTTGATTGGGAATGGACAAATGCAGAGATGGAATACAAGCAGGCCTTAGCGCTCAACTCTTCAAATGCAGAAGCGCGCCATATGTACTCCCATTTATTGTCCATAATAGGACGCCATAAAGAAGCCATTCAAGAAATGAGGCAAGCGCTGGAGCTAGAACCCTTTTCAGTTATTATAAATTCTTGTTTGGGCCAAGTTCTATTCTTAGCTCGCAGGTACGACGAGGCGATGGAACAACTGCAAAAGACAGTTGAGATGGATTCCAATTTCCCTCCTCTTTACCAATGGCTAGGGATGACCTATCTAGAAAAAGGAATCCTTAACCAAGCCATTGAAAAGTTCCAAAAAGGCGCGACTTTTTCCGAAATTCAGATAATGATGATCGGATACATTGGATATACTTATGCCGTGATAGGCAAAAAAAGTGAGGCCCGGGATAGAATAGAGCAATTGAAATATCACTCCAAGAAAAACTATGTCGACCCCTATTTTATAGCCCAGATCTATGCGGGCCTTGGCGAAAAGAATGACGCCTTCGCATGGCTCAACAAGGCCTATAATGAGAGTTCTCTCTATATTATTCTTCTTAAAGTGGATCCGCTTTTTGACAACCTGCGCGGAGACTCGAGGCTCAAAGAATTGCTGAAGATGATGAAGTTGGAATAGAAATATAGCTAGCTTCGTGATGATAATCCGCTGGAAATAAAAAAACCTTTCGAGCGGCTTTTAAAAGAAGGAATTAGCAAACAAGCGGCAAAATAGCTAATCGCTTGAATGGTGGTAAGTGAAATCTTCAATATCCTAAAACAGCAGCTACCATTCGATCACGGACGCTTCGTCAAAGCACTCAATAGGTTGCCTGGGTTGTCGCAGAAATGCGAAGCAGCCACAATATCAAGCACGGACTCAAGCTTGACTTGTGATTAATAATCACATATATTTATAATATCTTTGCGATTAGGAATAACAAGTGAATAAGAACCTGATCAAACAAATCATCCTTGAGCAAAGGGAAGAAATCGATTCCATCTTCAACAAAGAGCGAATCATAGCGCGTGAAATCGATCTCCTTCCCGCATTGTCCTATCCGAACGCCGTCGTCATCACTGGCGCTCGAAGGACGGGGAAATCTTTTCTTGCTTTACTCGCGGCCGCTAAAAAGGCGTATGCCTATTTAAACTTCGACGATGAGCGCATGTCCTTAAGCCAAAACGAACTCAATTTGGTGTTAGAATGCTTCTATGAACTATATCCCAAATTCGAGATCATCATCCTAGACGAGGTGCAGAATGTCCAGGGCTGGGAACTTTTTGTCAACAGGCTTCGCCGGACCAAGAAAATCATCGTTACGGGCTCAAATGCTAAGCTTCTCTCCCGAGAACTATCCACCCATCTGGCCGGACGGCACATCGACTTCACGTTGTTCCCTTTTTCCTTCCGGGAGCATCTTCGGATGCGAGGGATGGAACTTCCCTCTCATGAAGTAATCACCTCCATTCAGAAAGCCGAAATGCATCGCGAATTTGTTCGTTACCTTGATGATGGCGGTTTCCCTGAGGTCCATAAATTCGGCCCCCCTATCCTCAAAAGCATCTATGAGGATGTCCTCTATAGAGACATTATCCTCCGGTATAAGATTCGAAAAGCCGCGATGTTCCGAGACCTAGCCAGGATTCTGGCTTCTCAATACGGCCGCGAATTCACTTATTCCCGTTTGAGAGATTCCGTCCATCTGAAGGATGTTCATACCGTCCGCAAATTTGTGGATTTTCTCACGTCGTCCTACCTCTTCTTCGTCGTCGAGCGTTTTTCTTATAAGCTTCGTCAGCAAGTCCTTGCGCCAAAAAAGATTTACAGTATCGATACCGGCCTCGTCCATGCCGCAGCATTCAAAACATCCGAAGACCGGGGCTGGCTATATGAAAACTGCGTAGCCGTAGAACTGCAAAGACGCAAACATTATCGAAAGGGGCCGGACGTATTCTATTGGAAGAACACGACCGGCGAGGAAGTCGATTTTTGCTTAAAGGATGTAACCCACATTCTGGAGCTTATCCAAGTCTGTGTAGATATCAGCTATAAAAATACGAGAGAGCGCGAGCTGCGGTCGCTGGTCAAAGCAAGCAAAGAACTCCGATGCCAGGCCTTGACTGTCCTTACCGACGATGAGGAAGGACAGGAATCATACAAAGGAAAAAAGGTTTCGATCAAGCCGATATGGAAATGGTTCTTGGAGTTCTAGCGTCTATAGACTTTTGCTCCGGGGCTCATTTTTATGAGTACCCCAGAAAAAGGTCTGCAATCCCGGGGGAAAAACGTAGGAAAATGAGTCCGCTATGTGTCTGCAAATTATTCGTACACCCATTTGCCATCAATTTTTTCCTGTGATATAAATCCTTTGCAGCTTTTATCGAGCGCGCTGAAATAAAATTGAGGAGGGACAAATGGACTGGGGTATAAAAAATCGGCTATCGCGGATCATCAAGCCTGAAACAGGCAGGACTGTGATGCTGGCTGTCGACCATGGCTATTTTCTCGGGCCGACAAGCGGCCTGGAAACTCCAAGGAAGACCATCGAGCCTCTCCTTCCCTATGCTGATTCGCTCATGCTGACAAGAGGAGTGCTGAGAACATCCGTGCCGCCTGAAGCTCGTATTCCGATTGTGCTCAGGGTCTCAGGCGGAACAAGCATCCTCGGAACTCTCTCCAATGAAGGAATAACAACCTCAGTCAAAGAGGCCATCCGCATGAATGTCTCTGCTGTTGCCCTTTCCATCTTTGTTGGATCTCCTCATGAGAAAGAGACGCTCCTCGGCTTATCGAATCTAGTCAATGAATGTGAGGAATTTGGCATCCCGGTGTTGGCTGTCACAGCTGTTGGTAAAGAGATGGAAAGAGACGCCCGCTATTTGAGCCTGGCCTGTCGCATTGCTGCAGAGCTGGGCGCTCATTTTGTGAAAACCTATTACTGCCAGGAATTTGAGAAGGTGGTAGAGACCTGTCCTGTTCCGATAGTCATTGCTGGCGGCAAAAAAACTCCTGAGCGGGACGCACTGGAGATGGCCTATGAAGCTATCAGCAGAGGAGCAGCCGGTGTGGACATGGGAAGAAACATCTTTCAGTCTGACTCACCTCTAGCCATGATCAAAGCGGTCAGAGCCGTGGTCCACCAAGGAGAATCTGTCGATGAAGCTTATCAACTTTTCAATCAAGAAAAGAAATAGTTTTCTCTCTTTTTAACTGTGGGGTATCCGGATGCGAGTGGCTATGTATTACAACAACAATGATGTCCGACTTGAGGAGATCCCGACTCCAGAAATTGGGCCTGATGAGCTTTTGGTTAAAGTGATGGCCAGTGGCATTTGCGGAAGCGATGTTTTGGAATGGTACAGAATAAAAAAAGCACCCAGGGTTCTTGGCCATGAGATATCAGGTGAAATTGCTAAAGTAGGACTGAATGTTAAGAAATATAAAACGGGAGACAGAGTTTTTGTCTCCCACCATGTGCCCTGCAACACCTGCCATTATTGCACGAGCGGCCATCACACAGCTTGTCAAACCCTTCATACCACGAATTTTGATCCAGGCGGTTTTGCTGAATTCATTCGCGTCCCGGCCCTAAATGCGGACAGAGGAACTTTTCTCCTCCCCAATGAACTCTCTTATGATGAGGGAACTTTTATCGAACCTCTTGGCTGTGTGCTTCGCGGCCAGAAAATTGCCAAAATAAAACCTGGACAGACGCTCCTTGTCCTTGGCAGCGGGATTTCAGGAATCCTTCATATCAAACTGGCCGCAGCACTTGGAGTGGGCCGGATCATCTCCACAGATATCTCAGCCTATAGGATGGAAATGGCCAGAAAGTGCGGAGCAGATTTTGTCTTTCATGGAAAAGAATTCACTCCTGATATGCTGAGGCAAGACAATCAAGGAAGGCTTGCTGAGCGGGTTATCCTCTGCGCTGGAACCCTTCAAGCTGCCCAGCAGGCCCTTGAAGCAGTGGATAGAGGAGGAACGATTCTTTTCTTCGCTGTCCCCCATCCTGATGATAAACTTGTTATTCCCATCAATGAATTCTGGAGAAATGAAATAACCCTTCGCACCTCCTACGCGGTTAATATCGATGACCTTGTCGAGACGATTGAACTCTTGAGGGCAAAAAGGGTCAAAGTTACGGATATGATCACTCACAGATTGCCTCTGGCTGAAACAGGCAGAGGATTCAAGCTCGTCGCAGCCGCAGACGAGTCAATGAAAGTCATCATCGAGCCCCAGAGATAGCATCTCTGAATATGTGATATTTATGATGGGTGCGGGGGCCAAGGGCAGCTTCCTGCACTCAATTGAATCACATAAAAGGACATGCTTCCAGAGATAGTCTTCAGCATCTCGGCTTGAATTTACCATCTTTTAGCTTTCTCTGGCTCCATTTTTCCAAGGCTCAATCCCCGCTCAAAGGCGCCGAGGCGATAGAGGCAGATCTCCCGAACAGAGGAGGGATGGTGCAGAACTTCGGAAATAGATTGACTCCCCACTCCCCAGACTCCACCTCCCCTGACGATCACGACTTTGTAGTCATGAAGGAATCTCAGGAATTTCTCCTTATCAAATTTCGGAGGAAGAATAGGGATAACAAGATAGAGAAAACTTCCTTCGGCATCAATAGGCACAATCCGCTCCACAGGCTCGCTCTCTCCTGGCGGGATAAAGCGGGAGATGGCTTCAGCCTCAGGAACATAGCAGTGGATGATGGTCTGAAAGTTCGTCTCTGCATAGATCTCTTTGTGAAGGGCAAGCTCGGAAGGATCGCTTTTCTTTTGCCTGAGGGAAACTTCAAGAAGAGGGGCACCAATCTCCCTAGGCATGGAGGCCTTAGGCGCATAGAACAAGGTCGAGACACCGCGGATGGACAAAGAACCGCTATGAAAGGGTGAAAGCCGGGATTCAAAGATTCTTGTCCCTGCCTTAAAAAACTCTTTGAGAATCTCCTCTTCTTGGGGAAAATCGCAGACCTCATCGCCTTCAATTTCGTATTCAGCAGGAGGAAACTGGAAATGGGAGTCTGGGTCGGCCTGGATTTTCCGCCTCAGGCTCTCCACATCAACCTCCAGTTTATTTGAGAGGCGGACAATATAACCGGAGTTATTGGCCAAACAGGCACGAAAAAATGCCTCTTTAAGAGTCCGGCCTCTGGCAAAAGTACCGTGAGTCTGGATGACTGTAGCTGGATATTGAGCCAACCTTTTAGTGATGATATCAACCATTTCGGCTGACCCACTGGGAATCTCCACCCAATCCACGGGAACACAGCCGCCAAGATGATAATAGCCAAGAGGATCAATGGGAATGAAAGCTGCGGGCTGAATGGGTTTTTTTTCATCATCAAGGGTGGCAATGGTCAGGTCTTTGGTGTGAGCATGGATTGAGGCACGGACACCTTTAAGACCTAGAATCCTGGCGTGAATATCGGTTTCAGAAGATGCCTTGTAATAACCAAAATCTGTCTCAGAAGTCGATAAGAGACAGATCTGGTTAGGCTCCAGGTCTCCTTTCTGGGAGCCTGTAGAAGTGATGGCCAAACGCTCTTCGCCCCGCTCGTTCTTGTAGCGAATGGCCATATTCCCGGAATGGCTATCCTGAATGTCATAAACAAGAGAGGCCCGGCCAACTGTCTGAAAAAGATGCATGACCTCTTGGCTAACTTTCCAATCTGATTTTCTCATTTTCCTTTACCTTTGGCCCTCAGACGCAATGATTCAATAAGGCTCTTGGTAGGCCTTCCTTTTTGATCCCAGCTGCGAACCTGATAATAATCGCTCCTCATCTTCTCCATCACTTCGGGAGTGATGAGCCTTTCTTGGCTATTGATGATGATGGCCTCCCGACTGAATCGTTCAGGAAGAGTGTCATCCTCGCTTCGAAGTCCTGCTTCAAGGTTAAAAAGCCGCTCCAAAGTGGCGATTCTATTGGCAATCTCCTCCAATTTTGCAGTTGAAAAATCAAGGCCTGTTGTCCCACTCACCAGCCTGGCCCAGGGTTCTGCAGGAAAGGCAAAGCCTGTGAAGCGGCAGATGCCAAGGCTATCCTGAATAATGCCAAGATTCTGCATATTGCGGATGGCAATGGGAGACTGAAGAAGGCTATAGCCAGGGATCTCTCTTGTTCCGGCAAAAAAGGCAAGAGAGACAGCATAGCCGCCTCTCAAGTGGCAAGCACCTGTGGGCGAGGTCATATAACCTAAGGCCTGGGTGTAGGAAGCGCGAGGGTCATAGGCTGGAATTTCCAGGCACTTGACAGTCATCGAAAACTCTGGGTGTTTAAAAAAGCTGGCCAGACGAAATGCCCCTTCGGAAAGTTTTGCTCCGATGCCTTCCCTCTTAGCGACAAGCTCAACCATCTTTTCCAGAATTCCGAAATTTCCGAAACAGAGGTCGATTCCGCCCGTATCTTCAGGAGTTATGATTTTTTTCTCAAAAAGCTCCATGGCACAGGCCAGGGTTCCGCCAAAGCTGATGGTGTCAAGACCAAGCTCATTCAGACGATAATTGGAAAGGGCAATGGCCTCAAGATCATAAATTCCACAGACTGGGCCTGTCATGATGATTGTCTCGTACTCAGGGCCTTCGCCCTTTTTCTCACCAATGTGGGTGCGACGCTGGCAGGCAATCGGGCAGGAATAGCAGGCTCCAGCTCTCTCCAGGAGGATTTTGCGCAAAGTCTCGCCGCAGATTCTTTCCAGATCTTCATCTCTGTGAAGATTGTCCTTGAAATTTTGGTGAGGCAGCATCTCCATAACATTGATCAGCTTGAGAAGGCCTGAGGTGCCGAGCTCACGCATCAGGCGCTTGGTAATCGGCGCCTGCTTCATCAAGTAAAGGGTCTGATCCAGTCCAGAGCGAAATCCATCCTCATCTTTTATCTGAATTTTCCGTTTCCCTGTAACGCGGATGGCTTTAAGGTTCTTGCTCCCGAAGACAGCCCCAGGCCCAGAACGACCATAAGCTCTGTTCTTATCATTCATGACTGAAGCGATGCGGACCAGGTTCTCTCCAGCAGGTCCGATGGTCAGGATTCGCGGCCGGCTCCCGCTTTCGCTTTCTCCGCAGAGCTCATCGGTCGTCCTGTGGATATCAAGCCCCCAGAGTTTTCCAGCAGGAAGAATTTGAGCCTTCTCCTCTCTGATATCAATCATGACTGGCTCTGGAGCTTTTCCTTTGATGAGAAGGATATCAATGCCTGTCGACTTCAACCCAACAGCCCAGCTACCTCCGCAATTAGAGCTTCCGATGAGCCCTGTCAGGGGAGATTTAAAAACCATGTGGCCACGGCAGGCTGTCGGAGCTTTTGTCCCTAGAAGCGGAGATGTGGCAATGACCAGGACATTGTCCGGGCTAAGAGGATCAGAGCAAGGGTCTATTTCATCGAAGAAAATACGGGTAGCCAGGCCTCTTCCGCCTAGATAGCCGGCGATAATTTCAGGCTGGAGAGGATTCGTCTTGATATCTCCGCGCGAGAGATCGACTTCAAGGATTTTGCCGTGATATCCATAAAGAGGGGAATGACTCATTATTTGACTTTTCTCGTATTCCTTCTTAATTCCTCAATCATCCTGGAAAGGGCTCTCTTCTCCTGGATAGAGAAGATTCTAACTTCTTGTCCTCCAAGCCTGTGGATAAAATCCTCGAGAATCTCTTTCCTGACCACTAAAAGAAACGTTAGGGAGGACTCAAAGAGAACCTTTTTTAGAGCAGGCCAGAGGCCTTTCTGAGCCAATTCAAGCGGCCCCACTTCATCGGCGATAAAAAAAGAGGTATCTTTCGCCTGGAGAATAATTTTTTGAGCTTCGGCCAGTGCCAAGGGAATGAAAAAATAAGGGCCGACACGCGGCCATGACTTTTTGCCTTTTCTTCGAATAAAAGGGATCACTCTTTCTTTTTTCAAATCATGGAGGTCATAGCCAGAAGGCTTTCCCCTTTCAAAGACAGCTTCGCTCAAGAAGCCAGCCAGCCCGATTTTTTCTTTTTTCAATTCTGCAACAATTTTTTTCAGGAAAGTTGTTTTCCCCGAATGGACTGGACCGCTCAGGATATAAATCATTAGCTATAGAAAAATCTCTGCTCAGCGAACGATGATGCGCGATTCCCCGGTTTCAAAGGTCAGAGCCTGGCCTGTAGGTGTATGGGCTGTGAGACTGGCCACGGTAACTGTACTTTCCCCCTGGCCTAAAGATTCAAAGACAAGGATGGCAATCGCCCCTGCTCCCCTCAACCCTTTGCGCATTTCAGGACTTGAAAATCCTATGGTGCAGAGACCTGCAGAACTGTCAATATTCCTCAGAAAGGGCACTTTCTCTCCAAGCTGTCTTAAAATCCCCCCTTCCAGAATCTCCTTCAATTTCAGCATCTGGGAATTGAAACTGAGGTTAAGGGACATATTGGCAATCTCCTGGCCGGTTCTCAGATTCACACTTAGCCTAAATTCCCTATTCGGGGTAAGTTCGAAATTGGCTGGAACAAGGTCAATTCGGTTGACCTCTGCCTTGCTTTCTGGCTGCTCTTTTTCAACCTGAAGCCGGCGCTCCAGCATTTCCTCAGGAAACTCAGGGGCCACTCGGCCTAAGGAAGGGATTCCTTCAAGTTCCACCCAAAGAGGCTTGAGATCTTCTTTGCTGAGAGGAACTGTGCGGATGATGTAAGGAGTGACAGTCAGGATGACATCTGATTGCTCTATGGTTTGCTCTGTGCTCGAAAAAAGGCTGCCGAGAAGAGGGATCTCTTTGATTCCTGGAATGCCTCTCAGAGACTTTCTTTCTTCATCTTTGAGCAAGCCAGCCAGCAGATTTGTCTCTCCATCCTTAAGCCTGATGATATTCTTCACTTCCCTGGTGGCGATGATGGGAATATTGGCATATCCTGTTCCACTCAGAGATGTGATTTTCATCTCCAGCTCAAGCGTTATCTCTTTCTCAAAATGAATCCTGGGCTTGATCTTGACATCAATGCCCACATCCTGCTGGATGAAACTGACCACAGGCTGCTGGCTGACGCCACCAGCAGCAATGGGAGTAAATGTGGTCTGAGGGATGGGAACTTTCTGTCCGACTATATACCTAATCTCTTCATCCTGAACCCCGCGGAGCCTGGGCTGAGCGACGATCTTGGTATCAGAATCTGTTTCCAGGAAGTTGATGAAAGAAACAGGAAGGCTAATCAAATAATTGCCAGATTTCGAAAAATCGATGCCTTTCAGACTAATCCAGCCCGTATCCTGAGTTGTTTCTGTTCCACTATATTTTAGACCGACTATATTCTGGTCAAAGCTGAGGCCCAGCTGTCTGAGCTTGATCCGGGAAACTTCCATGATTTCCAGATCAACAACCACTTCTCCCTTTGGCTTATCCCAGAGTCTGATCAGCTTATCCGCCAGCTCAACACCAGCCGGATTATCCCTGATGGTAAGGGAATTTAGATTCCTGTCGACAATGATTTTTGGAAATTTGAACTGGGTGCTGAGCATCTGTGCCAGAGCTGGCTGGATTTCTTGAACGTTGATATTCGAGAGATAGAAAGTTTTGATGGCATTCAATTCATACTGAAGTCTCTTCTGGGGATTGTCAGGAGCGACGATGACTGTTTTCTCATCAATAATCCTGTAGAAATTTTTGCTGGTTATGCAGAGGGAGCTCAGAGCCTGCTCAAGATTCATAGCCGCCAGGTCAATGGTGAAAGGCACATCCCTGAATGTTTCGTCAAAGATGATATTTATCTGAGAGTACTTCGCTAGAGCCTGAAAAATCGATCGCAAACTGGCATCCTTAAACTTGAGCTGAACTTTTTCCTCTTTGGCCTTGAGCTTGACCGGTGGCTCTATCCTCTCTCCCTTTGGCTCTTCTTTTTTCGCAGCTTCCCCAGTTAGACTTCTTACTTCCTCGGCAATGGCCCGATTCAGCGGGTCATAGGAAAGAGCTTTATTGTAGAGGACAAGAGCTTCTTCTTTTTTCCCTTTCTCGAGCATCTTTCTTGCTTCTTGGAGATGATAGAGGCTGGCATTAATTTTGACCCGAAGAAGAGCCAGCCGGTAGACAGATTCTTTAGGATTTTCCAGGGCAGCGGCCTCATAGAGTTTTATGGCCTCATCCCAATTTTTATTCAACTCAGCTCGATTGCCAAGCTTATAGTGGCGGCTGAATGTCACGCAGGCTGCCAGGCTTAAGGCTATGATTACTATCCCTATTATTTTTTTCATTCCTTTTCTCCTTCTAAAGGAAACTTGCTCGAGGCTCCGCCTGGACCAACAATTTCTATCTCTTCGAGTGTAATCTTTCCCACTTTAATTCCTTCGCTAAGTGTTTCTCCTTCCTCGACGGCCAGGGCTTCGTCTTCGAAAATCACTAGGCCAATAATTTTTAGGGGAGAAACAATGTATCCAATATATCTGAGATTGATTAAAGACGGTGGAGTTGACTCTTTCGAGAGAGCTTCAGACACTTGGGGATTTCTCTCCGTGGCTCGCTCCTCGAAAAGCTCTTGCCGCGGAGAAGCATGGGGCGCAAAAATATTACTCCGCGGCCCGGCCGTAGCTCCGGCTTTTCTCACTAGAAGGTCTATTCTGATCAGACTTTTTCCCTTCACCTCTTCAGGTACTTTTTTCTGGGGAGCAAAGCAAAAAGTTGCTGTAAGAATAAAAATCATAAATCCTTTGAAAATCTTCTCAGCTTTCATAATAGCCTGCCAGGACAATTTTTAATTGCAGAAAACCACTCTGCGGCTCGATTTTCAGAAAGTCAACCTTTTCCACAATTAAGAATTTTGGAAACCTCTCCACAGAATCCAAAAATTTCCTGAGTGCTAGATAAGACCCCGAGAAGTTGAAGCTGGCGTTGACCTTTTTGACTTTTTCTTTCTCAAATTCAGCATAGTCATACTTTATCTGAGAAACATTGATATTGCTTTCGCTGAAAATTTGTTGAAGGTCAAGCCTGAGCTCATTAAGCCCCTCTTTATCACTATAAAAATAGCTTGACTTTAGTTCTTCCATATCACGAGGTGCTTGCTCCCAGGCTAACCATTCTCTCTTCTTCTCTGTCCTTCCCAGATCGAACTTCTCGTATTGTTTCTCTGAGGCTCGGAGAGACTCAAGTATATGAGAATTTTTCCTTTTCTCCCCCAGAGAGAAGAGGAAGAGAAAGATAAGGCTTCCGGCCAGCAAAGAAGTAATCACCACAAGGACTCTTTTCTCAGTCGAATTCAATAAGTTAAATATTCCTTTCATAGCTTAAAGAGATCTCAGAGAGTATTTGGCCTGTCTCATTTTTTGTCTCGCTTAAGAATCTTATTTGTTTGAATTTCAGGGCATTCAAGTTATTGACGAATTTTAAAAGATCCAGGAGGTTCTGAGAGACAACCTTGAATCTCAATTCAATTCTCGAATCCTCAGTCAGTGTGGGAGCCAGGGAGACAATATAGCTTGCCTCAGGGAGGGAGTTCTCCAGATTGGAAAGAAACTCTATCCAGGAAAAGCTCTTTCTTAAAATAATTCCGTTAATGAGATCAACTTTTTCTTTGTATTTCTGGCTTGCTTGGAGGCTTCCGGCCTCAAACTCCTTCTCCTCCTTCTGGGCAGTAACAATCGACTGGCCAACTTTCCCAAGAGAGCTTCTCGCTCTGTCTGCTTCCTTTTTGTACTTAACAAAAATAGCTCCGGCCAAAAAAGAGATTATAACGAAAGCCGCCACTGCGGCGCTAAAGAGGAGATAAAACAACCGCCTGTTGCGAACAGGTTGGCTGGAAAGATTCACATTCAATCTTTTTCGTTTTTCCATAGAATTTGACCGATTAAGGGAGAGAGCAAATGTTTCTCTTTGAGATTCAAGTCAAAGGCTATTGAAGACTCGATCTGCCTCAGAGGAAGAGAAAATCTTCCCTTGAGCTGAGAAATGACGTCAGCCTCTGCTTCTAAAAAACCAAGACGCACCCAGAGGGAATTGATTCTTTTCTTCTCTCTGTCCTCAATAAAATGGATGGTGTTCTCTATCTCCTTGACAATATTTTCCATCTTTTGGGAGAAAGGCATCGTTGAGCGGGAGTCGAGAGCAAACGCTTTCAAGCGGTAAAGAGAAACCTCAGAATTGATAATGGCTATTAGGCTGAGATGATCTTCCTCGATATTGGCCACGATCGCATCAGCCTCGCCTTCCCAGTCTATCAAATTGAACAGGCAGAGAGTGGGGACACTGACCGCTTTAACCTTGAGATGGAGGCGGGAAAAAAGATCTTCATACTCCCTGACTAGACTTGCTTTGGCCAGGCCAATAATGACTTTCTCCTCTTTGTTCTGTTTGATGAACTCAAAAGAGAGGCGGGCATCTTCAGGAAACTGGGGCATCTGTTTTTTCAGCCGCCAGAGAATAATTTTTTCTCTCTCCTTCGGAGAAGCAGGAAGTGAATCAAAAGAAAAGACAAAAACTTTGAGACAAAATTCCGGAAGAAGGACTGCTATGTCCTTATTGGCAAGATGCAGTCTGTGAATGCCCTCCCTTATTTTTTCTTCCAAGGAGAATGAGTTTTTAATATTTTTCCTATCAAAAGAGGGTTCGATCACTCCTGCTTTAAGAGGAAGGATAAAATGATGCTTGATCTTTCTCTCTTTGGGAGAACAATGAATCCCGCTCAAATAGCGCGGGGTTAATTGGAAGGCAGTAAGAGGAAAAGGTATTTGAGTAAAAAAATTCGTTATTCGCTCAAAAAAATTTGCCATTCTCTCATTCAACAAAAGTCACTTTGTTTAAGTCTTTAAGGCTGGTGATGCCCTTGAGGACCTTTTCTGTCCCCACCTCCCTTAAGAAGACCATACCTTCCTCTTTGGCTCTCTTCTTGACCTCGGAAAGGGGCTTTCTGCCCAGAATCATTTCCCGGATCGGGTCAGAAAGCTCCAGTATTTCGGCAATGGCTGTTCTCCCCTTATAGCCGGTTAAGTTGCACTCAGCACATCCTCGAGATTCATAGAAGAGGCGATCCCTATAAATTTTTGGCTCAAGCCCGGATTCGAGGAGTTGGTGATCATCATATTTGACCGAGGCCTTGCATTTGGAGCAGAGGACCCTGACCAGTCTCTGGGCAAGAATGCAGTTCAGCGCTGATATGAAACTATAGGGGTCAACTTGCATATGGAGAAAGCGGCCGATGACATCAAAGACATTGTTGGCATGGACAGTGGTGAAGACTAGGTGTCCGGTTAAGGCCGATTGAATTGCAATCTGGGCTGTCTCGGGGTCTCTGATCTCTCCGACCATGATTTTGTCAGGGTCGTGCCTGAGAATAGACCTTAAGCCGCGGGCAAAGCTCAGCCCTTTTTTCTCATTGACTGGAATCTGAGTAATGCCTTCGATCTGGTATTCAACAGGGTCTTCAATGGTTATGATTTTATCTTCAGGCAATTTTATCTCTGTTAAAGCAGCGTACAAGGTCGTTGTTTTGCCGCTGCCCGTAGGTCCGGTGACCAGGACCATGCCATAAGGCTGGGTGATATATCTGCGAAATTTCTGGAGAACCTGATCTGAAAAACCGAGCAATTCCAGTTTCAATTCGGAGATGGCCTCGGTGATCATTTCTTTGTCCAGAATTCTGATCACCGCATCCTCGCCATAGATGCTGGGCATGATCGAAACACGGAAGTCAATAGTTTTGTCCTTGATTTTAAGCCTGAATCTTCCATCCTGGGGCACTCTTCTCTCGGCAATATCGAGGTCAGACATGACCTTGACCCTGGAGATGATAGGTGATTGGAATTTCTTGTCAATCGGCTCCATGGCCTCACTCAAGACTCCATCGATCCGGTACTTGATCGTCACCCCTTCTTCCCTGGATTCGATGTGGACGTCGCTGGCCCTTTTCTGGACTGCGGTGAAAATGATCGTGTTGACCAGCTTGATGATTGAGCCATCCTGGTCAGCCAGCTTTTCGATGGAGATAACTTCCTCTTCTTCGCCGCCTTCCTTTTCCACAACCTGGGTAATGAATCCCTCGGTGGCGTCCTTGAGGACCTGAAGAGCTGTCTCGCTCTTGCGAAGAGCCTCATGAATAGCCCGCTTGGAAGCAGCGAAAACCTGAACCTTCTTCCCCAGGAAGGACTCAATGGCATCTATGGTAGAAATATCCGAGGGATCAGCTATGGCGATCTTGACCGTATCGTCACTCTCTTCTAGGGGAATAAAATTCGAGCGATAGAGAAAATCGACAGGAAAGGACTGGACCAGCTCCCGGCTCAGAGAGTATGTTCCAAGGTCAATGTAAGGAACATGGTAGCGCTCAGCCACTTTCTTTGTTTCTTTTTCTTCGCTGAGGATTTTCTGTGATTCTTCTTTTTTCATCTTATCTTGCCACTCTAATGAGATTGAAAATGGGGAGATAAACAGAGAGAAGCATAGCCGCTACAAGAAGCCCCATAAAAATGATAATGACTGGCTCAATGAGGGAGACAAAAGTGTCGATTTTTGCTTGAATTCTCTCATCATAGACATCAGCCACATCGGCCAGTATCCCTTCCAGATTTGCCGAAGTCTCCCCGATGCGGATCATATCCAAAGATAGAGGAGTGAAGAATTCCGCTTTTGCGAGCGATTCAGAGAGGCTCTCTCCATTCTTTATATAGCCAGGCAAATTCTTCATTTTCTGGACTAGGAATTTATTGGAAACAGCCTGGATAGCGGTGCCTATTGCAGAAAGGAGCGATATCCCCGCTTCAAGAAGGAGAGAAAGGGTCCGGCAAAAAAGAGAAATTCCTGTTTCCCGCCAGATCGTCCGGCCATAGGGAATTCGAAGCTTTATCCTGTCCAGGAAACGAAGAGTCCTCTCTCGCCTTCTCATTTCGATAAAAACAAGAATCAATAAAACCAAAGCAATGACAATGGAGAAGAGATGACTTCTAATAGCCAGGGAGAAGGCCATCAGCAGCCGGGTAATGGAGGGAAGATCGGCCTGGAAATCTGCATAGAAACTGGAAAAGCGAGGAAGGACAAAATTTATCAGGATGGCCATGAGGGTGAGAGAGAAGATAAGAAGAAGAGTTGGATACATGAGGGCAGATCGTATTCTGGATTTTGTACGGGAGATGACCCTGGCATAGTTGATGTAGCGAGCGATCGTTCCAGCTAGGTTGCCGCTCTGTTCTCCGGCCAGGAGAGAGGCTGTGTAGACTTTGGAGAATTTGTTTTCATAAGGGAGAAAGGCCTCAGAAAGGGATTTTCCTCCCCTGATTTCGCTCTCCACTTTCATCAACAATTCCTTGAGATGGATATTTTTCACCCGGCTCGAAATGATTTCAATGCTCTTGAGGATAGGATAGCCAGCCCTGATAAGAGCCATGAGCTCCTGGTTAAACATGATGATGTCTCTGTCTTTAATTTTCTTCTCAAAAGGAAGGCCAGGAAGAACAAGCTTTTTCCAGTCTCTTTTAATAGACAGAACACAATATCCCCCGCGCTCAAAATGCTTCCGGCATTCCTCAGGGCAAGAAGCCAGAAGAGATTGAGAAAAAGCATGCCCCTCTTCTGTAGCTAAGCGACAGATAAAATAAGGCATCTTTTAGATTTATATTAAGTTATCAGCAATTTTTTGTCAAATAAGGCACAGAAAAGTTGACAAAAATTGGGGAAAGATTTATTTTTATAAAAAATGAAAAATAAGATTTTAGCCTGGATAGCAGTTCTATTGCTATTCTTTTTGGCTACCGTCTTCTCTTTGTCCCAAGAGAAGAAAGAGCGTGAACGAGCAAGTCTTACCTCTGATCAGAAACTGGAGCCCATCCAGCAGACCTATCCCGTCAACAAGCCAAAATATGACTACATGAGCACATTCCTATCCAGAAACACAAAACCTCTCGGTTTAAAAGAAGACCTTGTTTTGAAGAAATTGCTCAGAGAACCAAGTATAAAATGGGCCATTCGCTCTGCGGCACGACACATTTTGGACTGAGAATCCGACAATTCCTTCTTTTTCCTGGACGATTCAATTTTTGGGATTTTTTGAGAATTTGAGGTAAAATCAAATTTTAAGCCCAATGAGCAAAAAGACTTATTTGGCTGTTATTCCCATCTCGATCCTCCTCGTCCTGGGGGGTCTGAACATTTACAAAAAAGTCACCTGGAAAGAGCCTACAGATGGCGTTTTCTGGAAAGAAACAGCAAATGGCCTTCAGGCGTTGAAAGTGGAAACTGACGGCCCTGCCTATTTGGCTGGTATCAAGAAGGGGGATATCCTCTATTCCATCAACAACAGCCTGACAAAGAACAAAATAGATGTCACCAAAAATCTCTGGGTAGCAGCCAGTGCCGGTCAAAAAGTCATTTATCAAATTAACCGGCAGGGGGAACTCATCTATCCCTCCTTTTATTTGGTGCAAAAGGGTGTTAACCTCATCTATTTTTATCTGGCTCTCATTGGTCTGACCACTCTGGTCATAGGCCTTGTTGTTTTTTTCAATTCCAAGAAGCCCTTTTCTATGCCCTATGTCTATTTCTATTTGATCTCTCTTGTCCTTTACTCTTTCTATACTTTTTCTTCGACAGGCAAGCTGGATTTTCTGGACAGCCTCTTCTACTGGCTTGATAAAATTGCTTTTCTTGCCTTTCCCCCGCTCCTGCTTCATTTCTTCCTCATCTTTCCTCAGAGAAAAAAATTTCTCAAAGATAAGCCCTCTTCCATTTATTTCCTCTATTTTCCTGGTCTTGTCCTTTTTCTGGCCAAAACCTTCGGCCACCTGCCCTTCCTCCAGAATCTGGGTGACCCTTTTGTCCTCAACCTCTATGGAACTCTGGAGAAACTAGATCTCCTCCATTTTGCCCTCTTCACAATTGCTACCTTGGTCACCATCCTTCACAGCGCCCTGAGGCCTCCCAGCCTCCTCATCAAAAAGCAACTCAAATGGATTGTCTATGGACTCGGCTTTGGAGTCATTCCCTTCACCTTTTTCTATGTGATTCCCTATCTTATTGGACAGGTGCCTTCCCGGCTGGCTGAACTGACGATTCTTCTTCAGGCCATGATCCCTCTGACTTTCGCTTACTCTATTTCCAGGTATAAACTCATGGATTTCGAGGTTCTCCTCAAAAAAGCAGTAACTCTCATCTTTTCCTACTTCGTCCTCGCTTGCCTTTATCTAGTGGTCAGCTCCCAGACAAAGATTTTTTCGGAAAACAGACTCAATGCTTTGATTCTGGGAATTCTGGCCATTATTCTGGGCGCAACTCTTTTTACGCCTTTGAAGAAACTCTTCCAATCCCTCCTGGACAGGGTGATCTACAAGAGAAGTTATGCTTACCGCAAAACCCTTCTCTTCATCAGCAAAGAGCTCAGCCGGGAAAGAAACCTCCAAAACCTTTCTCAATCCCTTCTGGAACTCATCGCTAATGCCCTCTCCTTGAAATGTATAGCCCTTCTCCTTCCCCTTGAGGATGGGACAAACTCCTTCCAGATTCTGAAATCTAAAGGTGAACTGTCCTCTCTACCTGCCAAGATTAGCTTTGACCCAGCCATCTATCATAATTTGAAGGAAAAAGACTATCTCTCCTCTTATTCCTTCACTGAAAAAAGAGAGCTTCAAAGGAAATTTGAAGAATGGGCCTCTCACGGTCTCTACCATTTCTTACCCCTAAAAGTCGAGCGCAAGCTCATCGGCTGCCTGGGAATGGGGAAAAAAGTGGACAATACATTTCTCAATTCGGATGACTGGGAGCTTCTGACAACGATCTCTTCTCCAGTGGCTTTAGCCCTAGAAAATGCTTATCTCTACAACCAGGCGAACATCAAGGCACTGGAGCTCCAGAGACTGAAAGACTATAGCGAAAACATTATTGAAAGCCTGACTGTAGGAGTGGCAGTCCTCGACCAGAAAGGCAGAATCATCGGCTGGAACCGGGTTCTGGAGGAAACATTTGCCAGGGGAAAAGGTGAAGTTCTGGGCAAAAGTTTGTTTGATGTCCTGGGACAAAATAATTTTTCGGTCATTTTTCCTTCAGACACCCAGCAGGATTTGCACCTCTTGAGCGAAATCCCTCTGGAAATGCCCCTGGGAGAAAAGAAAATTTTTGATATTGCCAAGACCCCGCTCCTTGACAACAGCCTCAATCCTTATGGGACAATCATCGTTTTTGAGGATGTCACAGAAAGAGTCCGCCTCCAGCAGCAGCTTCTCACTTCAGAGAAGCTGGCTTCCATCGGGCTTCTTTCCGCAGGCGTCGCCCATGAAATCAACACTCCACTGACAGGAATTTCAAGTTATGTCCAGATGCTACAGAAAAAGCTCACTGATTCCCATTACACCAAGATACTGGAAAAAATTGAAGCTCAAACAGAAAGGGTGGCCAGAATCATAAAGAATCTTCTCAATTTTGCCCGAAATCCCTCGGATTACTCCTTTCACCGGGTCAACCTGAGTGAAAGTCTACAGGAGATAATTTCTCTTATCGATTACAAACTGAAAGCGCTGAACATTAATCTGGAGCTCAACCTTTCCCCTCTCAAGCCAATCTATGCCCAGGGAGAAAGGCTCCAGCAGGTATTTATCAATATCATCCTCAATGCCATTGATGCCATGCCCAAAGGAGGAATGCTCAAAATTGATCTCTCTCAAATGAACAATGAAGCCATCATCAAAATTTCCGATACAGGAGCAGGGATAAGAGACCAGTACCTTCCTCATATCTTCGATCCTTTCTTCACAACCAAGGGCGTTGGAAAGGGTACAGGACTTGGCCTATCCATCAGTCATGCTATCATTAAAGAGCATGAAGGCGATATTGCTGTGCAAAGTGAAGCCGGGAAAGGTTCCTGCTTTACCATCTCTGTTCCCATGGACCTGGAAAAGAGGAAAATGAATCATAAATCTTCAGTCACTTAAGATTGAAAAATGACACAAAAAGGAATCATTCATATCATTGATGATGAGCCCATTATCCATGAAGTTCTGGGCCAGCTTCTGACTGCTGAAGGATACGAAATTGAAATCTCATCCAGCGGGGAAGAAGCTCTGGAAAAGCACACCTCGCGGGCTTTTGATCTGATTCTTTTAGACCTCCTCATGCCGGGAATGGATGGGATAGAAGCCCTCAAAGTTATGAGGAAGATTGACCCGCAGGCCATCATTATCATCATCACAGCTTATGCCTCTGTCGAGTCAGCGATTGCTGCCATGAAGATGGGAGCTTTTGACTACATTCAAAAGCCCTTCAAGCATGATGAGCTGCTCCTGACCGTTAAGAGGGCAGTGGAACATAAAAGACTTCAGGAAGAAAACCTTCGCCTTAAGGACGAACTAAAAAGGAAATTCAGTTTTGAAAATATTATCGGAAAAAGCAAAGTTATGCAGAATGTCTTTGAATTGATAAAGGCCGCAGCTCCAACCCGGAGTACCATCCTGCTTCAGGGTGAAAGCGGGACAGGCAAAGAGCTCGTAGCCAGAGCCATCCATCAAAACAGCGACCGTGCCAATTTCCCCTTCATTATCGTTAACAGCGGCTCCCTTCCTCCAGATCTCCTGGAAAGCCACCTCTTTGGTCATGTCAAAGGAGCTTTCACTGGAGCTGTCAGCCTGAAGAAAGGATTGTTTGAGGCTGCTGACAAGGGAAGCATCTTCTTTGATGAGATCTCCTGCCTTAACCTCGATACTCAGGCCAAACTCTTGAGGGTCATGCAGGATCGCGAGTTCATGAGGCTGGGAGGGACAAAAATAATCAAAGTGGATGTGAGAATCATAGCTGCTACAAACACTGACCTGGAGGAGCTCATCAGGCTGAAAACTTTCCGCAAAGATCTTTTCTACCGTCTCAATGTCATCACAATTGAGCTGCCTCCGCTGCGGGAAAAGAGAGAAGACATCCCTCTTCTGGTCAAGCATTTTATCGACCTTTACGCCAAAGAAAATAGAAAAGAAATCGAAGGAATGACAGAAGATGTCATGGAAATCCTGGAGGATTATGATTGGCCAGGAAACATCAGAGAGCTAGAAAATCTTATCGAGCGGGCAGTCGTCCTGACTAAATCGAAGCTCGTCACCAGAGCGAGCCTTCCTGCCTTCTTCTTAACTTCCGAGGGAGATGAAAAGAAGGAAATTTATACGCCTTTGAATAATGATCTGAGCCTCAAGGAACAGACCCACATATTCCAGAAAAAAGTGATCCTCTCCACTCTTAAAAAAACAAAAGGAATTCAAAAAAAGGCAGCCAGGGTTCTGGGAATTAAGCCGACAACCCTCAATGAAATGATTAAAAGGCTCAAGATCGATATGGATATCATTCCCTAGAATTCTCAATTCAGGAAGGTTTAAGAAGAGAATTAAAAAAATTTGCCGGGGACAGCTTTGTCGGGATTCGCTTTTATCTTCTCCGGTTTTCCGTTGGCACTGAAAGCAAATTCTGCGTTCTTCTCCTCGATAATAACTTTCTGGATAATCTTTTTTCCATTTTCCCTCCACTCAACCCAGAGAGGGAAATGAAAAACATCTCTGAGCTGACTGATTTTCAATTTGAGGAGATATCCATCAGTTCTCTTCTCGATCGTGTGTGAAACCTTGACTTCAGGAAGAAGATAAGAGTCAAACCAGCCCTTGAAAAAGGCTTTCAGATCTTTTCCTGAAACTCCCTCCATGACTCTCAGGAAATCATAAGTACTGGCCTTGCTGTATTTGTATTTATTGAAAAATTCTTTCAATCCATTAAAAAATACCTCTTCTCCAAGGAGATCAACAAGCATGTTCAAGACCAAAGAGGCCTTGTTATAAACAATAGCCTGATAGGCTTCAAAATCAAAATAGCTGAGCCGAGAACCTAGACTGATTGGTCCCCATTTGGATTTTTTTTCTGTCCATTCAGAAAATCTCTTGAGGATATTGGAAAAGACTCGTTCCTGGTGTTTCATCCGGAGATAGAGGACGGCCGAGAATTGCGCTAATCCTTCGCTCAGCCATTGGTCGTGGTAAGTAGCCCAGGATACGCCTTGACCCCACCACTGGTGTGCGATTTCATGAGCAAGGAAATATTCCTTCCAGCGGGAGAGGTCAACAGGACTGGCAACGTTGATATAGGAGCCGCCATTGGATTGGCGGGGAAGCTCATTGAGTACAATAAAAGAGGCAGGGCTATGGCCGCCGCTTGTCGACCAGAATCTTTGGACAATAGTCATTTTTTCATAGGGAAATGGGCCAAATAGGCCTTCATAGAATTTAAGAATACTCTTTGTTTCCTCAAAGACAGGCCTTCTCTGGAGCCGCGTTTCTGTAGAAATATAGGCTTGAAGGGGAAGCGGGTCTCGATCTTCCTTTAGCTGGGCAAATTTTCCAACAATAAAGGAAATATACTTGATAGGATACTTCGTCTCGAAGACATAAACAGAATTCCCCATTTTCGCAATTTCTTGAACTCCCTGAACTCCGTTCAACTTTGTCTGTTCGATCAATTCCCCATTGGCAATACAGGAAAATTCAGGAGGAACGATTATTTTCAGCCGGGCAAGGAAGTTCTCCTCACCCTGTGGAGACGGATACCAGTTGGCTGCTTGACTGAAAAGGAAAGATTCATATTTGCGAGGAACAGTAATGTAAGTCTCAGTAAACTGAGGTCCTGAGACAACATCGGCGGCCTCATGAGGAAGCGCTATTTTTCCCCTATAGAAAACTTCGATGAAAGAGGATTCCCCAAGGGGAGGAGGGGTGATGAAGTAGACATAGAGAATTTTCCTGAGCCTGTCTTGAGTGTAAAAGAGGGTTCGGCCTTCCTGGTCATAAATTCGAAGAATCTCCAGCTCGGGATTGAGGTTAAACTTCAGGCCATCCAGGAGTCCGACCTGGGAAGAGAATTCAATTTTTGCTTTGGCTGAGAGATAAGACTCTTTAGGATTAAAATCCAAATCAATTTGATAGTTTTTGACATCAAACTTCTGACCAGAGGTGATATAGAATCTTTTCTTGCCTTCCTCTGGCCGGGGCGAATAGAGATTGAGGAACCTGTTCCGGCTGATATCAAAAAGATGGACTTCTTCCCTGGCAAAAGGATAATAGATATAAGTCAGTTCTCCTGTTCTTGTTCCTTTAAATTCAAAAACCGTTTCGTTTCCCTGAGGCAGGAAAGAAAGCAGCTCTCCGTTCAGTGAATTCTCAATGGTGAAAGAACGGGGATAGTGTTTGCTGAACAAAGCCGAAATTCTGTTTGCTTTTTCAGGGGAAAGGGGGACATCCTTCTTTCCCAACCCATGATTGATCTTGATGTTGGAAAAGAAAAAGGTGTCGGAAAACCTGAGAAAAGCATATTCCAGATTATCTTCAAGAAATCGAGTTTTATAGATTAATTCCAGCTGATGCTTCTCATTCGGATCTGAGGGAGAAAAAAAGAGACGTCCTTTTCCTAAAACAAGAATAGCTGTTTCCATTCCAGGGATATTGTCATAAAAAAGAAGGGCATCCTGGAAGACAAGCTTTATATCGACGTGTTCAATTTCAATGGAGTCGACTCTTTCAACTCTCTCTGAAGGCATCTTGATTCGATAAAGAGTGCCGATGTTGCCTGTGATGTCTTTTTTCTTTATCTGCCACCCAGAAGGAGTCATATCAAGTTGCAATTGCCATATTTCGACAACTGCTGAGTAAGAGTTTTGATAGAGGACCTGAAGATAGAGTTTTGTCTCCTGCTCTGTCTGAACTGCCCTATTGGCTTTGTAAAAAGCGACGCTCTCCATCTTCAATCTATCAAAATAATGGGATAGCAACTCCTTTTCTTGATCTCGAATTTCAGGAGAAAAGGCATTCAGGTAGGAAGGAATATCTCTGGACGCTAAAGATTTTTGAAGTTGAGAGACGAATTCGTCAATTTTCTCGTCTTTGCCATTGACCTTAGGGATGAGAAGGAAAACAAGAAAAAGTAAAAAAGTCAGGCCAAGGCAAAACTTCTTTTTCACCTTCGTATTATATCAAAAAGGAAAATTTTTTTCCCTTTTTCCTCGATTTCCATTCCTTTTTCTAGAGAAGCATTTTTTGTGCCAAGGAGAAAAGACTGAACTTTCAGAACTAGAGGGGAAAAAAGATTTTTCTCTTGGGTTAGCAACAAAGAAATATTTACAAAGTGTAAAAATTATTTACCTAGAGAGCTTACGGTTTAAAATCTTTTCCACGTCCTCTACTTTCCCCTCGATCCTCTTCTTGGCCCTAGCTCTATCGTCTATGGTGATGAAAGTCATGACCCGGTTGGCATACTGTCTCATCTTGAAATGGCATTCTTTGATCAACTCAAAGACATCATCCCATTCTCCCTCAACGATGGTTCCCATAGCTGTTAGCTTATAAGGGAGGCCACTCGTATCAACAATATCGACAATTTTGGCTACAAGTTCTCCCAGAGATTCTCCTTTTCCTATCGGCACTAGACTGAATTCGACGACCATTCTTATTTTGAGCTGACCTTTTTAAAATCTTCTTCCCAGGTGACAAAGCTGTGATAATAGATGGAATCACCTTCATCAATTCCCCGCGTAATTTCCGTTATATGGGAAGTAGAAGCTCCAAACGCCTCTACTGCATAGACGACTGCTTTTTCGGGGTCGATTTTGCTGCCGCAGGTGTAAATGTCCAAAGCGCCATAACCCAATTCAGGCCAGGTATGGGTGGAGATATGAGATTCAGAGATAACGACGACTCCGCTAACACCATGAGGAGGAAATTTGCTAAAAGAAATGGACCAAACTTGTGCTCCAGCGATCTCAGCAGCTTTTACCAGTATCTGCTGGACCTTCTCAACACTGCCAATGATTTTAGGATCACATCCAGAAGCCTCAACAATATAATGATGGCCTATGGACTCATAAACTTTTTTGGCCATTTCTCCTCTCCTTTTTTAAATTTCATTATGGCATATTCTCATGCTCTGTCAAGAATCTTCTTCTCCTTTTCAAACAAAGACCCTTCTTTCTTCTTTGACCACATTCAAGACAAGATGAGTCACGGATCTGTCCACATAACGAAGGGAAAGCAATCCTTTGATAAACTTGTTGAGATCCTCCCGTCCTTTAAAATAAGCAATAATGATAGAATCCCATTCTCCGGTGATGTCATAGACAGCAGCAACCTGAGGATTCAGAGAGATTTTCTTCTGCGTTTCCAGCAATTTTCCCTGAGAAATCCTCAGAGCAATAAGAGCAGTCAAATTGAAGCCAAAATATTCTGGATCTATGACAGGTATATATCCTTTTATTGCTCCTGAATATTCCAGCTTTTTCACCTTGTTGATAACTGCCGTGACTGAGGTGCCGACTTGCTTGGCAATCTCTCGAAAACTTTTGCGGGCATTCTCATTCATAATGCGGACAATCTTTTTGTCGAGCTCATCGATCATAATATTCCTCCTTTTAAATGTCTATATTTATTATTATTATGAATTAATTCGTTATTTAATTTAACATTTTCCTTGACAATTGATATTTATTTTCCTAAAATATGCCACTAATGTCAATACCCAAAACTTGTTCCTATTAAATAATAGAAGATAGTTTGCTTTGGGTCAAGAATTCCAAAAATTAGAGGAGGAATGAGGATGGATAAAAAATTTAGAAGAGGCCAATCTAAAAATTCTGGCTTAAAAAAAGAAGAAGAAATCCTGGGGATTGTCCTTGATCCCTCCAACAGAATTGAATTTGTTCGGGTCATGTTCCCAGACATTCTGGGAAGGCAAATGGATTTTGCTTTTCCCAGCGAAGAGCTGGAAAAGGCTTTCCAGGAAGGGAAAGGCTTTGATGGATCATCAGTCGAGGGTTTTGTTCGCATTGAAGAGAGTGACCTGGTCATCAAGCCAGATGCCACGACTTTCAGGGTTTTGCCCTGGGAATACAAAGGCTTTTCAGATGAGACAAGCTGGCGGGAAGCGATTCTCTTTGGTGATATTATGATCCCAGAAGGAGAGCATTACCAAGGCGATACGCGTTATGTCCTCAAGAAAGTCATTGAAAAAGGGAAAAAAGAATTTGGCATCGATGACTTTAAACTTGGACCAGAGCTTGAGTTCTTCATCTTTCCCACTGATAAAGAAGCTACTCCCAGTGATGAAGGCGGCTATTTTTTTAGCGGCAGGCATGGAGAAATCAGAAAGGAAATCCAGCTTCTATTGAAAAAAATGGGAATCAAATCCGAATATGACCATCATGAAGTTGCCCATGGCCAGCACGAAATCGACCTCGAATATCGGAGCGCCTTGGAGATGGCCGATACCTGTATGATCTTCCGCTACATGGTAAAAAAAGTCGCTAGAATGCACAATCTCTACGCTACTTTTATGCCCAAGCCCTTAAACGGCCAGAATGGAAGTGGCATGCATGTCCATCAATCGCTCTGGAAAAACGGAAGGAACATATTTTTTGATCTAAAAGATAAATATCATCTCTCACAAACCGCCCGGCAGTATATGGCAGGATTGATGGTCCATGCCCGAGAAATTTCTGCCGTCTGCAGCCAGTGGGTTAACTCCTATAAACGCCTGATTGAAGGTTATGAAGCTCCTGTCTATATTGCTTGGGGACAGAGAAACAGGTCCGCTTACATCCGTATTCCTGAATACCAGCCTGGAAAAGAGCGAGCGACAAGGATCGAGCTTCGCTCTCCTGATCCTTCCTGCAATCTCTATCTTGCCTTTGCCACCATGTTCAGAGTCGGCCTGGAAGGAATCCGAAAAAGATATAAACTGCCAGAACCTGTCGAAGAAAATATTTATGAAATGAGTAACTCCAGGCAAAGAAAATTTGATATTCGCACTCTTCCCCGAAATTTGGAAGAAGCCATCAAAATCATGCAAAAAAGTGCGCTGCTGAAGGAAACTCTTGGAGACCATATTTTCTCCAAATTCCTGGAAAACAAACGCTGTGAGATAGAAGAATATAACAGGAATGTCTCACGGGAGTTTGACAAACAAGTCAGCGATTACGAAATCAAGAGGTATCTCCCCTTTCTCTGAGTTCTTGACAAGCATAAATACTATCTGTTATAAAAATGAGTCTCTTTAATAATCTTTTGGTTTTATAGATTTCCAGGTTAAGAAGAGGAGTCATAAATTATAAGTTTCGTCCATTCCTTCCCCCATCCATTCCATAACAACAAAAGATTCTTTCTACCTCTTCTCTATCTTTTAGACTGTCATTTAAAAATGAAATAAATTCTCTTGAGGGAAACAAGTGGAAGTCATCGATTTCAAGGTTAGCTCAGTCATAGAAAAACATCATCACAAAAAGCATGCCCTAATTGCCATCCTCCAGGATATTCAAGCCGAATACAACTACCTTCCTCAAGAGTCCCTCAAAATCGTCGCCAGATCTTTAGGGATTCCCCTCATCGATATCATTGGGGTGGCTACATTCTTCCGCGCCTTCAGTCTTAAACCCAGAGGGAAGCATCTCATCACTGTTTGCCTGGGAACTGCCTGCCATGTCAGAGGCGGGCCCAAGATCCTGGAAGAGTTCCAGAGAAAGCTGAACATCAAAGCGGGAGAGACAACAAAGGGAGGCGAATTTACTCTGGAAACAGTTGCCTGCTTGGGTTGCTGCGCTATAGGGCCAGTTGTTGTTGTGGATGGCAATTATCATGCTCAGACAACCATCCGAAAGGTCGATATGATTCTCAAGAAGTATCAGAAGAAAGAGAAAAAAAATGAGAGCAACTAAAAAAATCAAGTCGACCAAAGACCTCGAAAAGACGATTGAAGCTAAGATCGCGGAAAGAAAAGCGGAGACAAGACCCATCCTCACAGTTTCAGCTGGAACTTGCGGCCAAGCTAGAGGTTCCTTAAATGTCATTGAATCCCTTAGAACAGCAATCGAGAAAGAGAATAGGGAGGAGCAGGTCAAAATCCGAGTGACCGGGTGCCACGGTTTCTGCGAGGCAGAGCCCAATATCATCATCTATCCTCATGACATCTTCTACCAGAAAGTCGAGCCCAAGAATTCAAAAGACATCCTCAACAAGACTGTTATCAATAACCAGGTCATAGATGAGCTGCTCTACACCGATCCTTCGAGTGGAGAAAAATTTTCCCAGGAGAGCAGCATTTCTTTTTACAAAAAACAGAAAAGAATCATACTTGGCGATAATGCTCTGATTGATCCCCTGGATATCAACGACTATTTCTCCATCGGCGGTTACCTCTCTATTATCAAAGTTCTGACAGGCATGACTCCTGAAGAGGTGATCGCCATTATCAAGGAGTCCGGTCTCAGAGGAAGGGGCGGAGCAGGTTTTCCTACAGGATCCAAATGGGAACTGGCCAGAAAAGCCAAGGGGACTACCAAATATGTCATCTGCAATGCTGATGAGGGAGATCCAGGCGCTTATATGGACCGCAGTCTCCTCGAAGGAAATCCCCACCGCGTCTTGGAAGGAATGATTATCGGTGCTTATGCCATAGGAGCAGAAGAAGGCTATGTCTACGTTCGGGATGAATATCCTCTGGCTGTAAAACATGTTACCTTGGCTCTTGGACAGGCTAAAAAACTAGGACTTCTGGGGAAAAATGTCCTCGGCACAGGCTTTAATTTTGATGTCCATATTGCTAAAGGCGCTGGCGCATTTGTCTGTGGTGAGGAGACAGCCCTCATTGCCTCTATCGAGGGTCGAGTGGGTGAGCCGAGGCAGAGACCTCCTTTCCCTGTTCTGAAAGGATTATGGGGGAAGCCTACAACTATTAATAATGTGGAAACCTGGGGCAACATTCCAATCATCATCGACAAAGGCGCCAAATGGTTCTCCCAAATCGGGACAGAAGGAAGTAAAGGGACTAAGATTTTCTCATTGGTGGGCAAAATCAATAACACAGGTCTGGTTGAAGTCCCGATGGGAATAACCTTGAGAGAGATCATTTTTGATATCGGTGGCGGAATTCCTGGAGGAAAATATTTCAAAGCAGTCCAGACTGGTGGGCCTTCGGGTGGCTGTATTCCCAAAGAGTTACTTGACCTGTCCATCGACTATGAAAGCTTGACCAAGGCAGGTTCGATCATGGGATCAGGCGGAATGATTGTCATGGATGATCGGACCTGTATGGTCGACGTAGCCAAATATTTTCTTAACTTTCTCCGAGATGAATCATGCGGAAAATGCATTTCCTGCCGTGAAGGAACGCAGCGCATGTGGGAAATTGTCAAAGATATTTCAGAAGGAAAAGGAAAAGAAGGAGATATCGAGCTTCTTAAAGAATTGGCCCAAACAGTTAAAGATGCTTCAATGTGCGGATTAGGACAAACAGCTCCTAATCCAGTTCTATCGACAATTTGTTACTTCAGAGATGAATATGAAGCGCACATTAGAGATAAAAAATGCCCAGCGGGTGTCTGTATTAACTTGATTCGCTACTTCATCGACAAGGAGAATTGCACTGGTTGCATGGCTTGCCTCAAAGTCTGCCCGCAACAGGCCATTTCTGGAAAACTGAAAGAAGTCCATGTCATTGACATAGATAAGTGCATCAAATGCGGTGCTTGTTTGGAAACCTGTAAGTTTGATGCCATAAAAATCCTGTGAGGAAAGATGCTTACACTAAGATTAAATGGTTTAGAAGTCAATGCCGAGGAAGGATGGACTGTCTTAGATACAGCCAGATTTTATGGGCTTGAAATACCAACTCTCTGTTATCATGAAGGATTAAGCCCCTATGGAGGGTGCCGTTTATGCCTGGTGGAGATAGGCGAAGAGCCGAAGGCGAAACTTGTCTCCTCCTGCACTTATCCAGCAGAAGAAGGGCTTGTGGTCAGGACAGACACCAAGAGAGTGATTGAGGCGCGGCGGATGATGATTGAGCTAATGCTTTCGATCGCCCCCAACTCCAAAAAAGTACAGGATCTGGCTTCAAAATTCGGAGTCACCCAGGTCCGCTTTAAAGTCCGTAACGAAGAATGTATTCTCTGCGGCCTTTGTATCCGGATGTGCGCTGAGCAGATGGACGGCCGGGCTATTGGCTTTCAAAACCGGGGCTACAGGAAAAAAATCTCAACTCCTTTTGACATCCGCTCTGAGGAATGCCGGCTCTGCGGCGGCTGCATCTACATCTGCCCAGCCTGCCAGCTCAGATGCCAAGGGCCTCAGGCAGAGACTGCGGTCTGCAA
>CAZPAX010000004.1:0-29705 GCA_964584535.1 uncultured Eubacteriales bacterium
GTCCCACATAAGGATAAAGGAATAGCCGAGATCCGTTTTTGGCGAGAAAGTGACTTCTTAGGCACTCAAAGAATCCGTCTTGAAGACATCAACTTAGTCCACTTTTAAACTTTACGACAGTCCACTTTTAAAATTTAACTAACATATGTTGGGGGTAAGGCTTGAGATTGCTTCGCTTCGCTCACACTGACAATTGGGACCTTATTTCTGGCCTTCGATCAAGTCCAGGACATCGGCAGAATCCCGCCATTTTTCTTTGACTTTCACCTGGAGGTCCAGAAAGACCTTTGAGTCCAGGATTTTCTCAATCTCTTGTCGTGCTTCGATACCAATTGTCTTTATCAATTGGCCCTGCCTGCCGATAACAATTTTTCGGTGTGAATCTCTTTCGACAAAAATGCTCGCTTGAATATAGATTAGGGACTTTTTCTTGGATTGAAGATCTGCCGGCTGAACTTCTACTCCCTCAGCCGTTCTTTTTCGATCTTCTATTTTTTCGATAAAGACAGCAGTCACAAAGGGAAGTTCCTGCTCAACATGGCTGAGCACTTTTTCCCGAATAATTTCGGAGAGGAGAAATCGTTCGGATTGGTCAGAGATTTCGTCGTCAGAGAAAATCTTTTCTGCCTCGGGCAGATACTTGTAGATAAGATCCTCCAGGACATTGCAATTTGTGCCCCGCAGGGCAGAGATGGGGATGATCTCTTTAAAATCCAGAAGATCTTTGTATTTATCGATAAGAAGAAGGATTTTTTCTTTTTTGATGATATCAACTTTATTGATCAGCAGGAAAAGGGGAGTGGTCACTTTTTTTAAAGTCTCGATAACGAACTCGTCTCCATGACCGAATTTCAAAGTTGCATCAATGAGAAGGCAGATAAGGTCAGAAGTTTCCAGCGAGGAATAGACGAAATCCATCATTCTTTTATTCAATTTGTGGAGAGGCTTATGGATGCCTGGATTATCGACGAAGATGATCTGGCCTTTGTCTGTAGTCTTGATTCCCAGGATACTGATTCTTGTTGTCTGGGGCTTTTCCGAGACAATGGCCACTTTCTGGCCGAGCAGATAATTGAGAAGAGTGGATTTCCCCACATTCGGCCGTCCGATTAAGGCAACATAACCGACTTTCATCTTTGTTGAGCCTCGCTAAAAGAATGAGATTGCTTCGCTTCGCTCGCAATGACAGGAAGATCAATAATTCTATTTGCCTTTTTTAGCCCATCTAAGTTCTTAGCGTTTCTTGATCCTCAGCTTTTTAATCCGTTTCTGGTCGACATCCAGAATCTCAAAGGTCAATCCCTTGATCTCGAAGACTTCGCCCCGTTTTGGCAATCTGCCCAGATTGTGAGTGATCAAGCCGCTGACTGTGATGTAGTTATCTTCAGCCAGGTCTAAATCAAAGCGATCCTCAATTTTCCCGACTTCAACATCTCCCAAAACTGTATAATCGAAGGGAGCATTTTCGACAATCTGGCTTTCCTCCGCATCATACTCGTCCTGAATTTCTCCGACGATTTCTTCAACCAGGTCTTCCATGGTCACCAGTCCTGAGACTCCGCCATGCTCGTCAACAACAATGGCCAGCTTCTGCTTTTTTCTCTGGAATTCTTTGAGTAGCTTTGAGACTCTCATTGATTCAGGGACAAAATAGACTGGACGAATAAGAGGCTCTATGGATTGATTCTTGTGGGCTTCATCAGCGTACTCAAGCAGATCACGGGCAATGATTATTCCTTCGATGTTATCGATTCTATCTTTAAAGACTGGAATCCGGGAAACTTTTTCCCTGATTACCAACTCCTTGAGTTTTTCGATCGTTGCATCCCGCTTTATGCAGACCATGTCAATTCGAGGAGTCAGGATTTCCCTGACCAGAGTATCCCCAAATTCAACGACGCTTTTGAGAAGTACTCCTTCATCCTTCTCGATGATTCCTGCTTCCTCAGCTTCATCGATAAAAGTCTCGATTTCCTCTTCTGATGTTTCCCGCAGAATTTCTTCCTCTTCTTCTTTTCTGGGGACGAACTTCTTTACCAAGAATAAGAAGGGAATGGAAAGAAGATGAAAAAGCCCGAAAGAAGGGAGAAAGAGGCCGAGAATTGCCTTTCTGTTCAGGCCACTTATCAGGCGAGGCAGCCAATCGAAGAAAATGATATAGATAGCGAGGGAGATGAGGAAGAAGCAAAGGGGCCAGAATTTCAGGCGAGGAAAGGTCAGGAAGAGATAGACAAGGAGGGCGATAAGAAAAACGTTTCGCAAGCATTCCACAGCGATTTTGATTTCATCAAATTGGTCGAGGACTCTGAGGCGATAGTCCTTTTTTTTATCTTCAAGGAAACGGCTGAGGGAGATTTTTGAATAGCCGCTCAGGGAGGCATGGAAGAGAGAAAGGAGAAAAGTGATGAGTAAGCTCAGGCAAAGGCCAGCCCACTTGGCAAATTCTATATCCATTTTAATCTTTGATTAAAAGATTTCTGATTTTTTCTTCTTCTTCCTCAAATCCCTCCTCGTGCTCATATCCCAGAAGATGGAGGAATCCGTGGATGGCGAGAAGCTCAAGCTCTCTTTCCAGGCCATGCTCAAGGTGAAGGCTCTGCTTGAATGCCTGGGGCGCAGAAATGACAATATCGCCAAGATAGAAATTCCCGTCAGCGCTTGTCTCGCCAAGGGAGAAACTGAGGACATCTGTCGGCGCATTTCTTTTCAGAAATTTTTTATTCAATTTTTTTATGGTCTTGGTGCCGACAAAGGCCAGCACAATCCCCGGTTTTTTCAGGCGATAGCGCTTCACAAGATCTCGTAATAAATTCTTAAATTTTCTTCGATTGATCCAGTATCTTGTTTGGCGGTTGATGATTTCTATCATCGGCTTTTTTCTCTTTTTCTATTTTTTTCTTTTTTTTCAATTCAAAGTCAAATCCTGGATACTCCACCCTCGGATGATAGACGGTGTAAAGTGTGGAAAGGAAAGAAGAGGCGATTGTCTTCAATTCTCTTATGGAAAAATTACAGTCATCGAGCTGGCCATCCTGGAGATAGTTATCGAAAATCTCAGTGATCACTCTCTTCAGGGTTTCCTTTGAAGGCGATTTCAGGCTCCGTGAGGCTGCTTCGACAGAGTCAGCTAGCATGATCAGGGCCGCTTCTTTTGTCTGAGGCGGAGGGCCAGGGTATCTGTAACTTTCTTCACCAATTTTCTGCATATTCGGATTATATTTTTCTTTGGCTTTCTGGTAGAAATAGCGGACAAGAGAACTGCCATGATGCTGCTCGATGATCTCCTTGATCCGCTGAGGAAGGTTTAGCTTCTTGGCCATTTCCACACCCTCTTTGACATGGTTGATGATGACAAGGGTGCTCATGCTCGGTGTCAGGTCTTTGTGGAGGTCAATACTTTTATTTCTGTTCTCGATGAAATATTCTGGCCTTTTCATTTTGCCGATGTCGTGGTAGAGGGCACTGGCTTTGACCAGCATGGAATCGAGTTTTATTTCCTCGGCCGCCTTTTCAGCCAGGGAAGCGACAATCAGAGAGTGATGATAGGAGCCTGGGGCTTCCAGAGCCAGTTGTCTGAAAATGGGAAGATCCGAGTTTGTTAAGTCGAGAAGCTTTGTCTGAGTGATAAAGCCAAAGACGTTTTCAAAAACAGGAAGAAAAAGAAAGGCCAGGGCCGCACTCAGCAGTCCTCCGGTCAGGCCCATCAGGATTTCGCTGCTAAAGACGGCCACTCCACCCAGCTCTTCTTTAATGAGATGAATGGAGATGATGACGAAAATATTGACCGGGGCAATGAGAAAGAGGCCAGCTCGAAAAATTGAAGTCCGGCTTTGCCTCTCATAATACTTTATTCCATATATGGCTGCAAAGCCTCCAATGAGACTGAAAATGATCAAATGAAAATTGGCGTTGAGAAGATAGCCAACAAGCAGGCTGTTGACAATAGCATAGGCTACAGCAACTGGATTGGAGGTTAGAAAGGCAAAGAGGAGAACGCCGAACTGATAGGGGAAGGCGTAATTGTAGGTTTCTCCATGGCGGAGGAGAAAGAAATTGGTGCTCTGGCTGAAAGTGCCAGCTAGAAAAATTGAAAGCTTGTAAAAAACGAGACTGAGAACGCAGGTTATTCCCATCATCAGGAAATCAATAAAGGCCTGCCGGAAACGGAGCAGGGATTTCAAGTAATACCAGAGGGTGATGAAGAGAAGGCCAAAGATAAAAAACGTGCCCAGGAAGTTCATCAGCCAGCTTGGCTTGGCTCGAAGTGTTTGATTGATGAGCCTGATCCATTTGAGAGTTTCAGAAGTGACCTCATCACCCTTGCGGACGATGACTTTTCCCTTTTTTATGGTGTAAAAGGCTGTTTCCACACTTCGCCTTGCCCTCTCTTTTCTCGCTTCTGTTTCAACTTTATTGTAAGTGCTATTAGGAGCAACGAAGAGCTCGGAAAGGCTGATGAGCAGAGATTTGTTTCTCTGGGAAATGTCCAGTTTGATTATCTCTGAGGCCAATCTCTCTTTACTTTCTTTTATATCCAGAATATCCGAGACTTTTAGGGATCTTTCGCTTTCTCCTGTTTTCGCCAGGGTAAAGCCTTTTTCCTGCTCTCCATGAATAAAGAGATTCTTGGAGAGGATAATGCCTTGGCTTGAAATTTGGCCGAGAAGACTGATGAGGATTTCCTCCAGCTCCGAAGAGAAATTGGCTCTAATGAGCGAGGCCAAGTCTCTGGGCTCGAGTTCCAGCTCAAATTTTTCATAAATATTTTTCTGGAGCTCTCCGATTTTTCTTGTAGGTTCAACTTCGTTCTTGAGCCATTCCCTTCCCAGGGAGAAAAACTGACGGATTTTCTCTTCAGTATTGAGGAAAGCATTCTGGTCGAAACGATAAGAAGGCAGGACAGCCTCGACTGCTTCCTTTCGTCTTTTTTCTGTGGTTTCCATGTCTTCAATGGTCAGATCTTTGGGTGCAATGATATCAGAGGAGGCGATTTCCCCTTCTTCTAGCATAGGCAAAGATTTTGAAGGCAGATAGGAAATGAAATAGGCAAGCGCCAGGACGAAGATAAAGAGAAAAAGAAAAGGACTCTGGAAGAGCCTTTTCCAGAAATGACTCTTTTCCTTTTCTTGAGGAGGAGGAATATTGTTTTTTTTCTGCAGAATGGCGGGAATTTTAAAGAGTTTTATTTTTTTAAGAAAAATAGGGTTCATTGGCGCTTATGTTTTCTGAGATCTTGACTCAGCTTTTTCGTAGGCTTTGATAATTTTTTGAACAAGGGGATGGCGGACAACATCTTTTTCGTTGAAATAGATGAAGCAGATTTGTTTTATGGAAGAGAGAATCTGAATGGCATTGAGGACTCCTGATTTTTTTGGCTGAGGGAGGTCAATCTGGGTGATGTCAGCTGTGACCACGACTTTTGAGTCAAATCCAGAGCGGGTCAGAATCATTTTCATCTGTTCTCTGGTTGTATTCTGAGCCTCATCAAGGATGATAAAAGAGCTGTTCAGAGTTCTTCCCCTCATGAAGGCCAGGGGAGCAATCTCGATGATCCCCTTTTCTATAAGCTGGTTGGCCTGATCTGTTTGGACGAGGTCAAAAAGGGCATCATAGAGAGGCCGCAGATAAGGGTTGAATTTCTGATAAATATCGCCGGGCAGAAAGCCAAGCTTTTCTCCAGCTTCAACTGCCGGCCGGGTAAGGATAATGCGATTGACAGTCTTATTCTGGAGATAGGAGAGGGCCATGGCCATGGCCAGATAAGTCTTTCCAGTGCCGGCTGGCCCAATGCCGAAAACAAGATCATAATTTTTGATGGCCTGAATGTACTCCTGCTGGTTGAGGCTCTTGGGAGTGACAGATTTGCGGGAAAGATTCAAGGCTTCTGCCGGGAAATAGTCTTCCAACGACTGGCAAGAGCCTTCTTCAAGAAGGTCAAGAGCGATATGGAAATCTTCTTCTTTCAAATCATAACCTTTTTCGTCGAGTTCTCTCATTTTCTTGAAATAGAATTTGGCAAATTCCACTTTCTTTGGATCGCCATCAATAATGAGGCTGTCTCCCCGGATAGCAAGGATTATCCCCAGGCGGCTCTCAAGTTTTTTCAGGTTCTTGTCAAGAACGCCAAAAAAAGCATTTTTCCTTAAAAATGGCTGAGTGATTTTCTCCATATCAAAAAGGGAGGAAGGAACCTTCCGTCATTTTAAACTATTATAAACATTAAAGGCTCAACTTTGTCAAGGCAAAAGGGGAGGTACCTGTCCTCTTTGGAGGACGGATTCGGGGTCAGACATTTACAAGCATTACTCAATGTGTTGCCCGGCCAGTCCCTATGTGTTCTCGACCAAGCCCACCCCCCTAGGTCTTCGAACAGGCAGAGACCGTCCGAGCGCCATCTTTATCTTATAACTTGAGATGTCTGACCCCGATACTCCCGATTATAATTTTTAATGGATGGGTGGCACGGTGTCAGTCCCCGCCCGCCCGCAGCGAATGGTGGTGGGTGGGAGGGTCTTCAGCGAGGACGGACGGGGACGCACTGTGACAGGACCCGTCCATTAATTAAGATCATCGCGGAAAAAAAGATACAAACCTTCCGCTCTATAAGGTTGAAAAAAAAGAGTAGCTGTTATATATATTTGTTTAATTAAAAAAGGAAAAATAAGAGAAGCGATGAAGGTTTCAAAAGGGAAAGCCAAAAAAGGAGAGAAAATGGGAAAAGAATTCACCACTGTCTCCATTCCAACTTCACTCTATAAAAAAATCGAGGAGAAAATAAGAGGCTCAGAGATCTCTTCTGTTTCAAGCTATGTGACAAAGGTCTTGAGGGGAAGCCTTTCCCAGGAACAAAAGATCGAAGAGGTCTTCAGCAAAGAGGATGAAGAAAAAGTCAAGGAGAGGCTAAAAGCATTAGGTTATATAGATTAATTTCTCGCTCCCTTGGCAAAGTCAATTCCTTCAAAAATCTGGGAAAGAAATGAGAGGCCAAAGCCCATATTGAGCGGAGCAGGGAGGAAAGAATGATTCTGCCCCATGGCGGAAAGCTCGTAGAAAGAGTTCTCCAGGGAAAAGATAAGGAGAGAGCTCTGGAGAGAGCCAGAAGCCTGCCTTCATTAAAGCTCAATTCTGAATTAGTTGCTGATGTGGAAAACATTTCCTTTGGAGTTTTCAGCCCTCTTGAAGGCTTCCTTGGAAAAGCCGAATATAGCTATGTCCTCAACCAGAAGAGGCTTACCAACGACCTTCCCTGGCCTATGCCAATTATCCTCGATGTTGGTAAGGAGGAAGCAAAGAAATTCAAATTAGGAAAAGACATTCTCCTCAGCAATGAAAGCGGCCAGCCCGAAGCCCTTCTTCATCTTGAAGAAAAATACGAGCACGACAAAGAGGAACTGGCAAAAAAGGTTTTCCAGACAACTGACCCCGCTCATCCTGGTGTGGACAAAGTCAGAAAAATGAAGGACATCTTGCTTGAAGGCCAAATTGATTTGATCCAGGAGTCTTCGACACCTTTTGCCAGATACAAGCTGAGCCCCAAGGAAACAAGGATTCTTTTTAAAGAGAAGGGCTGGAAGACAGTCGTCGGCTTTCAGACAAGAAACACCCCTCACATTGGACATGAATATGTCCAGAAAACAGCCCTGACTTTCACTGATGGGATCTTTGTCAATCCGGTTATCGGCCGCAAAAAGAAGGGAGATTTCAAGGATGAGGTCATTCTGGCTGCTTATGATGAGCTGATCAGGAACTATTACCTGAAAGAAAGGGCGGCCATGGCCATTCTCCAGATGGAAATGCGCTATGCCGGCCCCCGGGAAGCCATCTTCCATGCCATAATCCGCAAGAATTTTGGCTGCACGCATATCATCATCGGCCGCGACCATGCTGGAGTCGGCAACTTCTATCCACCCTATGCTGCCCAGGATATTTTTGATGAATTTCCAGACCTCGGAATTGTTCCCCTTTTCTTTAAGTCCTTTTATTACTGCAAAAAGTGCAATTCTGTTGTCAATGAAAAGACATGCCCTCACCCTCCATCCGAACAAATTCAGTTTAGTGGGACAAAAATCAGGGACATGCTGATCAAGGGGGAGATCCCTCCTCCACAATTGATGCGGCCTGAAGTGGCAAAAATTATCATGAGCTTCGCTAATCCTTTTGTCGAGTAAGAAGAGAAAGAAAAAAAAGGTTTTTCATGGACAGGAAGATATTGATCATTGGCCTGGACTCAGCGCCGGCTGAAATTGTTTTTGACCGCCGGGAGGAGCTGCCAGTGCTCAGAGAGCTTGTCGAAGGCGGCCTCTACGGGAATCTGCGAAGCTCTGATCCTCCGATCACCATTCCTGCCTGGATGGTGATGGCCACTGGCAAGGATTCAGGCAGGCTTGGCCTTTATGGCTTTCGCCACCGCAAGGAATATTCCTATAAGAATATCTGGATCGCCACCTCTCAATCCATAAAAGAAAAGCCTGTCTGGGATATCATCGCCGATTATGGCGGCCAGAGCTGTCTGGTCTCTGTCCCACCCGCTTATCCTCCCCGGCCTGTAGCCGGAAATCTTATTTCCTGCTTCATCACTCCTGATGACAAAAAAGAATATACCTATCCACTGGGGCTGAGGCAGGAGATTGAAGAGAAATTCGGGCCCTATATCTTTGATGTTGAATTCAGGACTGATGAGAAAGACCAGCTCCTCCAGAATATCTATAAGATGACAGAGAAGAGGTTTGAGGTCATGAACTACCTCCTTAGCCACAAACCCTGGAACCTTTTCATGTTTGTCGAAATTGGTGTTGACCGGGTTCACCATGGCTTCTGGAAATTCATGGACCACAGCCACCATCTCTATGTCCCCGGCAATCCCTATGAAAATGTCATCATCGATTATTACAAATATCTGGACAGGAAAATCGGGGATCTTCTTTCTGCTGTCGACAAAAATACAATCATTTTGGTAGTCTCTGACCACGGGGCCAAGAGAATGAGGGGAGCCTTTTGCATCAATGAATGGCTGATCAAAGAAGGAGATCTGGTTGCTAAGGAAAAACCTCTAAGCTCGGTGAGCTTGGACAAAGTTGAGATTGATTGGTCGCGCTCAAAAGCCTGGGGCTGGGGCGGTTATTATGCCCGGATTTTCCTCAATGTCGAGGGAAGAGAAGCTCAGGGGATTATCTCTCCAGAAGATTATGAAAAGGAGAGAGATGCTTTGGCCGAGAGAATCGCGGCTATTCGTGGCCCTAAAGGCGAAAGGTGGAAGACCAAGGTCATAAAGCCTCAGGAATACTTCCAGGAGACAAACGGCGACTATCCGGATTTGATGGTCTATTTTGATGACCTCTACTGGCGGTCAGCAGGAACTTTGGGCCACAATGCCCTCTTTTTGAGCGAAAATGATACAGGCCCTGACGATTCTGTCCATGCCCAGCAAGGTATTTACATCCTTTATGATCCTCAAAACAGGATTAAGAAAAGGAAAGATGCAGATATTCTGGATATTGCACCGACTGTTCTCCATTGTCTGGGAGTGCCCGTTTCTAAGGATATGGAGGGCAAGGCTCTGACTCGAGAGAGTGCAGAAAGTAAATCAGGCGAACTGCGGCGTAAAGCGAAAGCAATTAAAAAGGAGATAAAAAGAGGTGACAAAGCGTAAAGATCAGAAAGGATTTACGCTCTGGTTTACTGGTTTGCCCTGTTCAGGAAAATCAGCTGTGGCTGACCGGGTAGCAGAGATTCTGAAGCAAAAAGGCCTGCGAGTAGAGAGGCTTGATGGAGATATTGTCCGCCAGAGCCTGACCCGTGACCTTGGGTATTCCAAGGCAGACCGCGATGAGAATATCCGCCGGGTAACTTTTGTAGCCAAACTCTTGACTAGGAATGGTGTGGCAGTCCTCACTTCTTTCATTTCTCCCTACCGGGAAATCCGGGCTTATGCCCGCCAGGAGATAGGAAATTTCATCGAAATCTACGTCAGGTGCCCTCTTGAAGTCTGTATGGAGCGGGATACAAGGGGAATGTACAAAAAAGCCATCAAAGGAGAGATAAAAGAATTCACTGGCATCTCCGACCCCTATGAAGAGCCTCTCAACCCTGAAATTCTTCTTGAGACAAATAAAGAGACCTTAGAAGAAAGCTCCAATAAAGTTTTGAAGAAATTGAAGGAACTGGGGTATTTATAAAAAGTGCAAATCTACTTAGTCACAGGAGGAGCTGGGTTTATCGGTTCCCATATCGCCGAGGAGCTTGTCCGGAGAGGGAAGGAGGTTAGAGTTATTGATAATTTTATTACCGGGCGAAAAGAGAATCTCGCCTTATTCCTGGATAAAATTGAGCTTATCGAAGGAGATATCAGAGATTTCAAGACATGCCAAAAAGCATTAAAAGGGATTACCTATGTTTTGCATCAAGCTGCTCTTCCTTCAGTTCCCCGCTCCATCCAGGACCCTCTCCTGACCAATGACATCAATGTCAGGGGAACACTTAACCTTCTCCTTGCCTCTTCAGAAGCAAAAATCAAGAAGTTTGTTTTTAGCTCTTCCTCTTCTGTTTATGGCGATGACCCTAACCTTCCCAAAAAGGAGGGCAAAGAGGGAAATCCTCTTTCTCCCTATGCGGCCAGCAAGCTTGTCGGAGAAAAATATTGTCAGGTTTTTAGCCAAACCCACAGCCTTCCAACAGTCTGCCTGCGCTATTTCAACATCTTTGGTCCTCATCAGGATCCCTTTTCTCAGTATGCAGCAGCCATTCCCAATTTCATCACTAGAGTTCTCAAAGGCCAGGCACCCATCATTTTTGGCGATGGCGAGCAGTCAAGGGATTTCACCTATGTGGACAATGTGGTTTTGGCTAACTTTCTGGCTTTAAACTCTACCCAAAGCCTTGGAGATGTCTTCAATATCGCCTGCGGGGAGAGAATAACGGTCAATTCTCTGGCCAGCCAGATCAATGAAATCCTGGGGAAAAATATTTCACCTGTTCATGAAAAGCCAAGGCATGGAGACATCAGACATTCTTTTGCCGATATATCCAAGGCGCGGGAAATGTTAAAATATGAGCCAAAAGTGAGGTTCAGAGAGGGGCTGGAGAGAACCATTCGTTGGTACAAGGAGGGTAAATAGGGATGGATGGAAAGGATCAGAGTTTAGAAGAAAAAATAAAAAGCAAGAAAGCTATGATCGGAGTTATCGGCCTGGGCTATGTTGGACTTCCTCTGGTCAAGACATTTTTAAATAAAGGATTCCGGGTCACTGGTTTTGACATTGACAGAAAAAAAGTGCTCATGCTCAACAGAGGAAAAAGCTACATCAGGCACATCTCTGCAGATGAGCTTAAGACTTTTCTGAAGAATAAAAAATTCAGGGCTACAGCCGATTTCCGCAACCTGCGCTATATGGATGCCATCATTATTTGTGTGCCGACTCCGCTTGATTCACACAAAAACCCTGACCTCTGTTTTGTCCTAAAGACAACAGAAACAATTGCCAGATACTTAAGGAAAGGGCAGCTGGTCGTTTTAGAAAGCACGACCTATCCAGGGACAACAGAGGAGGAGATGCTTCCCATCTTGGAGTCTGGGGGCTTGCGGGCTGGCCAGGATTTTTATCTGGCCTATTCTCCTGAAAGAGAAAATCCGGGGGATAAGTCCTATACCACAGAGAAAATACCCAAGGTCATCGGCGGCTACTCGAAGCGCTGCCTGCGGCTGGCGCGGACTCTCTATGACCAGATTGTGGTCAGAACTATACTTGTTTCTTCGCCAAAGGTGGCAGAAGCGACAAAGCTCCTGGAGAATATTTTTCGCTCAGTGAACATTGCCATGGTCAATGAGATGAAGATGATTTTTGAGCGGATGGGAATAGACATCTGGGAAGTGATAGAGGCTGCTTCGACCAAGCCTTTTGGCTTCATGCCCTTTCATCCTGGCCCTGGCTATGGCGGGCACTGCATTCCTGTTGACCCTTTTTACCTCACCTGGAAAGCAAAAGAGGTTGACCGGCCGACAAAATTCATTGAATTAGCTGGGGAAATCAATACCTTCATGCCCTATTATATTGTCTCCAAAACAGTTGAAGCCTTAAATGAGAGAGGAAAATCTCTCCGCGGGGCAAGAGTATTGGTTCTGGGCATTGCTTATAAAAAAGATATCGACGATCAGCGGGAATCTCCCTCCCTGAAGATCATCAGCCTCCTCAGTAAACAAGGGGCAAGGGTCTCCTACAACGATCCCTATGTTCCCCAATCCTCAGGACACAGAGAATATCCCGGGCTCAAGCTCAAGTCAGTGGCTCTAAGCCCAAAGAGATTAAAAGAGGCTGATGCTGTGATTATCGCCACCGATCATTCTGTCTACGACTATAAGAAAATCGTCAGGGATGCCTCTTTGATTATCGATACCAGGAATGTGATAAAAAAGAAAAGCCCTCATATCATTAAGGCATGAAGATGAAGGAGGAGGCCATGAAGATTGCGGTCATTGGCACAGGCTATGTTGGCCTGGTGACTGCCTCGGGTCTGGCAGAATTCGGTCATCATGTTATCGGCACAGACAAGGATCTGGCCAAGATCGAGAAGATCTCAAGGGGGATTGTCCCCATCTATGAGCCAGGCCTAGAAGAACTCTTAAAGGCGAATCTCAAGCGGGGAAAACTCGTCTTTAATCCTGACCTGAATAAGACAATTCAGTCTTCTGATGTCATTTTTGTCTGTGTCGGCACCCCCCAGAGTGAGGACGGAAGCACGGATATGAGCCAGATTGAGGAAGTTTCCCGGCTGATTGCTGAAAACCTGAATAGCTACAAGCTTGTTGTTGAAAAAAGCACAGTCCCGGTCAAAACATCCCTCTGGATCGAGAGAACCATCTCTCTTTATAAAAAAACTGACATGACTTTTGATATTGCCTCTAATCCTGAATTCTTGAGGGAAGGCTCTGCTGTTTCCGATTTTCTCAACCCGGACCGGATCATTATCGGAGTTGAGACAGAGCGGGCCAGAGATATCCTGGTCAAGATCTACGAAAGATTCAGAGAGCGGGTTGTCATCACCAATATCGATACTGCAGAGCTGATCAAGCATGCCTCAAACTCGTTCTTAGCCCTCAAAATCTCTTACATCAACCTTATTTCTGAACTCTGTGAGAAAACAACCGCCAATGTCGAGCAGGTGGCGCAAGGGATGGGGCTTGACCCGCGGATAGGGAGCAGGTTCCTGAAGGCAGGCATCGGCTATGGCGGCTCCTGTTTTCCAAAGGATATAAAAGCTCTAACCAAAATCGGAGAAGACATGGGTGTGGACATGAGCCTTCTCAAAGAGGCGGATAAGATCAATCTGCAGAGAACAAAGGTTTTCCTGGAGAAAATCAAACGTGCTCTGTGGATCTTGAAAGACAAGAAGATTGCTGTTTTGGGCCTTTCTTTCAAGCCTGAGACAGATGACATCAGAGAAGCGCCAAGCATCAGGATTATCAGTGAGCTTCTCAAAGAAGGCGCTCTTCTCCGCCTTTATGATCCTCAGGCCATGGAGAATATGAAAGGGATATTTCCTGAAGAGCCTTTGCGCCTCGCTTATGCCAGCTCTCCTTATCAGGCAGCAAAAGAAGCCAATGCCCTGCTTGTCCTGACCGAATGGGATGAATTCAAAGACCTTGATTTAAAGAAAGTCAAAGGCTTAATGGCCAATCCGATTATCGTCGACGGCAGGAATGTCTTTAACCCTGTGGAGGTCCAAAAGCTCGGTTTTGAGTACTATTCCATCGGCCGCAGTTAATATCCGCAAATTCTTTTTTCCTCGCCCGACTTAAGAAATATTATGAACAAGATCTTAGCTTGAACTTAGATTGTGCTCTTTATCACCTCTAAGATCGCTTTAGCTTGAGGGTCCTTTGAAAAAAACTCCCTGAGATTCGCACAGGCATACTCTGGGCAATGGGCACAATTCATAAGCTCCTTCTGCCTGGCACATTTCCTTATTGGGCAATCACTGGATATTCGGAGAAGTCTTCCTCCTTCTGTCCGGCATCCATCACAATCGGTAATATCCTCAGGCTTGAATTCTTTCCCGTAGTGCTCACTGCCAAGCCGGGCGATCGTCTTTCTCATTTTCTCTTTTTTTTCTTTATTCTTCTCCCTTGTTGCCCAGTAAATGGGGCAACCCTCGCAGATTATGCCGCAGTAAGAAACGACTTCCTCCATCTTCATTTTCTTCTCCTATCGAATAGCTATTCCTAAGCCAAAAAGGCGGCCTGTTGTTTTCCCTTTTTCTGCCCTGAACATAACAGCCACTCTTTTTTTGCCCAAGGAATATTCCAGCGGAATCGGGTATTCAACTTCAAAGAACTCACCAGGTTTTTTGGGAACAATAGTCTGTCTTTCCAATTTTCTGCCGTCAATCATAATGTCGAATATTTGATCCTTGTCTTCGTCAAGAAATGTGCAGAGGAGGGTGAGCTTTTCTCCTGGCAAAATTCTCAGGTCGTATCTGAACAAATTAGCTGAGCTAATCCAATTTCGGCCTGATTCCTGGCCAGATTTGGTGAACATGCCCCGAAAATTATGCTCTTCCTCTGAGGCAGTGTCTCCGATTTTTATGCTGTCGACAATTCCCTCAGGAAGAGTTTTGACTATAGCTTTAAGAGCAGACCATTCAGATTCAGTATAGATATTCCAGTAAATGGCATATCTCTGGCCAAACAATTTATAAAATGGAACCAGAGTTATATCTTTTTCAATACCTATATTTGAAGTGGTAAAGGTGAGTGGTTTGTCTGGTGCGGGCTTAAGCCATGAATTGAGGTCTTCGCTTTTAACCAGGAAATGGGGCACAGGTACAGAGTCAAATCCTGGCCCGTAACGGCCATAGACTTTTTCCTCAGTCAGGCCTTCTGCGCCCAGTTCTCCGGCCAGGACAATTGGCCCATACATGATTGCCGCCATGTTGGGATTATCAGGCATACGATGCAGGTGCAGGTACATTGGCAAATCGACTTCTATCCTGTCTCCATCTTTCCAGGTTCTCTTGATGGCCAGATAACTCGCTGGATTGGAAAAGACATTCACTCTCTGGCCGTTGACCTTTACTCCTCCATTGGGGCCGACCCAGGAAGGAATTCGGATACGAAAAGTGAGTTCCACTGGCTTTGAAGCTTTGATGAGGAGAGTTGTGCCTTCCTGTTCAGGAAATCGTGTTTCCTGGCGGAGGCGAATTCCCTTTTCCGGCCAGAATAGTTCAGAAGCTATGAAGAGATTGACAAAAATTCCCTCATTGTCGTGAAAATAAATGCTATCTCCATATTTCGCATGATTTTCCATCCCTGTTCCGGTGCAGCACCAGAAGGAATCGAGGGGCTTCATAAAGGTCTTGTATAAACCTGAAGCCATGGGAACATAATACATCATCATCCCATCCCCAGGATTCTGGGTGGATAAGATTCCGTTAATCAACGCTCGTTCATAGTAGTCAGCAAAGCTTGGGTCAGGATTCCAGGTGAAAAGATGGCGGGTTAATTTCAGCATATTGTAAGTACAGCATGTCTCATGACTGTTTGGTCCAATAAAAGTAGATAGCTGATAGGGGTCACTTTCCCAGCCTTCATTATTGCTTGTTCCACCAGTGACATAGGAGCGTGCTTCAGTGACTTCTTTCCAGAAATAGGTGGCCACATTGTAATAATATTTATCGCCAGTTAGCTCATAAGCTCGGGCAGCACCGATAATCTTGGGAATCTGAGTGTTGACGTGAAGTCCTTTGAGTTTGTCGCGATGATCAGCCAGGGGGTCTAAAACAGCCTTGTGATCGAAGCGCCGTGCCAGATCGAAATAATCTCTATTTCCTGTCACGGCATAGAGATTCCGCAAGACTTCATTCATTCCGCCGTGTTCAACTCTGAGCATGAACTGCATCTTGTCATCAGAGAGGAGGTCAGTGCGCTTTTTAGCCCAGTCAGCCATTTTTTTGGCTATCTCAAGAGCCTGGTTATTACCAAAATAAATATACATATCGAGAAGGCCAGCATAGATTTTGTGCAATGTATACCAGGGAGCCCAGACCCTCTTTCCTGTTTCAACCCGATCCATAAATTCCTCAGGATAGGCACTCAGGTAGCCGCTGGGACCAAGGGCATTCTGGCACTTAGCCAATTCAGAAACGATGTAATCAGCTTTGCCCTTGAGCTTTTCGTCACCTGTGCTGGCATACATCAAGGCACAGGCTGTTAGATAATGGCCAACTGTATGACCGCGAAGCTCAACATCAGGTTTTTCCCATCCGCCAAGTGGCTCAGCAGTTGAAGGAAGACCTGCATTAAGACGGAAATTATGGAGTAGCCGGTCAGGATCCAGAGAAAGCATATAGCTTTTATCCCGCTCCATAGCTTCCTGGAAAGGACCGCCGAGAAGCTTAACCTGAGTTAGGTTAAAAGGGTAGGCTTGGAGAGAAATCACGGATTTTACTTTTTCGATAGGGGTAGATGCGCCACATGCTTTCGCCTCTTTTCCCGAACTATATGCACTTATCTTAAATAAAGACGTAAGAATGAAAGAAATTATCAAGATAAGGAAGAAATATCGTTTCATTCTTTTTTCTCCTTTCTTTTTTCTTGGCATTCTGTAAAAGCAATTTTAACTTCTACCTATATTTTTTTCGAGATATCAAAGATGTTAAGACTATCTGAAAGAAATAGTCTACAAGTTTTTCTTAAAGCTCACATCGGCCTAATTAAGGGGAAAGTCGGTACTCGCTTTTCTTCAATATTCTTTCAAGAATAATCCTTCTTCTTGCCTGGCTTTAAAAAAAAAGAAGGGAGGAGAATTATTTCTCCTCCCTTTAGAGTTTTTCTCAGGTTCAGTGTCTAGAATGTGAAGCGGAACGAGAACTTATAGGTTCTAACTGCATCAATACCTGTAACTCTTCCATAATCATATGCTGGAACAAACCTTCCTGTTTTAAGGTTCGGACCATCAGGATACCATGTTCCTCCAGGATTTTGACCAACTGTAACATAAGTATTGCCTAGGGCATTGTAGACATCAATAAAAAGGCCAAGTTTTCCATAAGGCAGGCGCAATTCTTTCTCAAGTCTTAAATCCAGTTTATTGTAATATGGACCTCGACGAGTTCCAGTTTCCTCGAGCATCACTCCATAGGACCAGGGTTGGACCTTATTGGCTGTTGCCCAGGCTGCAGGAGGAACAACAGTGACGCTTCTTCCCCATGGTGAACCGCTGTCGAAGATGTAGAAGAAAGAGCCTACAAATCCCAAGGGAAGATTCAATGTTCCGTAAGACTTCAGGGTGATAGGTCTGTCTGTTCCGTCTTTTCCGTAACCGTTTGTGAATTGGTTGGGATTCCCACCTGTATTGAAGAACCTATGCCGAGAAAGAACGATTGATCCTCCCAGAGACCATCCATTTGAATAGCGTTTGTCGAAAATGAGTTCAAGGCCGTGGTAATTTCTCTTCATTTCAGGAATATTCATCTGCAAAGTGAACTGGTTGTTCCAGGGAGAATTTAGAGAAATAAAGTACATGGTTACTTGCTTCTCTGGAAAAGCTCCGTAAGCAGGGACAATTGTGGTGAAGGGAACCCACCAATCAGGGGCATTCTCATATTTGTACCAAAACTTTCCTGTTGCTTTATCATAAAGGGCCCAGCCATAAAAGTCCCAACCTTTTTTATAAATGTATTGGAGCTTGACGGAGAAATCCTTGAAGAGTTCATGCTGGATAGCAGTTGTAAGTTCATAATAGAGGGGAGGATGGATGTCTTTATTGACTGTACTTTTGAGATATTCAACAGTAGGTTTAGCGAAAACGCCAAGTCCAGCGGTTGGTTCATATTTATCTGTAGGAGGAGCATCAGGTGTTCCGTTTTTATTCAAATCCCACCAGTTAAAGGTATATTGAGCCATGACAGGGGGGGAGACACTCGAAAACCACATGACAGGCATTCCCTCAACATAACGTGAAAAGGAGAGCTTTAAGGCTGTTTTTCCATCTCCAAATAAATCGTAGGACAGACCAATTCGTGGTGAGATCTCGACAAAATTGACCACTCCCTTGATCGGCTCAACTTTAAAAGGTCCAAAGGGATTAAAACCGAGAGATGGTTGAAGGCTTTTACCGATTTCAAAGGGCAATCCTCCAATTCCGGTGGAGGTGGCTTCGCCTCCCCAGCCTTTAAGATGGTCTAACCTGATTCCAGCATTTATAGTAAACCTGTTTTTTATTGTCCAGGAATCCTGCAAGTAGCCCGCGATTCTGTATTCAATCAAATCTTTCCAGCTATCTCCTTTCGCTGTTCCGCAATTGGTAAACTCAAGCCTACCGTCACCGAAAACTGGATGTGGACTAGTCAGATTGTAATATCCCCTGTAGTAGTAGGGATTTCCATTATAATAGTGCCAGTTCATGGGATTTGTTCTAGCATAGCCATAGCGGTCGAATCCCCATTGATACTCAAGACCTGCACCAAACTCATGATTTCCGCCCAGAAAATCATCGAGAAAATGCGTCAACCTTGCAGAGGCAATCCTTGTGTGTCTTATCATGAAACTCTGCCAGGATTGGATACCATTCCAGTAATAGCCAGTGTAAATATCCCTGTAACATGTATTAGCATCATAGTCAGGTTTGCTGGTGATTGGGTAGTCGTAATATACTGTGCCAATTCTTAAATCGAGAAAAGTGTTGTTGCTTATGAGCCAGTTGAGGTTGGCTGTTGATGTGATCCTCCAATTATTTTTCTGACGAAAATTTGCATCATAAGATTTTCTTGCCCAATCTTCATAATTTTCATTGTTAAAAATCCAACCATTAGCAATTAAGAAGAATCTGAGAGATTTTGAAAGCTGGGCTGTGAGCTTAAGCTGGGGTTGCCAAGTGGCTTGAGCGTATTCGTATTGGTCGTATTTTTTTCCGAAAATAGTTGTTGGGATAAACAGGCTGAGCCATTTCCGTGGCGCGAAGGAAACTGTGCTAAAGAACCATATTTTATCCTTGATGATGGGCCCTCCAAGAGTTGCAGAAGAATCAAGATCGTAAATGGTGAAGCGCGGTTTTCCAATAGCCATTGCCGAAAGCTGCTCATCTCTAAAGAGGATTTCATTTAGTTTTTTATGAGTATAAAAACCCTGAATTTGCCCGTGGAAACTATTTCCTCCTGATCTAGTAACGATGTTGACAAAAGCTCCACCAGTTGCCCCAACCTGAGATGGCAATCCACCGCTTAGGATTTCAATTTCCTCTATGGAGTCAAATTGAGCGGTGCCATAAAAACCGCCTGTGGTCGGACAATTAGCATTGACTCCGTCGATTTCATAAGTTACACCCCATGCTGATGCACCATGGATACTTCCGGAATATGTGGCAATCGTTCCCGCAGCACCTGGAAGTGCAGAGAAAATCGAAGTAAGACTCCGGTTCATAGGAAGATGTTCAAGTAACTCCGTGGTCACAGGATTTGATATTTTGGTGGATCTGACATCTATAGTGGGAGAAGGGGCAGTGACAGTGATTTCCTCTTCAATAGTGGTCACCTCCATCTGGATATTGATTGTGACTGTCATCCCTACACGTACTATAATTGCTCCCCTTCTCACGGTTTTAAATCCGCTTAACTCTGCTTTTACCTCGTAGGTACCAGGAGGAAGAACAGGCAACCTGAATGAGCCATCTGCTTTGGAAACGTCAGAAACAGTACCTATAAGAGAAGGACCTGTGGCAGTTAAGGTCACTCCAGGCAAAGGGTGACCTTCATTATCAGTTATAACCCCTCTGATGACTCCGGTTTGTCTGTCTATTTGTGCGCCGAGGGTGGAAATAAGGAAAGTAATGAAAATGATCAAAAAGAGTAAACGTTTTAATTTCATTTTTCCTCCTTTTCTAATTTTTTCCCTCAAAATTCATTTGCGTAACCCCAAACTAATCCCTTAATCTGACGAAAATTTAATTTTCCCTCGCCATTCTCACCTCCCCAAAAATATTCAAGCAGATTTATGAGAATCTTAAGCTGGTCTGGAGAAGTTTTTTTTCCTACACAAGAAGGGGAATTGCTGAAGCGGAGACGACCGCGTAGAGACCGCGATACCAACCCCTTCTTTCTGATGACCAAAGAACATATCCTAAAACCAAAAATGAAAAGAAAACTTATTCTTTGTTAACGTACACACGCATAATATAAAATAACTTTATTTTTTGTGTCAAGGAAATTATTCTTGCTTTTTTTATCAGGACTTCTCCCTCTTTTTTTCTCTTCTTTCCAATCACAGAGGTAGAGAAAATCACAACTGAAAAAGTAAATTTTGGGGGAACTCCTGTTTTCTTATTTTCTTGACAACTAATTTATTTTTTTTTATTGTTAACGTTAACAATTTAAATTTAGTTCGCCGCTATGACCACAATTAAAGAAATTGCCAAAAGGGCAAATGTCTCTATCGGCACTGTGGACAGGGTAATTCATAAGCGAGGACGTGTCTCAAAAGAAGCAGAACAGAGGGTGCGACGAATCATCGAGGAACTTGATTATAAACCGAACATTTTCGCCAAAAATCTTAAGCTTTCCAGAACTTTCACCTTTGGCATTTTAATGCCCAAGCCTAACCAGGACAGCATGTACTGGACTTTGCCCATAAGGGGTATAACTAAAGCTCAAAATGAGCTGGCTGCTCAAAAAGTTAAAGTCAGATATTTTTTCTATGATAAATATCGAGAGCCATCATTTAATGAAGTAAGCAAACAGGTCCTTGAATCTCCCCTTGAGGGACTTCTCATTGCTCCAGTTTTGTCCAGAATTTTTGATACATTCATTAAGGAAGTTCCTGAAAATTTGCCCTATGTCTTTTTTGATTCATTCATCCCCAAAGCAAACTACATTTCCTATATAGGACAAGACTCGTTCCAGAGTGGCGTCTTATCTGCCAAATTGATGCATATCCTGATAAAAGAGAAAGGAACTGTTGCCGTCATCAGAGTTCTACCTGAGGATTACCATATCGATGCTCGGGTCAATGGATTCCTCTCCTATTGCCAAAGCTATCCAGAAATTGAAGCCAAGGTCTATGAACTGGAGGGAAACAAAAGGGCAAATATTCGCCATAAGATTTTCAGAAAGATCATTGCTGAAAACAGAGGCTTGCGGGGAATTTTTGTCTCCAATGCCACAACCCACATGACTGCTGAGTATATAAAATCGCTATCACTTCAGGAAAAGATTCATATTATCGGTTATGACCTGATTGAAGAGAATATTAAATATTTAAAGGAAGGATTAATTGATTTTCTAATCAGTCAACAGTCTGAAAGACAGGGTTATGAGGGTATTTATGCTCTTTATCGACACATTGTTCTTAAAGAGCAGGTGGAAAGGAAAATCATGATGCAATTGGACATTGTCAGCAGAGAAAATATTGATTATTACCAGAGTTGATCACAGAAACCGTGAGTTTTTCTATTGCCTTCCAGATAGAAGAATGCGGTAGCCTGGAATTCCATTAAAGTAATAAAATAAGAAATTCAAAAAAAAGATATTTTAAGATGTAAGGGAGGTCAAAATGCTTAACTGGACAGGTTGGCAAAATCCGTATGCAATAGCTTATATGCTGGTGATGCTAGGCACTTTAATCTTTATCTGGCTAATACCTGACGAATACCTTTATGAATGAAAACTGAGGAGGTCGAAGGTTATGAAGAAGATTTTGTTTTTAGCTGGAATTTTAAATCTTCTCTTTCTTGCGCCAGTTCTTATGGCTCAGGAGAGATTTATCGATGTTCGTCAGAAGATGGCTGATAACCTGACCGAAGTTAAGAAAGCCATAAGAATCCATAATAACTGGGAAGAAGCGGCCAACTATTTCAATAGGGCAAGAAATATTTGGGAAGGGGAAGTTAAACCGATCATCATTGAAGGCATCAAGAGAGATTCGCAATTTCAAGAATATTTTGAGCGGATGAAGCAGGTTGATGAAGATTTAAGCCATCTCGAACAGTTGCTAGGAAATAAGACTGATCAAGAAATAGAGCAAAAGGCAAATGCCATCATCTGGGCGATAAGTCATCATCCCCGCGGCTTTGACGTCCCTAAGCCAAGATATTCTCTCTGGGATTGGGCTTTTGGGTTAGGCATAGGCATAGGATTTTGCCTCTTTGCCACTTTTTTTGGTCTTTATTTGAGAAGGTCTTATTATCGTCGCTACAAAAGAGAAAATTTCTGAGAGAAAGGGTAGAAAACAATGTACGCTGATTTTATTATCATTGGCATGTATCTGGCGCTGATGTTTGTCGCCGGGATATTTTTCAGCCGCAATATAAAAAATACAGCTGACTATTTTCTGGCAGCTCGCTCTGCTCCCTGGTTCTGGATAATGGGCGCGGTCTGGGCAACAAACATCGGTTTTCTTCATGGCTATCTGGCTCATGGCGGGGCTGCCTATGAATGGGGATTGATTCAGGCTAATTTCGAATGGTTTCAGGGCCCTTTTGGCTATATTTTAACCGGAATTTTCTTCATCGCCTTTTATTGGAGAGCCGGTATTTACACCGTTCCTCATTTTTTAGAAACCCGCTATGGCACTGGGATAAGAGTCATTTATTCCTTGGCCTGGATAGTTATTTTTATCGTCACTATTGCCGCAGAATTGTACCTGGGTGGCATGTTTCTTAAGAACATCCTCCATATTCCTTTCTGGCCTACTGTTTTTGTCCTGACAGCTGTGGTGGGCACTTATACCTTGTTGGGCGGCTTAGGAGCTGCGATCATGATGGAGTTTGTTCAGTTTATCATCATGATCTTAGGCACCATGCCCCTCCTTTTCATCTTATTAAATCTGGTGGGCGGTTTTACTGGTCTAAAAGGCGTTCTCATCGACCAGTGGGGGGCAAGCCTTCAGTATTTCACTGTCTTGCCTGACATTCATCATCCCTATGGGCCTGGCCCCTGGATTATTTTCGGGCAATGTTTTGTGGTCACCATCGGCTGGTGCGCTGGCCACCAATCCATGGTCCAGAGAAATCTTGGTGCTCGCTCCCTTTATGATGCTAAGCTCGGCTATGTCGTGGCCGCTATTCCGAAAACAATAGGCGCATTTCTTTATGTTGTGCCCATGATTTTTGCTCCCCTCATTTTTGCTCGCTTTGGCATCTTTGTTGAAAAGGCAGATGCCGCCTATGGCAAGCTTATCCTGAACTTACTGCCATCAGGAATGTTAGGCCTGTTCATTGCTGGATTGCTTTCGGCTGGACTTTCAAGTATCAGCAGTGTTTTGAATTCTTCATCGACCATGGTCATCAAGGACATCTATGAAAGATTTATGGTCAAAGGAAAATCAGATCATCATTACTTTATTGCTGGTCGGATTGCTACATTTGGAGTGATTGTTGCCTCTCTCTTGTTGGTGCCTGTGGTCTTGAAAGTCTATCTCATCATGTGGCTTGAACAGACTTTAATTGCCATGGCTTTAGGCCCCTTTATGGGAGTTTTGGTACTTGGTATTTTCTGGCGGAGGACAAATACCCCAGGCAGTTTGGTCGGTTTCCTTGTTGGCGGCGCCTTTGCTATCTTTATGCAGCAAGGCCTTGGCGTTCATATATTCTTCCAGATAAGCTGGTGGTCCTTTGTAGTGACGCTGATCACCACGATTATTGTCACCAGAATAACTAAGCCGCCGGCAGAGGAGAAAGTTGAAGGGATAACCTGGGAAAGCGATTTTAGAGCAAAGCTTGGCGAAGTGCTTGATCAACGCGCTGAGAAAAGTGGAGCAAAAGTTGAGGCGATTCCCAAGGGAAAAATTTCCCGTCCTTCCTGGTATCTCAACCTTAAATATTGGGCCACTGCTATCTTGCTCGCTCAGGTGCTTTTACTTTTCTTTTTTGGCTAAGAATTTTTAAAAGGAGGAAATAAGATATGGAAGAAAGAAAAGGAGCTGATCCAAAGCATATCCTTGCTGTCCAGATGACCTCTATCGGGGCCATTCTTTTAATCCTGGGCTTAACAGTTTTACTCCTAAGCTTAGGTTCCCTGAGATCAATGGAGAATTTTATCAGGGTCTGTGCCATAGCCAGCGATTTTAGCATAATTTTGGTCGGTCTGTTTTTTGCCATCGGCGGAATTATTCGCTTAAGGCGAGTAAAAAAAGTATGAAAATTCTGAGTCTTTCCCCCCGATATCCAAATTCTGACGATATGCTCAGAAAATTTGGATCTAAAACCTTTAAGCTGCCCTTCTCGCTTGAGCTCGTTTATCTTCCTTTTCTTTTTTTTCGTTACAGTCTTGCGATGACTTCTCTTCTAGGCAAGAAAAAGAAAGCAGAAGGCCTGTTTCTTGTTGATCTTGCCCAAGGTATTCCGATAAATATCAAGAGGAAGACAAAGTTTGAAATTGAGCTGGGTCTCGAAAAGGAATTTGAAAAATTCATTGATTTAGGCGACATTGACAGCAATAATAAGGATGTTATTTTTATCGAGAGAAAAGAGGTTGAAGAAAATCAGGTTCTACCTATTATTTTAGAGGAAGATGTGGCCATCAAGAAGGGAAAAAAATTGTTTCTCTACGATATAATGAGAATGACAGGAAGCCTGCGCTATCGAAAAGTCGAAATCAGCCCCTCCCAGGAAAAAAAAGTTCTCTATTATCCTTACTGGCTTATTTATTTTCGGACAAAAAAGAAAGAAATAAGATTTGATGTCTGGGATGGACTGAGTGGGCAAAAGGAAAGCGGAGATATTAAGCATTCTATTGAAATAGGTCTAGTAAGAATAGAAAAAAATATCCGAAATCTTCATCTGCTCGAAGGAGAAAGGCCAAATTGAAAAAAAGGAAATTGAGCTTAGGGCTTGATTTTGGGACGAATTCGGTCAGAGCTTTGCTCGTAGATGTGGCTGATGGCCAGGAATTAGCCTCGGCTATCTTCGATTATGAAAGTGGTGAAAATGGGATCGTTATCGATCCATCTAATCCCTATCTTGCCCGACAGAATCCGGCAGATTATCTAAAAGGGATTGAGGTCTCGGTCAGAGCTATTCTGGCCGGAGCCAGGAAAGCTAGGAGAGATTTTGAGTCAGATGAGATAATCGGCATTGGCATTGATACAACTGGGTCGACTCCTCTTCCTGTTGCTCGGAATGGAACTCCTCTCTGCATGTTTGATGAATTCAAGGATAATCCCAATGCCTTTGCCTGGCTATGGAAAGATCATACTTCCCATGCTGAAGCAGCCATGATAACCGAGCTTGCTGCCAAAGAGCATCCTGAATATCTGGCTAAATGTGGTGGCACTTATTCTTCAGAATGGTTTTTCAGTAAAATTTTTCATTGTCTGCGCACTGATCCCGCAGTTTTTGAGGCCGCTTGGAGCTGGGTTGAATGTTGTGATTATATTCCGGCTGTGTTGACTGGCACAACGAAGCCTGAAGCAGTGAAACGGAGCCGCTGCGCTGCTGGCCATAAAGCTATGTTCAACGACAAGTGGGGAGGCCTGCCTTCCAGAGATTTTTTGGCCAAGCTTGACTCAAGACTCGGCGGACTCCGCAACAGGCTTTATGAAAAATCCTACGCTTCAGATGTTCCTGCCGGAAATTTAACCAGGGATTGGGCTAAGAAGCTTGGATTGCCTGCTGGCATTCCTGTAGCTGTAGGAGCTTTTGATGCCCATTTAGGAGCTGTTGGGTCTGGCGTTAAGCCTGGAGTGCTGGTTAAAATCATTGGCACAAGTACCTGTGACATTACGGTCTGGCCAAATGATCAGCCTCTAGCCGATATACCCGGCCTCTGCGGCATTGTTGATGGTTCTGTTCTGCCCGGGTATTTTGGCCTGGAAGCTGGCCAGTCAGCAGTTGGCGATATCTTCAACTGGTTTGTCAATTATATCCAGCCTGGCGGGGTTGCAGGAAGCTTCCATGAAGCCCTCACAGAGAAAGCAGCCAAGTTAAAACCTGCCCAATCCGGACTTTTAGCCCTTGATTGGAATAATGGCAACCGAACTATTCTCGTCGACCAGCGCCTGACCGGTCTTTTAATTGGCCAGACTCTGCATACCAAACCTGAAGAGATTTATCGGGCACTGGTTGAAGCCACTGCCTTCGGTGCTCTTGTCATCATCAACAGGCTTGAAGAATATGGAGTTAAAATTCAAGAAGTCATTGGTTGCGGCGGCATTGCGGAAAAAAATCCTTTTGTGATGCAGATTTATGCTGATGTAACTGGTAGAGAAATAAAAGTTGCTCGCTCCGCTCAGACTTGCGCTCTTGGCGCGGCTATTGCAGGCTCGGTCGTAGCGGGCAAGCGCTCTGGAGGCTACGATAGTTTCCCTGCTGCTCAGGCTGCCATGTGTGGAGTAAAAGAAAATACTTTTAAACCTGACCCTGAAAATAATCTTATCTATAAAGAACTCTATCGCCTCTATTGCCAGTTGCATGATGCTTTTGGCGTCAAAGCATGGTCTGGTACACTTTATAATGTCATGAAAGATTTACTTGCCATTCGCGAGAAATATTCAAAGTAGAAAAAGCAATGCTTGAAAAATTAAAGCAAAAAGTCTGGAAGGCCAATTTAGACCTGGTGAAGTATAATCTCGTTACTCTTACTTTTGGAAATGTCAGCGGTATTGATCGGGAAAAAGGTCTGGTTGTTATCAAGCCAAGTGGAGTGGAATACGAAGAGCTTAAACCCGAAGATATGGTTGTAGTTGATCTTGAAGGAAGAATTGTCGAAGGCGAGCTCAATCCTTCTTCTGATACTCCCTCTCATCTTGAAATATACAGAGCTTTCCGGGAAATTGGCAGTGTTGCTCATACTCACAGTGAATATGCCTCAATTTTTGCCCAGGCTTGCCAGGAGATTCCCTGTTTTGGGACAACCCAGGCTGATTATTTTAGAGGTGCTGTTCCTGTGACTCGTTTTCTGCGAGAAGAGGAGGTCAAAGGAGGTTATGAAAGGAATACAGGCAAGGTTATAGTTGAGCGCTTCAGGGAACTTAATCCTTTAGCAATTCCGGCAGTGTTGGTTGCCGGCCACGGCCCCTTTGCCTGGGGAAAAACACCTGAGGAGGCAGTTAAGAATAATTTCATCTTAGAAAAAATTGCCAAAATGGCGCTGGGAACTCTCCTCTTGAATCCTCAAAGTGAGAGCCTTCCCGAGCATATTTTGCAAAAGCATTTTCAGAGAAAACATGGTCCGGATGCCTATTACGGGCAAAAAAGAAAAAGGAGAAAAAGGAGGTAAAATGAAAAATATCCCCGCGATTAAAATCGGCCTTGTTGCTGTGAGCCGGGATTGCTTTCCGATCGAATTGTCACGAGAAAGAAGGGTTCGAGTGGCCAAAGAATGTCGGGCAAAAGATTTGGAAATTATTGAGATCGAAACCATTGTCGAAAATGAAAAAGATGCACTCAAAGTGCTTGAAGAGACAAAAGAAAAAAATATTAATGCACTTGTTATTTTTCTTGGAAATTTCGGCCCTGAAGGTCCAACGACCATGCTTGCTCAAGAATTTGCTGGTCCCGTGATGTTTGCAGCAGCGGCAGAAGAGAGAGCCGATAGTTTAATTCAGGGAAGGGGAGATGCTTTTTGTGGGCTTTTGAATACTTCTTATAATTTGGGCTTAAGGCATCTCAGGCCTTATCTTCCTGAATACCCTGTTGGTCTGGCATCGGAAATTGCCAAAATAATTGAGGATTTCATACCTTTGGCCAGAATTGTCCTCGGCTTAAAGAATCTTAAAATAATTTCCTTTGGGCCACGACCCCAGGACTTTCTTGCCTGCAATGCGCCTATCAAGCCTCTTTATGATCTCGGCGTAGAAATTATGGAAAATAGTGAGCTCGATTTATATGACATTTATCTTGAGGCCAAAGGTGATTCTGGGATTAAAGCTGTGGCTTCTGATATGGCTAAAGAATTGGGAAAGGGCAACAGATATCCGGCTTTGCTGGAAAAGCTTGCCCAGTTTGAAATTGCTTTAACTAAATTTATGGAAAAAAATCTCGGCGCTTCAAAGTATGCAATTTTTGCTAACAAATGCTGGCCAGCCTTTGAAAGATTTTTTGGCTTTGTCCCTTGCTACGTCAATTCGAGGCTTTCTTCTCGCGGGATTCCTGTTTCCTGTGAGGTTGATATCTACGGCGCTTTGAGTGAATACATGGCCTCCTGTGCAACAGAACTTCCGGCCACAATTCTCGATATCAACAATACCGTCCCCCCTGATATGTATAAGGAAGCAAAAGATAAAGCTCGAAACTATAAATTGAGCGATCTTTTTATGGGCTTCCACTGCGGGAATACAGCTTCTTCCTGCCTGATCAAGCCGGAGATGAAATATCAGCTCATCATGCATCGCTTAATGGAGCCTGACAAAAAGCCGGATATTACACGAGGGACACTTGAAGGAACGATCAGGCCCGGAGATATTACAATTTTCCGTTTGCAAGGAGCCTCAGATACAGCCATTCGAGCTTATATCGCTGAAGGTGAAGTTCTTGATATCAATCCAAGATCGTTTGGCAGCATCGGTGTTTTTGCCGTGAAGGAAATGGGCCGCTTCTACCGCCATGCTCTGATTGGAAAAAGATTTCCCCATCACACTGCTGTTGCCTTCAAGCATGCGGGCAAACATTTATTTGCTTCGTTGAGCATGCTGGGAATCGATGATATCTCTTTTAATCAGCCCAAGGGAATGTTTTATGGAAGTGAAAATCCTTTCAGTTAAGATTAAATCTTCTTAATGAAATCAGCGCTATTAACCGGAATTCGAAAGATTGAATTCAGGGAGGTTCCCGCTCCTCGAATCAAAAAAGATACTGATGTTTTGCTTAAAGTCAGTCTTGTGGGCATTTGTGGCTCGGACATGCACTATTATTTATATAATCATGTCGGTAATGAAGCTATTAGATATCCCTGGGTTGTGGGACATGAATGCCTGGCTTCAGTGGAGGAAATCGGAAAGAAAGTGACCAGGGTCAAGCCTGGGGATGTTATTGTTATTGACCCTGCGCTTGCCTGCTCTGAATGCGACCAATGTCGTAAGGGAAGGCCGAATACTTGCCTTAATCTCGTTTTTTTGGGCTATCCTGGCCAGGGAGAAGGTTGCCTTTCAGAATACATTGTCGTTCCTGAGATGAATTGCCATTTTTGGAAACAAAGCGTTCCTCTCGAGCAAGCAATCATGGCTGAGCCAATATCAATTGGCATTTATGCTCTAAAATTATTGAATAATCCTGAAGCTAAGAAAATCGGCATCTTTGGTTCTGGACCAATTGGCTTAAGTGTTGCTCTCGTAGCTCGTCAAGCTGGGATCAAATCAATTTATATGACCGATAAAATTAATGAAAGGCTTGAAGCAGCCAGACGCAGCGGAGCGATTTGGGCTGGGAATCCAGATAAATCAGATATTGTGGAGGAAATTAGAGCTAGGGAGCCACTTTTATTGGATGCAGTCTTTGAGTGCTGTGGAGATCAGGCGGCAATTGATCAGGCCATCGAGGTCCTCCGGCCGGGTGGAAAACTGCTAATCATCGGGATACCGGTTGCAGCTCGTATCTCTTTTGATATAAATAAATTGCGGCGAAAAGAAATCTCCATCCAGAATGTCCGTCGCCAGAGCAATTGTTTTCAAGCTGCGCTGGATCTCGTCGGAAGCTCAAAGCTCGATTTGAATTTCATGATCACCCATAAATTTCATTTTGAAAAAACCCAGGAAGCTTTTGAACTTCTCGCTGGTTACAGGGATGGTG
>CAZPAX010000005.1:0-27924 GCA_964584535.1 uncultured Eubacteriales bacterium
AAATAGAGGAAAAGCAAAGGAAGCCCTATGACAGTCAAGGATAAGAAATTGCGGATAAAACTTGTGCGAAGTCTGATTGGCCGTCCCAAAAGACAGCAAGAGGTGGCCAGAGGCTTGGGCTTGAGAAAACTCAATTCAGAGGTCGTCCGCAAAGATTGCCCTGAAGTCTGGGGCATGATCAAGAAAATATCTCACCTGCTGAAAGTGGAGGCTTTGGAATAAAATGAAGCTGAGTAATCTTCATCCTGGGCCCGGTTCTAGAAAGAAGAGGAAGAGAGTGGGGCGAGGTCCTGGTTCTGGTCATGGCAAAACCTCTGGCCGCGGCGCTAAAGGGCAAAAGTCCATTGCCGGTTACTCCCGGAAGAGAGGCTATGAAGGGGGGCAGATGCCACTCCATCGCCGGCTGCCCAAGCGCGGCTTTACCAACATTTTCAAGAAAGAATATACAGAGATCAATCTTGACCATTTAGAGAAAATAAATAAAAAAGAGATTACTCTTCAGGATCTCCTTGAAGCAGGCTTTATCAAGAAGGAACGAGAGGTCGTGAAGATTTTGGGGAGAGGGGATATTTCTTCCCAAAAAATCATTCATGCCCATAAATTTTCTCAATCTGCCCAAAAAAAGATTGAGGAAAAGGGAGGCAAAGCTACCCTCATTGGAAGGTAATAATGCTTGAGAGTATAAGAAATATTTTTAGCATTCCTGAACTGCGGAAAAGGGTGATCTTTACTTTACTTCTTTTGGCCGTTTATCGCATCGGTGGCCAAATTCCCAATCCAGGCATTAGCAGCGCTGCCCTGGCTGAATTCTGGCAAGCCCAGAAGGGAACGATTCTCGGTTTTGTTGATCTTTTTTCTGGAAGATACATGTCCCGGATGACCATTTTCGCTCTGGGCATCATGCCTTACATCAGTTCCTCCATCATCCTCCAATTGCTGACAGTTGTTTGGCCTTATCTGGAGAAGCTATCAAAGGAAGGAGAACTGGGCAGAAAAAAGATCACCCAGTATACCCGATATGGAACAATTCTCATCTGTATCATTCAATCGGCGGGGATCAGCATTTTCTTGCAGAGTCTCAGAACTCCAGCAGGAGCAAGAGTCGTTCCTAATCCAGGTTTGGGATTTATCTTCCTGACGGTTTTAACCCTGACCACAGGAACAGTTTTTATCATGTGGCTGGGGGAGCAAATTTCTGAGCGGGGAATCGGGAATGGCATATCGCTGATCATTTTTGCCGGGATTGTGGTGAATTTTCCCCGCGGAGTCCAGAGTGTATTAACAGGCCTAAGAACAGGAGAAATGGATCCCCTCAGGCTAATTTTTCTGGTGGTCTTGATGTTAGCCGTAGTCGCCTTTATTGTTTATGTCGAGAGAGGACAGCGCCGCATTCCTGTCTCTTATGCTAAAAGAGTTGTGGGAAGGAAAGTCTATGGCGGGCAGAGTACCCACCTACCTCTTCGGGTGAACACGGGCGGGGTTATCCCTATCATTTTTGCTGCATCTATCATCACCATACCTGCCACTGTGGCCCAGCTTATAAAGATTCCCATCTTCCAGACGGTTGCCCAGCAGTTTGGCCTGGGAATGCCCCTCTATAATCTCCTCTATATCGCTTCTATCATTTTCTTCACCTATTTCTATGTTTCCATCATTTTTAACCCCTCAGATGTGGCAGACAATTTGAGAAAATACGGCGGATTCATTCCTGGGATAAGGCCGGGAAAAAATACTTCTGACTTTATCGATAACGTCCTTTCCCGGATCACACTAGTCGGCGCTATTTACCTGGCCGCAATAGCCATTTTGCCTGAATTCTTAATGACCGGATTCAAAGTCAATACCCTTCCTTTTGTTGGGAATTTTCTAGAGGCAAACCTCCCCAAGTGGTTCACCCAAGGATTGAATGTTGAATTCTATTTTGGCGGGACATCCATTCTCATCGTCGTCGGGGTGGCCATGGATACATTGCAACAGATCGAGGCTCAGCTTGTCATGCGTCACTATGACGGCTTCATGCGCCGCAGCCGAATCAGAGGGAGAAGAGGATGAGAGTGATTCTGCTTGGCCCCCCAGGTTCCGGAAAAGGCACGCAAGGGGATCTTATTGAAAAAAGATATAACTTCCCCAAGATTTCCACTGGTGATCTCCTCCGCCAGGCCGTCCAGGAGGGGACTCCCTTGGGTAAAAAGGCAGCCTCCGAGATGAATCGAGGGGAATTGGTCAGTGATAGTATTGTCGAAGAAATTGTCAAGGGAAGAATTTCTTATGCAGATTGCCGTCAGGGCTATGTCCTGGATGGATTTCCTCGGACCATCTCTCAGGCCAAGAGTCTGGAAAGGATGGATGGAGCGCGGCCAGAAATTGTCATTGAAATCGTTATGGATGCCCAGACACTCGTTAACCGACTCCATTCCCGGCGCATCTGCTCTCAATGCGGGGCTATTTATAACCTTGAAGTGCTCAGGCCCAAAAAGGATGGAGTGTGCGATATCTGCCAGGGCTCACTCATCCAGAGAGAGGATGATCGACCTGAGGTAATCAAAGAGAGGCTAAGGGTTTATCAAGAAAAAACAGCACCCCTTCGAGATTACTATCTTAGAAAAAATGTCTACCATAGGCTCGATGGAAGAGCCCAAATGAATACCGTCTTTGGAGAGATTTCATTAATCCTGGATACAAAATTGGCTAAATTCAAAGAGAAACAAGTATGAAGAATATCATTTACAAAAGCGAAGAAGAAGTCCAAGCCATTAGAAGGAGCTGCCAGATCGTGGCCAGGATTCTGGCTGAGCTTAGGCCAAAGATCAGACCCGGTGTTCAGACCAAAGTCCTGGATGATTATGCCCAGCGAAAAGCCAAAGAGATGGGCGCTATTCCAGCCTTCAAAGGCTATCGTGGCTATCCTTCCTCTCTTTGCACCTCCATCAACGAGGAAGTCGTCCACGGCATTCCTTCTTCTCGTGTTTTAAAAGAAGGGGATATCATCAGCCTCGATTTTGGCGTCCTTTATAAAGGTTATTATGGTGATGCTGCTGTGACTTATCCTGTCGGAGAAATAAGCCCTGAAGCCAAAAGACTTATCGCTGCTTCGGAGAAAGCATTTTACAGGGGCCTGGACAAGCTAAAGGAAGGGAGCAGGATCTCTGATATTTCCCATGCCATTCAGAAGTACGTAGAGTCAGAAGGCTTTTCTGTGATCCGGACTTTTGTCGGGCATGGAATTGGCCACTCCCTTCATGAAGAACCCCAAGTGCCAAACTTTGGATTTCCAGGTCTTGGACCTAAAATAAAAGCTGGCCTGACTTTGGCCATAGAGCCCATGATTTCCATGGGAGATTGGCAAGTCGAGATACTCAGCGATGGCTGGACAGCTGTGACCAAGGATAGAAGTCTGGCCGCTCATTATGAGCACACAGTCGCTCTTACTCCAAATGGGATTGAGATTTTGAGTCTCCTCGATGAGGAAGAGAAAAATTTGCTTCTTTTAAAGGAGAATCAGTATGCCTAAGCAGGATGTTTACGAAGCTGAGGGCACGGTGATTGAGACTCTTCCTAATGCCATGTTTCGGGTGGAACTGGCCAATAAGCACAGAATTCTGGCCCATATTTCAGGCAAGATGAGGAAGCACTTTATCCGCATTCTCCCTGGAGATAAGGTCCTTGTTGAGTTATCACCATATGATCTGACGAAAGGAAGAATCACTTATCGATTCAAGTGAGGGAAAAGGCTAATGAAAGTTCGAGCTTCAGTAAAAAAAATTTGTCGCAACTGCAAAATCGTGAGAAGGAGAGGTGTCCTCAGAATCATCTGCTCCAATCCCAGACATAAACAAAAACAGGGTTAAACGAGGTTAAAAATGGCAAGAATAGCAGGTATCACGCTTCCTCCAGAAAAACGAATTGAGATTGGATTGACCTACATTTATGGGATTGGCCGGTCTAGAGCAAACAGGATCCTTCAGGAAGCCAAGATTGACAAGGATAAGAAAGTCAAGAACCTGACCGAGGATGAAGTCAACAAAATCCGTCTGATTATGGAAAAACGTGAAAAAATAGAAGGAGATCTGCGCAAAGAGATAGCCATGAACATCAAGAGGCTGATCGACATTGGTTGTTATCGAGGTTTGCGTCACAAGAGGAAGCTGCCGGTCAGGGGGCAGAGAACGAGAACCAATGCCAGGACGAGAAAAGGACCTCGAGGACATTCAATAAAAAAGTTGAAAGCTAAAGAGGGTTAGAAGGGGAGTAGTCCATGCCTAGAGGAAAAGGAAAAGTCAAGAAGAAAAAGATAAAAAAGGAAGTTGGATTCGCTGTCGCCCACATTCAATCGACTTTTAATAATACAATCATCACCATTGCTGATCACCAGGGAAATACCATTTGCTGGTCGAGTTCTGGAACTTCAGGATTCAAAGGGGCCCGAAAGGGAACGCCTTTTGCCGCCCAGCTAGCTGCTAAAGAGGTGGCGACGAAAGCGAGAGATTTTGGAGTGAGATATGTTGATGTCAGGATAAAAGGACCTGGGGCGGGGAGAGAGTCAGCCATTCGAGCCCTTCAAGGAGCTGGATTGGAGATAAAATCCATACGAGATATCACCCCCATTCCTCATAATGGGTGCCGAGTCCGGAGGAGAAGAAGGGTATAAAGATGAGATTCTAGGAGATAAAGATGTCCAGACACAATGAGCCTATTTGTCGGCACTGCCGGGTAGAAAAAACAAAGCTTTTCCTGAAAGGAAACAAGTGCCTGACTGAGAAATGCCCTGTCGAGCGACGATCCTATGCTCCAGGACAGCATGGCAGAGCACGGAGAAGAATTTTGGGATATGCCATGCAACTCAGGGAGAAACAGAAGCTAAAAAGATATTATGGAATGACAGAAAGACAATTCAGGCTCTTTTTTCAAAGGGCTGAAAGGCAGAAGGGGATTACAGGCGAAAACCTTTTAATTATGCTCGAACGGAGGCTAGATAACGTTGTTCTCATAATGGGCTTCTCCAACTCCCGAACTCATGCTCGGCAGCTAATCACTCATGGTCATTTTAATGTTAATGAGAGAAAAGTCTCTATTCCTTCCTACCTTGTCAATGAAGGAGATCTGATAAGCTTTAAAGAAAAGACAGCAAATTATGAGGATATAAAAGCTCTTGTCAATGCCAATAGAAATAAATCTGTTCCTGGCTGGTTAGAAGTCGATTGGGAAAACATGAAAGGAAAAGTTGTTTCACTTCCAACACGGGAACAGATCACTCTTCCTGTGGAAGAGCATTTAGTGGTTGAGCTCTATTCCAAATAAATGAATTTGAAGAATCCATTTATCCTCAAAAGGAGGAGCAATGACTGAAATAGGTTTTCAGAGGCCAAAGTATCTTGAGTGTGATTTTGAGAGCCTCACGGACAAATATGGCCAGTTTTCTGCCCAGCCTTTCGAACGAGGCTACGGCGTGACAGTAGGAAATGCCTTGAGGAGGATTCTTCTCTCTTCCATAACAGGAGCAGCCATCACTGCCGTCCGAATTCAGGGTGTTCTCCATGAATTCTCGACCATACCAGGTGTTGTCGAGGATGTGACCGACGTCATCCTGAATTTGAAGAGCATCCCTCTCAAGCTCAGGGCAAACGAACCGAAAACAATGACTCTCAAAAAGGAAGGACCTGCTGAGGCCAAGTCTTCGGATATCGTCTGTGGCCCGGAGATTGAAATTCTTGACAAGGATATTCATATTGCCTCCCTCGATAAAGATGGAAAACTAGACATCGAGCTGATCGTCAAGAACAACCGAGGCTATATTTCAGCCGATCAGAATTTTGATGGCACTCTCAGTCTGGATTTTATCCCTCTTGATTCTTCCCATTCTCCAGTAAGAAAAGTGAACTACAGGACAGAACCCGCCAGAGTAGGCAAAAGAATTGATTATGAGAATCTCAAGCTGGAGGTCTGGACGACCGGTGCCATCCGTCCGACAGAAGCTTTAGCTCAAGCTGCAAAAATCCTTAGGGAACATCTGGTCATATTTCTCGATGTTGTCGATGAGCCTTTTGAGAAAGAACATCCACCCATCAAGAAAGAGATTCCCTACATGTCTCAGATCGATATTCTCTCCAAGCCGATTGAGCATCTTGAGCTTTCTGTCCGCTCCAACAACTGCCTCAGGTCTGCAGGTATTCAGAGAATCTATGAGTTAGTTCAAAAGACAGAAGAGGAACTTTTGAAAACAAAGAATTTTGGCCGGAAATCTTTGGCGGAAATCAAAGAGACCCTGACCAATCTGAGTCTGGGCCTGAACCTCGAGCTTCATCCCAAGCTGCTGGAAAGAATTCAAGGGGAGTTGAAGGGAGATAAGGCAGCCAAGGGAGATGAGGAATGAGGCATTTAGTCAAGGGCAAAAAACTGCGTCGGCCGACAGCTCACCGGCGAGCCCTTCTGCGTAATCTTGTCAGTTCATTCCTGGAAAAAGAGAGAGTGAGAACAACTTTGGCTAAAGCCAAGGCAGCCAGGCCTCTGGCTGAGAAGATGATCACTCTAGCCAAAAAAAATACCCTTCAGAGCAGGCGCCTCGCCTCCAGGTTTATCTCCAAAGAGTCTGCGATCAAGAAGCTTTTTGATGAGCTTGGCCAGCGTTTTGCCGAGAGGCCAGGAGGCTATACAAGAGTTGTGAAAATAGGCATTCGCCAAGGAGACGGGGCACAAATGGCCATGCTTGAGCTTATTGGCTCTGAATACAAGAAGAAAGAAAAAAAGAAAAAGGAAAAGGCGGCCAAAAAGCCCAAGTAGGCCATAAGACAGAATCACTTTTTCCTCTTTCAGACATTCCTCATTTTTTCCTCTTCCTAGACTTTATCGTGTGGGTCAGATACATCCGTGACATATCAAACATGATAAGAAAGGCATCAGGAGCCAAGTCACATATTTGACAATTATTTTTCACTCAGATATATGTAGATGGCAGCACAGGAAATATTAAAAAATAGTTTTCCTGATGTAAAACACAATGGAAATTAGACTTATCCAGGGGGATATTCTTGAGCATAAGACTCAAGTCTTAGTGATCCCTGAATACACCGAGACTACCTGTCTTCACCCCATAGCAACACAAGTAGATAAAGATATAGATGGAATGATATCGAAAGATCTTAAATCAGCGAAAATACTGACCTCTTTTGGATCAGTAAATGAATATCTCACAAAAGGCAAACTGCCGGCAGGTAAGATATACCTTGTTCACATGGTCTGTTTGGATTTTCCTGAGGCAGTTAGATTGATAAAATTGGAGGAGGCTATACCTCACATCATCAAAAAGATGGTAGTGGAAAAGGAGAGATCCTGCGCTTTTTTCTTAACGACTTGCCAAACATATGATTTTATGAAGGCTTCCTCTTCTTATTTAGTTGGTATCTTTAATGGGCTCAGCGAGATTCGAAGTAGTGATCCATATTCTCTAATAGAGCAGATTGATTTTGTTGAAAGAAATGCGAAGTATATCCCCATTATTTTTGGCGGTATCAGCAAATTTTTTGAGTCAAAAAAATTGGACGAATTTATAAAACATAAGAGTTATTTAAGAGAGAGTGAGCCTCCATTTGTTTCAGGCAATACAAGACTGAAACTAAGGGCGACTTGGAAATTTAAAAGCTCTGCCTCCGATGAGTTAAATTATGATGTTTTCATATGCTATCGCCGGGATACGAGCTCTGAAATCGCTAGGCTTATCAAAATGGCACTCGGTTCACAAGGCCTGCGTGTCTTCCTTGATGTCGACGAATTACCAGCAGGCCATTTTGATGAGAGTCTGTTGCAGACGATTGACAAAACAACAAATTTTATTGTGATTCTATCAAAAGACTGCTTAAGGGGTAGCGATGAGAGTATAGATTGGTTTAATGTAGAAATAAATCATGCCATTAAGACAGGACGGAACATCGTTCCTATTATCATGAGTGGTTTTAGTTTTTCTCATTCTGCTGAGCTTCAAGGAGAACTCAGTACTCTTCCGAGATATCATGGTGTCAATTACCATCATGATTATTTTGATGCCATGATCACTAAACTATTAAAATACTTAAAGCCAAAATCCGAAGCGATGAGGCCAACTCCACTGGATAAGGAGAAAGCCATCGGAATGGATAGGGAAGAGAGAATGGCTGAGCTTCCCTCTGATAAAGAGCAAGGAGAGCCTCCCCTGGAAGTGGACTATGAGATCATGAAGGGACTAATGAGTGAAAGTTATGCGCTGATTATCTCTTCATTCCAGAAAATTAAAATTGAAGATAGAGACAAATATGTTAATGCATTAGTCCAAAACCTCTCAAATCCTTCTGATCATAATAAACTGGCGGCTATGATGGGTTTGTACTACATCCGCTGTGAAAACCTTGCTCAATATCTGGCTATGATGGCCAGAAATCCCTCAAAGGCGGTGAAACGACGTGCGCTTATTTATCTGGGCCATATCCGGGACAGAAGCTGCCTGGGAATAATCAGTGGGTTGTGCTCAGACCCAAGCCCGGATGTCAGGGCAGCGGCTCGAGGAGCATATAAGAAAATCACTGGTCATGAGCCCTGATAGTATCAGGCCCAGCTATTTTTCAAGGTTTAATCGCACGGCGTTGAAGCGCGTCAATTTTCTCTTTGTCAAAAGAGGGTTTACGATGGTCCCTCCTTTACAGCAAATTACGAACATTACTGTACACTAGTTTTTTATTCTAACTTAGTAAAATTATAAGCGTAATTATTACTATAATAATTATTATTACTAAACAACCAATTGTAGCCTCTTTAATAGCCTTTTCCTTCCGTCAAGCCCGGAGACAAGACCCTCCGTCACGAAAGAACGATATTAGCGGCCGCGGATCAGTGTCAAGAAAAGATAGAGCGAATACGACCGACAACGATAGTCATATTACTCTTTTCTATTTTCTCTAGTTCGAGGATCCGTTGGCTAAAAATGTTAGTTGTTAGAGGAGCCGAAACTCCCCCTCTCTGAATTGCTCATGATGTTGATTATTAAGAAGTGCGAGAGGATCGCGGTTGAGGTTAAATATCATATTGCAAAAATATTTCATTTCAGACAATATCAACGCAGGAGGACAAAGTCATGTCTTTTAAAACACTCTTTCTAGCCCATGCTCCAGACGCGGACAAAGATAAACATCGGTGCTTCATCGACACCGGCAAATATCAGCTGGATGTGGTCATCGTAAAAAACCAAGCTGAAGCTTTGGAAGTCAGTGTGCGTTTATTCAAGGAGAAAAAGATAGAGTCCATCCTGCTTTGTCCAGGATTCAGCCACAAAGACATCGCTGAGATCGTCAGCGCCACTGAAAATAAGGTTTCTGTATGCGTAGCCAGAGGCGATAGCCAGTCCAACAGGATCTCCCAGGAAGCGTTGAAGCGGGCGGGGTTCTTTTAAGCGTCTGGATGAAGGGGTCGGAGGCCTGGGAGCAAATCGTTCAGGAAAATAAGTTCTTAATTTGACACAGGCTTTTTCCCTGTGTTATATGGTTTGGGCAAGGAATTGGGAGAGATAATTCATATTCGTCTCGGCGTCACAGGGCACCGCACTTTGCCCAATAAAGAGAAGCTTTCAGAGAAAATAAGAGAAGCCCTGGAAAGAAAAATCTTCGATCTCTTTGATGAAGATTCAAAAAAACTCCTTAATTCTTCCCCTCAAAAATTGATAGCTCTTACCATTCTAACTCCTTTGGCTGAGGGAGCTGATCGCCTGGTCACAAGGGAAGTTCTAAAGCTTGCGAGCTCAAAAATTGAAGTTGTTTTGCCCTTGGCCAAAGAAGATTATCTCCAGGATTTTAAAGCTCAAGAATCAATTAGCGAATTTGAGGAACTCTTGAGCAGGGCGTCGCATATCATTGCTTTGAGAAAACAGATGCTTAAAGAGACCTACCCTGAGAGTGATCTTGAAGAAGCACGCTGCCAGGCTTATGAGGATGTCGGCCACTATGTGGTTGATCACAGCGATGTGCTGATTGCTCTCTGGGATAGAAAGAAGTCTCGCGGCAAAGGAGGAACAGCTGAAATTGTTGACTATGCCAGAGCTAAAAAACGCCCATTGATTATTATTTCGACCGCTCTCCCTTATGATATTTTCATCGAAAAAGGAAATGGCCTCAGAGTCACTTCTCTTTCAGGGGATTGGCAGAAAGGGCAATGATCTCATTAGACATTTCATTCTACTATTTTAGAGATAAAGATGCATAAATATCGCGTTTTTATTATCTATTCACATGAAGAGTAATGATTAGTGGAGAAAGAGGCAAAGAGATGAAAAGGTTGGTTAGCTAATGCGAAATTCAGATAAAAATTTGGCACAAATCAAGTTTCGTCAGAAAATAAGAATTTTCTGGCTGAAACGTCTGAGACCTTGGTGGCGGGATCATCATTGGCCAATCGTTGCCGCGATTGCCCTTTTTGCCTTAATCTTAGGTTATATCGGATTCAGAAAGCATTTTGCAGCAATTGGTAAGCCTCGTTCTTTCTGGGACCTTTTCTATCTTACCTTGCAGTTATTTACGCTAGAATCTGGTGCTGTCGCGGTTCCACTGAATTGGGAATTAGAGATAGCCCGCTTTCTGGCCCCTGCTGTTGCTGCCTACACAGCCTTGAAAGCATTGGCAGTTATTTTCAGGGCCCAGCTCCAAATGCTTCGAATCAGGTTCAACAAAGATCATATTGTGATCTGCGGATTGGGGAAAAAGGGTTTGCTTCTCGCCCAGAGGTTTCGGCAGCATGGTAACAAGGTCGTAGTGATTGAGCAGGATGAGGGAAACGACATGCTTGAGCAATGCCGGGAGTATGGTGCCATAGTTTTGGTCGGAAGTGCTACGGACCGGGAACTCCTGCGCAAGGCTGGTGTTCAAAAAGCGAAGTGTCTCATTTCTGTCTGTGGCGATGACGGCGTTAACGCTGAGGTGGCTGTTTGTGCTCGCGAGCTGGTGAGAGATCGGAAAGACAAAGTACTGACATGTATAGTCCATATTGTTTCTCCGCAGCTTTGCCATCTGTTGAGAGAGAGAGAAATTGTCGGAGGCAAGGTCGGTGCCTTTAGACTGGAGTTCTTCAACATTTTTGATAGCGGAGCCCGGTCCTGGCTGCAAGAATACCCCGCTTTTGGAGATATTTCTGACATTCAAAGCTCGCAACCGCATTTACTTATCGTCGGCTTAGGCCGGATGGGCGAGAGTCTTTTGGTCCATGCTGCAAAAGAGTGGAAGGATCTGGCCGCTTCAGCGGGCAAGAAACTCCGCATTACCATTATCGATCGGGCAGCTGGATTAAAAAAGGAGTTATTGCACTTACGATATCCTCAGCTGGAAAAAATTTGCGAGATTTTTGCCAAGCAGATGGACGTAAAATCGCCAGAATTTCTGCGGGCAGATTTTCTTTTTGATGAGCATAAATGTTGTTCTCTGACTGGCATTTATGTCTGCTTTGATGATGACTCTTTTGGTCTTTCTGTAGCTTTAGTTCTCTATCAGAAAATCAGAGAATATCAAGTTCCTATCGTGGTTCGAATGACTCGTGATGCAGGACTTGCCACTCTCCTCCAGGGTGAAGATGAAGCTCAGAGCTTTAGCAGGCTCCATGGCTTTGGACTTTTGGATAGGACGTGCAGGCCAGACTTAATCCTTGCTGGTGCTCATGAAATCCTTGCTCGTGCTATCCATGAAGAATATGTTCAGGAGCAAGAAAAGGAAGGCGAAACGCCTGAGACAAATCCTTATATGGTCTCCTGGGACAGGTTACCCGATAACCTCAAAGAGTCAAATCGTCGCCAGGCTGATCACATTGGCCTTAAAATAAAGGCTATCCATTGCGGCATTGCTCCTCTCGTTGATTGGGATGCAGGGTCATTTGAATTTACTCCTCCAGAAATCGAGAGGATGGCAGAAATGGAGCATGAACGCTGGATGTCTGAGCGATTGCTTGAGGGCTGGACCTATTCACCCGGAGCGAAGAATATCGAGAAAAAAACCAATCCTTGCCTTGTTCCTTGGGCTAAGCTGCCAGAGGAGATAAAAGAACGAAATCGAAGCTCGATTCGAGCTTTGCCTTCATTTCTGGCAAAAATCGATTTACAGATTTACCGCCTCAAATGAGAAAAATGAATTTTTTCCGAGGCCCTCTTGACAACTTTTACAGATTAGTCCTAAGATGGCAACATCTTAAAGTGAAAAAGGGGATATTATGAGATTAAATGCTGCTCAGCCTTCCCAAGAGCTGACCATAGAGACTCTCATTCAGCGTATCAAAAAAGTTTTCGAAAAGTGGGACAATACTGCTTTAAAGATACAAAAAGGGGTCATAAGATTTGCTTCATTGACTTCGCTTCTCATCCCCCTGGCTGTTTTTCTTCTGACCATTCAGATCCTGGCCTTTCCTCAAGCAGGGACTATTGCCATTCTCTTGATTTCTGCTGAACTTGCAGCCCTTTTATTCGCACTTATCATCATCATTTGCCATTTTGCACCTGGAGCAGAGGAGTGGGCGAAAGCTCGTCTGAGAGCAGAAGTTCTGAGACGAGAGGAGTTTCTTCTCCTTGGCAGAGTGGGACCATACTTAAAGAGAGCAGCTCCGGCTGCCCTGGAACCGATTGTAGAGGATCGCTTGAGCAGAATTGACAACAGCCTGAACTCTCCAGATATGTTCATACCACTTCGGGATTCAAAGACCTGGCGGGATGAGCTTGAGGAAGAAGGACAAGGCAAAACAGCATCGCCAGATAAAAGCTTTTCAGATCAGTTCTTCGAGCATCGCATTCTCGATCAGCAGAATTGGTTCTGGAGAAAAAGAGAAAAATTTATAAGGCGCGATTGGCGTTATGAGAACATCATCAGAAGTGCCCTAGCCCTGGCTTTTATGGTGGCAGCAATGCATCTTGTAACCCTTTTGGTGGGAACTTTTGAAGCCAATGCGCGTTTTCGAGTGCTTCAGCTTGTGATCGAGATTGCAGCCATCGGCTTACCTCCTCTCGGCTCAGGTGCTGCAGCCCTTCAGTCGCTTTATCAGGGGAGAAGATTAGGTCGTTCTTACGAGTTTCATGCAAAAGAGCTTGAGATTATCAAAAATGAGTTATCCGCATTGAACGTAGCCTGGAAAGAAAAAACAATTGCTCAAGAGAATTTTGAGTTCAAATTGAAGCGAATTGTTTTGAGGACTGAGGAATTGCTGGCCAACGAGCTTCGTGTTTGGTTTTTTGTCATGCGTCCCTTGTAAGATAGACGATCTTACACTTATCTCCTCAAACAAAAATTAATTTCAAATTCAAGCTCTATGAGTGAAAATGGGAATACTTTTCTTCCCTTTCAAACTGTAAGGCCATGGCTTTTTGATCATGAGAAACATTAAGGCTGATCCCATAAGAGCCATATTCTTGGCAAAGTTGACCATTTCCATTACTTTCTGTTCTTGAGAGACTGCCCAGAAATTGTGCATCAGGAAAGTGACTGGGATGAAGAAGATTACCACAGAAGCCACTCCTATTTCTGGAAAAATGCCTAGAAGAAAGGTTATTCCTGCCATTAGAAGAAGCACTCCTGTGACAGCGATGCCACCTTCTGGGAATGGGACTCCCTTGGATTTAGCATATTCAGTCAGAGCAGTAAATCTCAAGAAGTGGCTGATCCCGTTATAGATATAAAAAGCCCCGACAATAATTCTCCCCATGAGAAAAGTTTCCCTCATCTTCAATAATCTCCTTTCTCTAAAAAGTATTCTTGAAAAACTTGTAGAAAAAAACTGTAGGATTAAGATAAAGATTTTTATAAGAAATTTCAATAAAATGGTAGGAAATGATTGTAACCAGTTGATTCAGAGAAGTTCTTTTTTTCCCCTCTTTTCTCCACGAAACAAGCATAGAGATATCTTTTATTTCCTGAATCAGGTTCTTTATGGATGGAATTTTTGATGAAGTGGATGGTGAAAGATTGAGAAAAGTAGCCGATGATGTCTTCTCTGGAGAGGTTCTTTTCAAAGGGAGCGAAGAAGGAAGCTGCTCGCATTCCCTCTAATTCCTTGATTTTGAATTGGTTATAAGGATAGAGCCGACAGAATTTTTTGGAATTGACTAAAAATGAGCAGTAGGTTAATCTAAATATTATAGTAAATATATAGATATGATAGGCAAAATAAATTTCGATATCTTTAATTCATTCCTCCTTCGCCGGCTTGGCAGAAAAGATAAATCTGTCGTTGTCCCTCCTCTGACAGGCATAGATGCCGGAGTTATTGACATTGGCTCAGATAAAGTCCTTATCATTGCCGAAGACCCAATCTTTTCCATTCCTAAACAACCTCTAGAAATGTTTGGCTGGTACACGGTCCATATTGGAGCAAGTGATGTCGCTGTTATGGGAGTAAAGCCCCGCTACATGACTTATACTCTTTTGATGCCTCCTGAGACAAGCGAACAAGATTTTCGAGCCATTGTTGATTCCATCCATAAAACTGCGGTTGAATTGGAGATAGCTATTGTCGGTGGCCATACAGGGTACTATCCAGGGTTTGCGGCACCAACAATAGGCGGCATAACAGTTTTTGCTATTGCTGGAAAAAGAGATTATGTTACGCCCGCAGGTGCCAGAACAGGCGATGATGTTATCTTGACCAAAGGGCCTGCCATAGAAACTGCTGGTATTCTCTCTGTCCTGAGGGAGAAGGAGCTGATTGGAAAATATCCTTCCTCTCTTGTGAAAAGGGCAAAGGCACTCTGCAAACAAATGACTGTCGTCAAGGACGCCTTAACGGCAATGGAGGCAGGAGGTGTAAATTCCATGCATGATGCGACGGAGGGAGGCGTCATAGGAGGTCTTTTTGAGATAGCCAATGCCAGCGGAATTGGAATGGAGATAGATGAGGCCTTGTTTGTTTATCCTGAAGAGGTGAGAATTGTTTGCGAAGCTTTCAATATCGACCCTGTTTCAGCAATAGCCGAGGGATCGCTCCTCATCACGGCCAAGCCAACTCATTCAGCAAAGATCATCAAGAGACTGAAGAGGGAAAAAATAGATGCCTCGATCATCGGAAAAGTGATAGAGAATACCAAAAAAAGAGTCATGAAGCGGCTTGATGGAAGGCTTGTCCCCCTGGCTATCCCAGCCCAGGATCCTTTCTGGCCAGCCTTTTTCGAGGCTTTGGAAAAGCCAAGCCAAAGGCCGGACTGATTTTAAAGTAGCAGGAAATCGCAGAAAATGAAGCCCTAAAAGATGGAGAATAGCTGAGCTCCATAAAAAGATTTTTGTTGCTGCAATGTCAGTCTTTGATACTTACTTAGAATTAGTATTTTTTAGAACTTGCTGGATTGTGACTTAGCAGATAAATGTTATTGTTTTTCTGGCAAAGGATGCTTGATTTTCTCCCATGAAGAGGCAAAATCGAAAGTCTTTCCATGGGCTTTTTCGTGACAAGTTAAGCAATGAGCTTTTATGGCTTCTTGTGATTCATAGACAAGGAGACCATTCTTTACTGCTTCTTCTCGATTTTTCATAATATTCAATTTTTTATATTCACTCCCTGGCCCGTGGCAGACTTCACAAGTCACTCCTTCCTGCTTGATTTCTGCGGCCTTATCAAAGAGGGGGCTGTGGCATTTAAGACATTTTTCACTCTCGGCTGGCGGAATTTCCAATCCAATTTCTTTAACTAAAGCCAGAGCTTTTTCCGAGCTCAGATTCGCATAAGAACTGGAATGTTTGGTCTTTTGCCAAATGGAGAATTGCATTCCCTGTTTTTCAGTTTTATGGCAAATCTGGCATTTGGAGGCTCCAACATAGGTAAAATTCTGTCCAGAGAGACTGAGAAAAACTATGGAAAAAATTAGAACTATAACGATGAAAACAGCTCTTTTCATGAATCCTCCTCTTAATATTCAGAAGCATCAAATTTTAATGGAGATGAGGTTGCCTGTCAATATATTATTCTTATAAAAACTATAAATGAGATAAGCTATTAAGAAAATTAACTAAATCGAAGAGTCAGAGGACTACTCAATGAGAGGGCTTTTTGCTCATTTGCCTTATTTTTAGAAAAAGAGCTATGGCCAGGAGAATAAGGAAAATGGTGGCGATGACCAGTCCTTTCCTTCGGAATATCGCCTCACTCAAAGCCGCCTCTCCGCTCGTTTTGACTTCAGAGACGATTTTTTCTCCCTCAGAGATTTTCTCTTCAATTTCTTCCATGGAAAGACTATGGGTAAGGTTCCGAATGAGGATCAATGCTGTATTGGCTTCCTGCAGCCTGAATTTTGACTCACTCACCTCCACTCCTCGCCCTTCCGCCCTCTCCAGCAAACTCTGGGCATCCTCGAATTTTGAGACAAATTCATCGAGCGCTTGCTTCATCTGGGAGGCTATCTGGTATGGTTTGGAGTCTGCTTCATGACACTGGATACAGACAGATTCTTCTCCTGTGCCGAGCATATTATCTGTGGGCGGAAGAATCTTGTGATTGCTATGGCAGGCCTCACATTCAGATATTCCCATCTCGTCAAAGGCTTGACTGTGAGGGCTGCGGGAGAAAAGCTCTGCTGTGCTTAAATGGCACTGGCGGCAGACATAAGCGATGGAGGTCACCTCAGGGGGAATGGCGCCATGATTTCCATGGCAGTCGTTGCAGGTGGGTGCTGAGAGATCTTTTTTTTCAAAAAGTGCCCGCGCATGGACACTTTGTTTATATTCTTCAAGCTGCTTTGTCGGAATTTTGTAGCCCTTCATGTAATCTGCGTTTGAATGGCAGGAGCCGCACATTTGAGGAATGTTCCAGGGAAAAGTCAACGATTTGGGCTGTTTTGAAGCCTGAATGCCGTGAACTCCGTGGCAATCAGTGCAGATAGCCGCCTTTGTGTCCCCTCGCTTGAGGAGATGGCCATGCTGGCTTGTCCAGTAGAGAGCGAGCTGGTCTATTCTTAAACTCGGATTATAAGCTCTCATGTACTGGGAATTGGAATGGCAGGAAGCGCAAAAATCAGGGATTTGGACTCTTGAAGGAACTCCTCTGAAAGATTTATCTTTGGCCAGATCAATATCATCTTCAGCCGGGTTTCCACCATGACAGTCCTTGCAGCTTATTCCAAATTGCTGATGAATATCTAATTTAAAGGCTTCAACTGGAGCTTGAAGCTCACCCTCGAGCTGTTGATGACATTCAATGCAGCTATTTTTTTGGCCAAAAAGGGAATGAGGAAAGAGGAAAAGACCGAGGACTATTAGGCAGCTCAACAAATATCTTTTCATCATAATCCAGGAAAAAGATAAGTCAGTACAGTCATGACCACTATATATGACAAAACGACCAGGCCAATAAAAGAAAAAAAGGGACTTTTTCTCTCCTTGGTTGCTCTTAGATCCAAGAAGGGAACCAACATCCAGATAATCGCGGCTGCGGCAAAAAGCAAAATGGCCAATATTTCTCCTTCAACAAAAAAGACACGGGAAGGAACGATCTTTAAAGTCGTAAACATAAAGGTGAAATACCATTCAGGCCTTATTCCCAAAGGAGTTGGAGCGAAGGGATCAGCCTTTTTTCCCACTTCCCAGGGGAAAAAGACACAGAGAATCCCGATAAGGACCAAAATGAGAATCCATCCTAGAGAGTCCTTGAGTAAAAAATTGGGGAAAAAGGAAATTTCTCTGACTTCGGATTCTTTAAGTCCGATTGGCCTGCTCATCCCCAATATCTGGACTAAAAGGATGTGAGCGCCCGCGATCAGAGTGGCGAATAAAGGGAGGACAGCAACATGGAGCCAGAAAAATCGCGAGAGAGTTGCGCCAGAAATCTCAGGGCCTCCGAGGATAAATGTCTTGAGAGCCCTGCCAATGAGAGGAAGCGTGCCAGCAATATCGGTCCCCACTTTTGTCGCAAAAAAGGAGAGTTCGTTCCAGGGCAAAAGATATCCGCTGAAACCGAAAGCAAGGAAGAGGATGAGCAGAAAAAAACCACTCACCCAGGTTAATTCACGAGGAGTCCTATAGGCCTTTAGAAAAAAAGTGCTAAACATATGGATAAAAATGACTCCGATGAGGATATTTGCACTCCAGCTGTGGACAGAGCGTATCAACCAGCCAAATTTGACATGGCTCATTATGTATTGAATGCTTTCATGAGCGGCGTCTGCAGAGGGCATGTAATAGAGGAGGAGCATGATTCCTGTCAGGACTTGAATCACAAAGAGAAAAAGGCAAATTCCACCAAAAAAGTACCAAAAAGAATACTTGTGTTCTGGAACTTTCTTTTTGCTGGCGATTTCCTTGAGAGCTTGAATCTTCAGGCGCAGGTCGAAATAAGAAAAAATTTTTTGCAAGACTTTTCCCATCCTAAACCTTCTTTATAACAACGATATCCTCTCCTGAAATTTCTACTGTGTATGACTCAAGAGGCGAGGGAGGTGGCCCAGAAATAACATTCCCGCTTAGGTCGAATCTTCCGTTGTGGCACGGGCAGAGAATCGTTTCTGTCTCACTTTCATAGAGAACAGTGCAAGCGAGGTGCGTGCAAATGGCGGAGAAAGCCAGCAGTTCTCCCTGGGCTGTGTTTATCAATAAGGCAGGTGAAGCCCCAAACTTGAAGATCTTGGAAGTATTCGGCGCCAGCTCGCCGACCTTCGAAGCTACAGCTCTTCTTGTAGCTGCTTCTACCTGCTTGGAAGGCATGAGGTATCGAATAACAGGATAGAGAAAAGAAAGGATTGTTCCAATCAGAGTCCCCCCAAGAAAAAAATTGAGGAGATTTCTTCTCTTCATCTCAAGGATCTTTTTTTATAGATTTAATTTGTTCTTGAAATTTTGTCAATGTTCCCTGAATGAATGAATAGTTGTGAACGCCAAAACTTCGATCGAGCTCAATTTTTTGGACGACTTTTTCCATCTCGAGAATTTGAGCTTTATCTTCATCAGACAGAGCAAGCTTTCTCTTTTCCTTAAAAGAGTTCTTTAAGAAAATTATCAGATTTTTGATTGAATTCTGCCATTCGTAGAAAGTATTCTTGTATTTCTCATCATGACAGGAAAGGCAATGATTGCCATCAAGGCGGAAAATTTGATTCTGGCTATTGAGATGGCAATCCGTACAGCTCACCTCAGCTTCAGACATGATATCTTGAGGGATGACCAAGCCATTGGAATTTCCACCTTCGAAGAAAACCTTTTGGAGTTCATGGCATCGGCTGCAATCTTTTCTTGTATCTTGGTGATGGCAGGCAGCACATTCCTGCCGGCTTGTGATGAATTCTCCATGTTTTTGAACGTTGGAGTGGCAGCTTGTGCATTGTATTTTCTGATCAATGAGATGATTTTTATGTGGAAACTCAAGTCCGAAGACCTGGGTTGTGATTTCTTCAATGCCTGCGTGGCAATTGGAGCACTGGCCGGGGACTTCCTTGATGGAAAGCGCCAGTCTTTCGGGTTTATAAGAAGAGCCGACAAGGAGAAGAGCCTCCTCGATTTTTCCGAATGAGGTAGAAAGAAGCTCTTGCGAGTAAGCCATGTTGTGGACACTCTTTCCTCTTTCGACGATATTTATATTGAAGGATGCATCTTCAAGTAGGGCCTGAGCTCTTTGCCTTTCAGGCTTTTTGCTCTGTTTTATTTCTTGAAGAGCTTTTTCATAGACAACTCGAATCTGGCTCAATTTTTTCTCAGTGGCAATTTGCCATTCTCCGAGAACTCTGGAGAAGCCTTTTCCATGGCAGGATTCGCAGGCCATTGCTCGGGAGGTATAAGTTTCACTTTTTACGAGCTTTCCACCCCGCTCCTCGTGAAAAATATGGCATCCCTTGCAGCTCAATCCCTTCTCCAGCATGACATTAGGCGTAGGGTGGGGAACACCTTTCCCGCCCTGACCTGTATAGAGAATTTTTTGAGCCTGGTGAGTACCTGTGTGGCAGGACTGGCAGTCGGCGATGGTTTCGATATTTTTTACTATCTTGTGCTGAATTTCTAAATGACATTGGTTGCATTCGATCTTGTGGGAGGAAATATGGGTAGAATGTGTGAGGTCCGTGTCTTCGTATTTGTTGAGCCTTTCCGCTTCCCAGTGACATTTATAACAGTTTTCTCTTGGCACCGCACCATCGCCAATCACGGTCTGGCTGTGGCACTTGTCGCATTTGAAGTTATTGTTAAAAACAGCGGAGTGATTGAACTTTGAAGTCTTCTCTTCGACAAGGTCTTTCTTAAGGTGGCAATGGGAGCAATCGCTGATTCGGGGATAATGGGCACTTTCTTTGAAATGGCAGATAAAACATGTGCTTTCAGTGACAGTAATATGTTCTCCCTGGACAATTTGGGAATGACAGCTCGTACAGCGGAGCCTTTTGCCTCTTTTCAAATCAGAAAAGTGAATCTTGTGATCAAAGGCAATTTTCTTGAATTTTTCTTGGCCTTCCAAAAGCCTTTTTTCATGACAGCCTTGCCGAAGGCAGCTTTCATCAGGTATTTCTGCCCAAGGTTTTGATTTGAGGTAGAGCTTGCTCCAGTAGCGTCCAACTTGAAGGAGCCCTTCAAATTTTGCCCTGAATTTTGATTTCAATCCGGGGCGGTAATGACAGATGCTGCACTCAATCTGGCTGTGAGAGGAAGTTTTCCAGCTCTGATAAAAAGGTTTCATATAGTGACAGGTGGAGCAAAATTTTGAGTGCGAGGTATACTCTGCTGAAGCTAAAAATAGAAGAAGTACGAAGGCTACGCTGGTCAGAATTATTATTCTTTTTTTCTTTTTTCTTTTCATGTCCAGGTTTCCATGATGGGCTAACAGCCAGTTGTTCTCTTTTTCCCAACTTATTAAAAGGCAAAAATTCTATGTCAATCAGGCATAGCTATGAAGTCCTGCCAAGAGATAGTTAACGCCAAAATAGGTGAATATAGCAGCTAAAAAGCCGATAATGGCGATATAAGCTGAACGTCGCCCCTTCCAGCCCATGACAATTCTGGTGTGAAGATAAAGGGCGAAGAAGAACCAAGTTATAAGGCTCCAGACCTCCTTTGGATCCCAACTCCAGTAGGTTCCCCAGGCTTTGTAAGCCCAGATCATACCAAAAATGAGTCCTCCCAGAGTAAAGAGAGGAAAGCCGATAGCGATCGATCGGTAGCTAATGGAATCAAGCTTTTCCGAAGAGATCGCCAATTTCATCTTGCCTTTTTTCTCCCTTGAGTTGGCCACAAGATACATGATACTTGTGACAAAGGCCACAGCAAAAAAGGCTTCACCTAAAAGAGTCACAGAGACATGAAGCCAGAGCCAGTAGCTCTGAAGAGCTGGGACAAGTGGCGCTGCCTCTTTGGGCATCAGAGGCGAGGAAGCGAAAGACATCAAGGCAATGACAATCAGCAAAAAATAGGGGCCGGCTTTCTGAATTCTGTATTTCCTCTCGATGATGATGTAGGCGAGAATCGATCCCCAGGCAAAGAAAGAGAGAGATTCATACATGTTGGTGAAAGGAGCATGGCCACTTTCCACTGTTCTCAAGATAAGGGCTAAAGTATGAATGATTAATCCAACAAAAGCTATGGCAAAGCCTATTTTTGCCAGATTCTCTCTTCTTGAGAAAAGAAAGGAAAAGTAGAACAGAGTGGAGAGGATATAGAGGATAAAGGTTATGAGAAACAAGGTCGACTCAGTCATTTTTTACTCCTCATTGAGCTCATAATATTCTCGAATTCTGACTCAAAAGCTTCCCGCCCCTTTGATGAAATTCCTCCAGCAATAACTTCTACCTTACCATCACTTTCTTCTATAATGATTCTTATTTCTTTTATCGGCCAGTAAAATGCCAGAAAAAGGCCGATCATTAAAAACGTACTTCCCAGCCAAATAAGGTTTACTCCTGGATCCTTGGCCACTTGGAGAACAGAATATTGCTTGGGATCGATGTTTTTTAGCTCAAAGGAAAGTTCACTTTCTCGGGCAGAGTGGATGCGCGAGAAATCGGGGAATTTGGAGAAAATCCAGCCAGAAAAGATTTTCTCTTCTCCTTTCCATCCTTCGATAAAAGCTGCTGGATTATTTGGCTCAAGCGAGCGAGAAGTCACTTCATTTTTTTCATTGAGGACAAAGTCGGGGACAAAATGGACAAGAGAAATTTCCATCTTGTCTTCTTCAAGAGCAGCCCTTTGGCCAACTCTGAGCTCTATTTTCTTTAAAAAAGATGGGTCGCTCTTTTTTTTCGCCCAAATTTCAAACGTGGATTCTTCCCAATCCCAGCCATAGGAACTCTGGTAAAAAACAAAGCCTCGATAGGAAAGGGGATGATTGACTTCGATGGCCTTAGTTAGACGAGGTGTGTTATTTTCGATGACTGTGAGAGTGCTCTTCCAGTCTTTAACGCTACCGTTAGGATAGTACTCTGTTTCGAACTTATCCAACCTGAGAAGGAAATTTGCCTGAGGAAGGGAAAGAACCTCGCCTTCGTGAAAGACCAGGTCTTTTCTTAAACCCCCAAGTCCGCTGCTGATACCTCCGGCGAGAATGATGAGTATGCCAAAATGAACGACCTCAGCACCAAGCAAACCCAGGATTTTCTTTCGGGCCAAAATGAAGATTTTTCTTCCTTTTTCTTCTTTCCTGAGCCGATAACGCCGGAAACCAAGCTCTTGACAAATTTGGTCCTTTACTTGAGGCAGAGCTGCGCTTTTCTTGAAGCTCGATTTAATTTTTAAAGCAAGAATACTTTTTGTATCGGTCGCTAAGATAGGTTTGAAAGCTTTTTTGAACTTAGGCCAGATACGATCTAAAGTACAAACGATGATGTTTAGAGCAAAGAGGGAAAGCAAGGTAATGTACCAGAAGGAATGATAGAGTTTTGTTAGCTGAAGCCTTATAAAAAGATTTGCCATCTGGCCATAACGGGTAAGATACTCTTCAGAACTTCTTTGCTGGGGGATGAGAGTGCCGAGAATGGAGGCGATAATAATGATGATGAGTAAAGTGATGGCCAGGTTTACGGAGCGGAAAAAATTCAAAACAGATTTCATCAGGGATAATTTTCAAACATATTTAATAACTATAAATATTATAGGATTAGTCAAACAAATTCAACAGATTCGCTTTCTCAGAGTCTGTCGCTCTTTCCTTGGTTTTTGCGAAGCTCCCCGGCTATTGTTTTGATTTCTGTAAGATCCCGCTGCATCTCACTCCAGCCATACCAGAGGGCATAATCCGGGTTGGCATGGAATGTCCCCTGGAAAACCCTCATCCTGTGTTCGAGAAACATCACGAACAGTTTTTGTTCGACAACAGTTGGCGCGTCATGAAAACTCAGTAGATCAGGGAAAGGATGAGCATAATTTTCCGGCTTGGCCAGCATACCATCCTTGTATAAGCCTGCCACTACCCGAATGGCCTCGGCCATGAGGTGATCAGCTTGCCTGATCATCTCGTCGCCTTTTTCAAGCTCAGACTTGGCAAATTTTGCTGAATGGCAGGAAAGACAGACCTTGACCATCTTCTCCCTTTCCTTCTGCCAGTCGTCCTGAGTCAGTCGAGCCACATCTGCCGCCTTGACTACCTCAAGCCTTGGAGTGGGATTTCCTGCAGGGTCAAGAACTCCGAGGGCTTGAAGAATGGTGACTCTGTCTGAGGCCCACTCCTTGTTCTCAGGCATCGGGAGCCGCACTGCCAGGAAGCCCCAGGCCGTCTTAACTGCATGGTCGCCTCCTTGAAGATGGCAAGTCTGGCAGGTTGGAGCAGAAGCTGTTTCAGGTAGGGTTTTGTTTTGTTTCAAGAGATAGCGAACGCCATGCTTGGAGGAAGAATACATCTCCCATTGAGGATGGTCAAAGCCCATGTGACAAGTTTGGCAAGCTTGAGGCTGCTTAGCTTCCACAATGGAGAAGATATGCCGTGTATGACAGGCATCACAGGAAGCAACACCAAATCCTGGACCGGTCTTTTTGAGTTCTTTGATTTCTTCTTCAGTTTTGAGGCCGATTTTGTGACATCCCCCGCAGCCCTTCATTCCTTCCATCAAGGCCATTGGCTGCCAGTGGGCTGTGGGCATGGCCTTCATGGCCGCCCAGCCAAAAGCATGTTTGCCGGCCTTGAACTGCTGGACTTGTTTTTCATGGCAGTTGGCACAGGTCTCAGGAGTGGGAATTTTGGCTTTCATCGCATCTTCAGATGACTTGTGTTCTTCGCCGTGGCAGACTGAACAACTGACATCATTCTGACTGTGCTTGCTCAATTGCCAGTCGCTGACGATGTTTGCAGTAGCTTTTTTATGGCATTCTAGGCATTCCTGGCCGAAAACAAATGGGGCAAGAAATAAGCTGATAAGAAAACTCATAATGAAAATTCTGGATTTCAAAACCCTCCTCCTTTTTCTGATTTAAGATATTTTTATCTTCAGGATGAAGTTTTCTTTTCTCTCCATTCTATTGGTAAACCTATACCATTCGAAAGATGAAATGTCAAAACTTAAGCCACGGAAGATGGCATCTCTGAATATGTGATCTTTATGGGACTGGTTCCCCAGGGCAGCCTCCTGCACCCGATTGAATCACATAAAAAGAGATGCTTCCGCCACGGAATTTCCCCTAGAATTGCAAATCACTTCCTTTCCCTAAGAACTCTTGGGTAAGTAGAATGTCAGCGCCAACTGTAGGCGTTGATATTGCCTCCGAGGTTTTCGATAGAATCCACCAGCAACTGGGCAATATAACGCGAATTGTGGATGAATCCGCAGGGCTCCTTCTTGCTCAGATGATAATTATAGGCAGCCTTGAGCAAAGCTGCATTGAAGGATCTAAAGCCATTGGCAGAGCTGTTTTCTCCAGGATCGACCTTTCCGTTGGCGTTGAGATCATTAAAGAAATAGGGATAGCTGTGTTCGTCATAAACGATGGGCTTACCCAAAATAGTAAATGAATAAATCTGCATCTGAGCGAGAAGACTTTCTTCAAGTCCGAGGATTTCGTCCTTAAGTGATTCTTTCATATTCCCATCGCCATCATAGTCGGGGATGGAAGCTGGCCGGATTGCGCTGAACTCGAACTTGGCCGGATCTGCTCCTGGATGAGGCTGAGAGATATCTTGGCCATGGCAAAAGACACAGTCAGCTGGCTTGGGAGTATCGACATTATGGAAGAGGTCATCTCTTTCGTCCCCAGTGCGGTTAAAGCTATTGGTGCCCATATGACACTCAACACAGGTGTCAAACATGCCGTTGTGATTGGCAAAGATTTTGCGGCCAACATAGAGTTTATTATCAAACTCATATCCACCATGAACCTCATTGCCAAAGAAAACCGCGGCTGTGGGGTAATAATGGATGTTGATAAACGTATAAGGTCCAGGTTTAGAGATGGCCTGGTCAATGCTGTATTTGGAGGCGCGACCTTGGTGGCAGTTCATGCAGAGGTTAGAGCTATCGCCCAAACTTTTCACAGCTCCTGAGGGAAAGGTGACTGTTGCCACTCGCCTGACAGTAGGAGGCGAGGTATGACAAGTTGTACAGAGCAGGCCATTGGCTATGGCTAAGTCTTTATCGATTGCTCCTTTCTCCAGAAAATAGGGGAGTCCCTCAGCACTGTGGCATTTTGCACAGGTTCTGGAGACATCTCCTTCTCCATCCCAATGTCTCCAGGCTTCAGCCGAACCATCGAAATGACCCTCATCGGCTCGGCGAATCTCAGCCAGATTAATAAAGTTTTCAAGCTTGGCGTTCAAATCCTCGATAGAATCATAGATGAGCTGGATAATATATTTGCCGCCATGGGCAAAACCACCTGGATCTTTCTTAGATACCTGGAAGTTATAGGCTGATTTGAGAAGACGGGGTGTAAAGGAGCGGTAAGCATTGGCTGAATTTGCTTCATCAGAGTCGACAACTCCATTACCGTTATTATCATTGAAAAAGTAAGGATAAGTATGATCATCATAAGCGATGGGCTTACCAATCACATCCTTTGCATATTTTCTAATGCTGTCATAGAATTTTCCCTGGAGTCCAGCAATTTCATAATAGACCCCCTCTCTAATATCCTCGTCACCATCATAATCCACCAGCGAGCCATAGAAGCGAATGTCCTTGGGGTCTTTGACTCCACTGTGGCAGGTGCGGCAAGACTCGAGGTCAATATCTAAAGAATGAGGATTGTGACAAGTGATGCAGGCATTATAGCCAGTAATATGGGCAAATCGCGCGTCATAGGATTTGCCCGCATATTCATATCCACCCTTGGCGAAAGTTCCGAACTGAGTGGCTGCAGCCGCATAATAGTGAATATTTTGAAATCTGAGATTCTTATTAACAGTATCATCATCAATTGCTCCGGCCGCAGCGATAGCATCGTCGACAGTCACTTTGGAAGTCCTTCCCTGGTGGCACTCCATGCAGATGGCTTCAGGACCCAAGTCTTTGGCCATGCTGCCAGAAGGGAAGACAACAGAGGTATGGTCACGGATGATACCTTTTTCTTTATCTATGTGGCAGATCTCACACTCGACTGTCGTGCCTGTGGGAGCAGGGTTGTCAACGACGCCAAGCGCAGTCCCATCAACTCCAAGAAAATCCTTGAAACCAGGCGTGCTGTGGCACTTGGCACAAGTTGCTGGAATTTGTTTCGGCGTGGCATCATCCCAATTAGTGAAAGCTTCGGCTGTTTTATCAGCATGACCTGAAGTTTTCCATAATTTTTCAGCGTGAGACTTCTTTGATTGAATGCTTGTTTTATTTGTGGAACCTCTGCTGGCCAGGAACACAGATGAGATGACAAGCACGAATAAGATGCTTAGTATCTCAGGCTTTTTTCGCATGGCATTTCCTCACTTTCGTTTATTCCCAGCGATAGCCAAAAGAGAATTCGAGGATATTGGCTTTGTAGTCATTAAATCCAGAATCTTTTTCTTTGAAATCGACAAAATGATATCCAAGCTGGGCCATCAAGCCATTGGCAAAAATATATTCGAGATAAACTTTCATAACGGGCCGCTCAATCGGCCAGGAGCCCTTGTTTAAGTAATAGCTGGCATAGGCGCTGATTTTCAAGTTTTTGCTGAGATCAAAATTAAGCCAGCTATCCCAGAGGCTTGACTTTCCCTCATAGAGAATTTCCCAGAGAAATTTTCCAGCCGGGCCAGTCCAGAAGGGAGGAAAAGAGACTATTCGGTCTCCCTTATTTTTAGCGCCAAGATAGGAATAACCGGCTGATATCTTTAGCCTCGCTGTCTGATAGGAGGCGCGGAGGCTAAACTGGTTTTTGTTTGATTTCCAGACGCTTTCATAGATTTCGCTTCTTGAATCAGTCAACATATATGAGCCTGAGATATTGAGCTCGTTGAACTGCAACTTGGCCGTGAGTCTCAATCTATTGAAATCTGTTGGGCCAATTAGGGTGTAGGGATCTTTGTAGTCACCACGCTGGAAGTCTAAAGTCAGTTTTAGAAGCTTTGAAGGTTCAAGTTTCAGGTTTCCGAAAAATCCATTCCTTTGCGTTTTGCTTTCATAAGTAACAGTTTCTGTTCCATCGAGGTTTTTTCTTTCATTTCGGTATCCGAGAGTCAGAGATAATTTTGAAGAAAACTGATACTGGAGGCCGCTTTCGACGCCGAAAGTGTCAAATTTGAGAGTTTTATCCTCTCTTTCCTCGCCTTTAGCGAGATAGCCTTCCTGTTTGAAGTCTTGGTAGCGGACTGCTCCGATAATAGCCAATTTATTGAAGGGGAGGTAGGTGATATCGAGGTCATACAATTGAAACTTGCGGTCGAAATTTCCCTTGCCTTCAATATCATAAGATAATTTTCTCTTGAGATAGGTCAGCCCATCTGCCTTCTCAGAATAATCCAAATCCAGGTCCTGGTCGCTGATCTGTGCTGATCCTGAAACGAGAAGGCCAGCAAAAGGCCGGGCATTCAATCTGAAGCTATGGGTTGAGGTTTTGAGATTATAAGGTTCGCTCAAATCAAAAAAATTAAGGGCAG
>CAZPAX010000006.1:0-26669 GCA_964584535.1 uncultured Eubacteriales bacterium
TGAGATCAGGGCCTTTTATGAGAGCACAAAAATAGTCCTTGAAGAAGGGATGGAAAGAAGGTTTCTCCGCCACTCCCGCTTTGCCAAGGCGATCAGGCACGCTCTGGCAGCGCTTGGTTTCACATTTTTTACAGAGGAGCCATTCCTGGCTGATACTCTTTCTGTTGTTAATTATCCACAAGGAATCGATGATAAGGCTTTCCGGACTCTGTATTATGAGAATGGGGTTGTGGTAGCAGGAGGATTAGGGGAGACGGCAGGAAAGCTTTTCCGCATGGGACATATGGGGAATTTGTCTGTCTCCCAGATTTATTTTGCTCTCGATGCTCTGGAAAGAACTCTGAGCGCCCTGGACTATAAATTTGAAACAGGCGCAAGTCTTAAAGCTGCCAGAGCCATTCTGGGGGAATAGAGACTAAGATTATTAATGAGAGAAATTCCAGATGAAAAGCAAGGTTTATTTTATTCAGGCAAGACAAAATGAAGGAAATGAATCGCTAGCCAGAAAAGCAGAAAAGCTATTCCTCAAGATTGGCTTGCTAACCAAGATTGAAAAGGACTCTTTTGTCGCCTTGAAAATCCATTTTGGTGAAAAAGGAAACACTGGTTATATAAAGCCGGCCTGGCTTGCAGGCATTATCCAGCAGATTCAAGGCAAAACTTCCAGAGCCTTTTTTACCGACACGAATACCCTCTATGTCGGGAAAAGGTCCAATTCTGTTGATCATCTCCTGCTCGCCTCTGAACATGGATTCAGTTTGGAGAAGATGGGGATTCCTATCATAATTGCTGATGGCCTTATCGGCAGGGATGATGAGGAAATCAAGGTCAATCTCAGCCGGGTCAAAACTGCCAAGATCTCAAGTGTTATTCTCCATTCGGATATTCTTCTCTGCCTGAGTCATCTTACCGGCCACCTTTTGACCGGAATTGGGTGTGCCCTAAAGAATCTGGGTATGGGATGTGCTTCTCGGGCAGGAAAGCTGGAACAGCATTCTGATGTCCACCCGCGCATCGATCCCAAAATCTGCAATAATTGTGGAATCTGTCTTGATTATTGTCCAACTCAAGCTATTTTTCAAAAGAATGGTAGCGCTTACGTTGAAGATGAACGGTGCATTGGCTGCGGCGAGTGCCTTGTTGTCTGTAAGGTCGGAGCTGTCCGCATGCGCTGGGATGAGGATTCAATGCGCACTCAAGAAAAAATGGCTGAGTATGCCTTTAGCGTCCGGCAGAAGTTTAAGGAAAAAGCCGGATTCTTGAATTTCTTGATTCAGGTCACAAAAGACTGTGACTGCATGGCCAAAAATCAGTCCCGACTTGTGGAAGATTTAGGAATACTGGCTTCTGCTGACCCTCTGGCCATTGATAAAGCCTCTGTGGATTTGGTCATCAAGCAAAGTGGAAAAGACGTTTTCAGGGCCGGCTATGATGTGAATTGGGCCTTGCAGCTTGAGCATGGGGCTAAGATTGGTCTAGGCAAGCTGAATTATGAATTGATTGATATAAGTTAATTTGAAAAGGCATCTCTTCTGCCGAAGAACATCCATTGTTTAACCCTCATGAGGAGAGTCGGGGAGAGGAGATCAAACCCCCTGATCTTTCTTTTTATCTTGAATGATTACAATGACTTATTAATGCGTATCCGATAAATATTCCTCTATTTTTGCAACGCCTTTTCTTTGTTCCTCAATCTCGGGGTGACTCGAGTGGTTTCTTGAGCAAAGAAAGACGCGCAAATTTTCTATCCAATAAAGTAAAAGATAGAATTTCTATGGGGAAATAAAAATGCCAATCCTCTCGGATTGGCTTGGAAAAAGACATACAAGCTAAGTTAGGTTTTTTAGTATAAAAGAACCCTCTTTAAAAAGCAAGTGAAATTTTTTACGGGATGCGCCGGGAGGGATTTGAACCCTCATGGGGGTTCACCCCAGTAAATTGACAACTTACCATGTATGCCTTTTTCCATCACCGGCGCATAACTTCTAAGGCCTTAAATGGAAATAATTTTATAAAAGAATATACATCTTTTCTTCATAATCGTCAAGCTAAGTAAGGCCTAAATTATTGCAACGATTTTGCAACGATTTTTGAACATCATAGCTGTTTTAGCACATGGTAGACAAGGAGAAAAATTCAATTTAATATCGGAAAGTTTATCTTCGGGCGAGCCCAAAGAGTCGGGGAGAGGGGACTCGAACCCCTGACCCCAGCGTCCCGAACGCTGTGCGCTAACCAGACTGCGCTACTCCCCGCTCATTTTTTCCATTATAGCCATAAATAGGAAAAGATAAAAGCCCCTGACCAAGGTATCTTGTTTGACATCAATTTTTTCCTTTGATATAAGCAAAGAAAGGCAAAGTCAGATGAAGGCTGGGCAGAGAACGAGGAAAAAAGAAGAAAGAAGATTGGCTGCCATCATGTTTACTGACATTGTTGGCTACAGTGCTCTCAGCCAGAAAGATGAAGCCCTTGCCCTCGAGCTGCTTGAGGAGCACCGCCGATTGCTGCGTCCTTTTTTTGCAAAATACAAAGGGAAAGAAATCAAGACGATCGGCGATGCCTTTCTTGTCGACTTTTCCAGCGCTGTTGAGGCGGTTAAATGCGCTCTTGAGATTCAGAAGAAGCTGCAGAAAGAGAGCGCTTTGCTCCCGGCCGATAAAAAAATTCAGATCCGCATCGGAATTCATATTGGCGATATTGTCCATCGAGAAGGGGATATCTATGGCGACGGAGTGAACATTGCTTCTCGAATCAATCCTATCGCAGAACCGGGAGGGATCTGCTTTACGGATCAGGTATTTGCTCAAATCCGGAATAAGATTGGAACGCCAATTGTCAATCTGGGCAAGCACGAATTAAAGAATATCGAAACACCTCTGGATATTTACAAACTCGTGCTGCCCTGGCAGGAAGGAGTTTCTGCACCAAAGCCAGTAGCCAGAGCCAAAGCTCTCCCTCAGGGAAAAAAGAAATGGCTCTATCTTCTACCTGCAATTGTGCTTCTTCTGGCGGCTATCATCTGGTTTGCCCTGGCAAAAAAGAAATTTTTTGAACCCTCAAGGCCATCGAGAGAAATTAAATCAATTGCTGTGCTGCCCCTGCGCAATCTTTCTGGAGATCCTGAGCAGGAGTATTTTGCTGATGGGATGACTGAAGCTCTGATTACAGAGCTTTCCAAGATCAGTGCTCTTCGGGTCATTTCGCGGACATCTGCGATGCGCTACAAAAAAACGGATAAATCTCTCCCGGAAATCGCCAGGGATTTAAAAGTTGATGCGGTAATTGAAGGCTCTGCCCAGCTTGAAGGGAATCAGGTGCGGATCACTGCTCAGTTAATCGAGGCCGGCTCTGACCAGCATTTGTGGGCAGAAAGCTATGATCGAGATCTGCGTAATATTCTCGTTCTCCAGAGCGAGGTTGCCCAGGCTATTGCTCGCCAGATAAAGATTACTGTAACACCTGAAGATAAGATGCGCTTTTCAGGTGCTCATCCAGTCAATTCCAGGGCTCATGAAGCCTATCTCAAAGGCCGCTATTTCATCAACAAGTTTACAGAAGAAGCGGTCAAAACAGGAATCAGCTACTTTAAGCAGGCGATCGAGATCGACTCCAAATATGCTCCAGCTCATGCGGGGCTTGCTGAATCTTACGATATCCTCAACTCTGCAGGGTTGATGTCACCGGCTGAAGGCTGGCCAAGAGTGAAAGAAGAAGCGACAAGAGCCCTAGAGCTTGATGAGACGCTTGCCGAAGCTCATACGCTGCTGGCTGATGTCAAATTTCTGTATGATTGGGATTGGCAAGGTGCAGAGAAAGAATTCAAGCGGGCTATTGAGCTTAATCCAGGACAGGCGATTTCTCATCAGTATTATGGACTTTTCCTTTCAGCCATGGCCCGGCACGAAGAAGCTCTTGCCGAGATTAGGCGTGCCCAGGAGCTCGATCCCCTTTCTCTGAGCATAAGCCAAACTGTGGGAGTCTTGTTGCGCTTTGCTCGAGAGTATGACCTTTCGATTAAACAATTGAAAGAGACAGTCGAGCTTGATCCCAACTTCGCCTGGGCCCACTGGTCAATGGGAGAGGCATATCTTCAGAACTCGATGTTTGAGGAAGCAATCGCCTCGTTTCGAAAAGGATTGATCCTCTCAGGCGACAGCTCAATTATAAAAGTGGATTTAGCCCGCGGCTATGCTTTAGCTGGAAAAAATGATGAAGCGCGAAAGATTCTTGACGATTTATTGAAGCAGTCAAAAGAAAAATATGTTTCTCCTTACAATTTAGCGATTATTTATGCTTCTCTTGGCAGCAGAGATAAGGCCTTCGATTACCTGAACAGGGCTTTTGAGGAACGCTCAAACAATCTCGCTTACCTCAAGGTAGACCCAAAGCTGGACAGCCTTCGGGGAGATTTGCGCTTTTTAGATCTCCTCAGGAAAATGAGACTAGAAAAGTAATCGCTTAGTATTCTTTCAAAGGGGAAAAGTTGATATTTGGCCTCTCGTAAACTTCTGTGCCGACAACCACGTTTGTGTAATCTCTTCGCCAGTAGTAATTGTGGCCTGCTTCCACCTTCCATGTTTCTCCTGTTGTTGGGTCAACAACATCCGTGACACCTAAAATATAATTAGAGAATTTGCGGTTGATGTCATCCATGACTGCCTGCCTTGTCCAGTAGGAATCGCTGATGATTCTTGAGATTTCTTGGCTTGTCTGAGTAACAATTTGAGAGACATTGGCTGTGAGCTGCTGCTGAGAAGCTACCCACTGGGGATTCATCCTCACGCTCTGGAACATGTGTTCCGAGATCTCACGGACAGTCTCAGCTTCTTTCTCAGGACAGGTGTAGATGGCGAGCAGCGCCACAGACCAGGTTCCACCTGCCATAGCCGCAGATTGGACAACCTGGGTCAGGGCCAGGCCATAGCCGACAAAGGGCTCGGTATTTTGCTCAAAGCGGAAAGCAGCTTCACCAGCATGAAGAGTAAAGGAAATACCATAGGTCATGTACTGGCTGTAGATTCTGTTAAAATTGGCCACAACATCAGGCTTTTCTTTCTGACTGACTATCTCGAAGTTGGCGAGTTGAGGGCGGTAATTGGCTTGGAGATACTCGTTCAAGAAATAGAGTCCAGGAGTGTATCTTTTGACCAGCATCCGCACCCCATATCCTGGAGAATACCAGGAGCCTTCATGGAATCCAGCCCAGGCCAGAGTTTGGTTGGGAATAGTGAAGATAGGGAGATTGCTATCATTGAACTGAATCCGGATTTTTTGATCAGGAGAAACAGCCAGGAGAACATGAGTGAGGTCAACAGAAGCCCTACGGTATGTTCCTCCGCTAACTGCCCAGCCCTGGGGGACTTCTAGACTAAAAGCATTCTCTACGCTATCCTGCCAGGCTGCATACTGGATTCTTGGCCTTGCCGCAATCTGAGTCCTTCCTTTTTCCGGTTCTTCGAATCGAAAAGATTCAAGCATGGATAAAAGCTCAGGTCTCTTCTTTTCAAATGCCTCATCCTGAACAGCCATAACATAGAGGATTCCGCTTTTCTCATGGATGGAACAAAGGGCAAGCCCTTGATAAGAGATATTGAGTCTTTGGAAACGAAATTTTGTTATCGAATCATCAGGGAGCTGGCGAATCTGATCAGTTTTTTCAAAGGTTACACTATTAAAAAATTTGGAGAGAGAAGGAAGTTTCTGCTCAATCCAGGAGCGACTGCTCATCTTATCCTTGAGGAAAAAGGGATAGACAAGAATAAAGGATGGATCTTCTTCTCCTGGTTGAGCTGAAGCGAGAATGTAGAGCTTATCCACAACTTGAGCCTGCCAGTTTTGGGGGTGTTTTAGAGAAAAGCCTTCTGGATATCTTCTTGAGACAAGTTTTTGACCTCTAGGGCCACAAGAGTAGAGGAGGGCAATAAGAAAAATAAAAAGAGAAAGAATGCCTTTTTTATTTCCTTTAAATTTCATTCCTTTAGCCTCCCTTCGAGATTTTATACTAAATTTCTCAATTTTCAAACAAGAGAATAATGATTATAATTAAACATCACGAAAATGATTGCAGTCGAGAACCTTTCCAAAAGCTTTGGCGAGCAGGTCCTGTTTGAAAACATCAGCTTCAGGATTAACCGTGGAGAAAGGGTTGGGGTCGTGGGAAGAAACGGGCACGGAAAAACAACCCTCTTCCGGCTGGTGGCTGGTTTGGAGACACCTGACTCTGGCCGAATCACCATGCCCAGGAATTACCGCATTGGCTATGTTGAACAGGAAATCCATTTCACTGAAGAGACTGTTTTGAAAGAAGCTTCAAAAGGGCTTCCACCTGATGCCTCTGACCAATCCTGGAGAGTGGAGAAAATCCTGGCTGGACTTGGATTTGAGAAGGAAGATTTTGCAAGGAACCCCTTTGAGCTTTCTGCCGGGCATCAAGTTCGCCTTAATCTGGTCAAAGTCCTGCTTTCAGATTTTAATTTGCTCCTCCTTGATGAGCCCAACAATTATCTGGATATCACCTCTATTCGCTGGCTGTCGCGATTTTTGCTCGGCTGGTCTGGCGAACTAATGCTTATCACTCATGACCGGAGCTTCATGGACAGAGTCGTCACCCATATCTTAGGAATTCACAGGCGAAAGGTGCGCAAGATTCCAGGCGACACAGGAAAGTATTATGGCCAGATTGCCCAGGATGAAGAGACCTACGAGAAGACGAGAATCCATGATGAACGTAAAAGAAAGGAGATAGAGCTGTACATTAACCGCTTCAGGGCAAAGGCAAGGCTGGCCAATCTTGTTCAATCGCGAATCAAGACTCTGGCCAAGATGGAAAAGCGGGAAAAATTGGAGAAGATTCAATCCCTCGACTTTTCATTTTCCTACAAGCCCTTCCATGGGAAATATGCCCTGAATGTCTCGGACCTTTCCTTTTCCTATCAGTCTGAAAAATCTCTGATTAAAAATTTCAGCATCAGCATCGGCGCTCGCGATCGGATCTGTGTCGTCGGAAAAAACGGGAAAGGCAAGACAACTCTCCTCAAATTGCTGGCAGGAGTGCTGAGGCCGGATAAGGGCGAAATAGCCACACCTCTTGCTGTCTCTGCTGGCTATTATGAGCAGACAAATGTCAAGGGCCTTTCCGATTCAAACACAGTTCTGGAGGAAATAGCCTCAGCCTTTCCAGACACTAACCCCAAGCTGGCCCGAAGCATATGCGGGGTGATGATGTTTGAAGGAGACGCGGCGCTCAAAAAAATCAGCATCCTTTCAGGCGGAGAGAAAAGTCGAGTCATGTTCGGTAAGCTGATTGCTACCCCTATCAATTTGCTGATTCTTGATGAGCCAGACAATCACCTCGATATGGAATCGGCAGATGCTCTTTTGGCAGCAATTGATAATTTTGAGGGAGCGGTCGTACTTGTCACCCACGATGAATTGTTTCTCAACGCCCTCTCAGAGAGGCTCATCGTCTTTCAGAATAGTGAAGTCACTGTCTATGAAGGAGATTACCAGCGCTTCTTGGACAAAGTTGGCTGGAAAGAGGAAGAGCAAAGGCCTCGAGAAAAGACAGAGGAGGCTAAAAAAGAAGCTCAAGAAAAACTTAGTAAAAAGGAGATGCGCAAACTCCGTTCTGCAGCTCTTGCCGAGCGCTCCCGAGTGCTCAAGCCGCTTGAGAAGAGAATGGCCGAGATCGAGCAGGCTGTTGAACAAGATGAGGAAGAGCTCACCCGGATGAACGAGGAGATTGTCGAAGCCTCTCGCCTCCACCAGGCCGCGAAAATCCAGGAGCTTTCCAAATCCATCCACCGCACCAAGGAAAATATTGATTTGCTTTTTGCTGAGCTTGAAAAAGTGAGCGGTGAATTCGAAGAGAAAAAATCACATTTTGAGAGAGAACTTCAGGCTCTAAACGAAGCCGATGATTGACCCGCTATTGCCAATAGACTTTGGGAAGGAATGATTTGCGCGTCATTGCGAGCACCGGAAAAAGGTGCTTGGCAATCTCAGCTCTAAGAAAATGAGATTGCTTCGTTTCACTCGCAATGACTTTTTTTGTCGGCAGGTTTGGGATTGACATCCATTCTTTCCTATACTATAAGCTACTGGATGAATGCCCCTTCAGATATTGAATTTCGCAAATTGAATAGAAGAGCTGGCGTTCCATTTTTTAGGCGAAAATCAATAGATAAAAATTGCCCAGGAGTCATGCACATTGATAGAATTCATTAAGCAGCTACTCGATATCTTCATCCACCTGGATAGACATCTGAATGATGTCATCCAAACCTTTGGCGTCTGGACTTATCTTGTCCTTTTTGTAGTCATTTTCTGTGAGACAGGGCTGGTTATAACTCCCTTTTTTCCAGGAGATTCTCTTCTTTTTGCAGCTGGTGCCATCGCTTCCCTGGGCTCGCTCAGAGTTGAATGGCTTTTTATTATTCTCTCCATAGCTGCCATTGCCGGAGATACAGTCAATTACCAGATCGGAAATTTTGTCGGCCCCAAAGTTTTTAGTAAACAGAATTCCCGCTTTCTCAAGAAAGAATACCTAGACCGCACTCATCGTTTTTATGAAAGGCATGGAGGGAAGACAATTATTTTGGCCAGGTTTATTCCCATCATTCGCACCTTTGCTCCCTTTGTGGCTGGGATTGGGACAATGAGATACCTCCGCTTCCTGAGCTTCAATGTTATTGGAGGCGTGATGTGGTGCGCTATTTTTATATTCGGCGGCTACTATTTTGGCAACATCCCTCTAGTGAAAAGGAATTTCACGTTGGTCATCCTGGCCATCATCTTCATCTCCATTCTTCCTGGGATTATTGAATATATGAAACATAAGTTCAGGCGAGATTGAGCCTAAGAAGAAAATTTTTTCAATTTTTTTTTCTTTATTTTGACAAAAAATATAGTATATAAACCACAGAACAGGGAATATTGATAAATAGTCTCTTGTAGGTAAACAGTAATTGGAATAGACTAATAAACAAGCAAGAGAAAAAAATACAAAGAGGAGGAGGCAAAGTGAAAAAAAGAATAATTTTTCTAGCCATCATTCTTAGCTTGCCTTTTGGCTTTTTTTCTTTATCAGCCCAGGAAAAAATCACTGTCCAGACAATTTTCGACGCTAAATTTCTCTCCAAACTGAGCACACCGCGTTATGTCTGGTTAAAGAATGGGAAAGTCTTGCTTCTCGATAATCGGGCTGAGCCAGAAAAGCGGACTTTTGAGCTTTTTGACCTTCAGACAAAAAAAAGGGCCCCGGCCTTAGACGCTCTAAAAGTCCTTGCCGCATTAAAGGAAATTTGTGGAGAAAAGGCGCCGCATTTCCTGCGATGGCCCAATGCTCTGGAACCAAACGGCAAAGCTGCAGTCTATATTCTGGCTGGCGATTTATTTTTAGTTGACCTTTCAACCTCTGAAGTTAAGCGGCTGACCGAGACTCCCTCCGAGGAGACTTCGGCGGATTTTTCTCCTGATGGTGTTTGGCTGAGCTTTATCCGCGACAATGACCTCTATGCCCTTGATTTAAAAACTGGTTCTGAAAAGAGATTGACCACAGGAGCCACCGAGACTCTTCTCAATGGCTCTCTTTCCTGGGTTTACTGGGAAGAGATCTACGACCACACAGATGTTCCTTATGCCTGGTCTCCTGACTCAATGGCAATTGCTTATCTCCAGACAGACGATTCACCTGTCTCCATCTCGACTTATGTCAACTTCAAACCAGCTACTCAAGGAGTTATCCGCCAGCGCTACCCAAAAGCCGGCCAGCCCAATCCTAAAGTACGGCTTGGCATTGTTGAGATTGCCTCAGCAGAGACAAAATGGATTGAATGCGGAATGTATGAATATATTGCCCGCTTCAACTGGCTCCTTTCAGGCCAGAAGATAGCTGTCCAGACTCTTGACCGAAGACAGGCTGAGCTCAAGCTCCTCTTCGCTGACAGACAGACAGGATTGAGCCGGGAAATCCTCACTGAGAAGCAGCCTGCCTGGATTAATCTCAATGATTCTCTTTATTTTCTCAAAGATGGGAAGAGGTTTGTCTGGCTATCCGAGAGGGATGGCTATCAGCATCTCTACCTTTATAGATTGGATGGCCAGTTGATCACACAGTTGAGCAAAGGAGAGTTCATGGTTGTTCCCTCACAAGGAGCCATAGTTTCGAGAAATGGCGGATTAGCTGGCATTGATGAGAAAAAGGGCTGGGTCTATTTCACCTCCAATGAGCAGGCCCTGAAAGAAAGGCACCTCTACCGGGTCAAGATGGATGGCAAAGGGATGAAAAGGTTGAGCATGGGAGATGGTGTCCATGCCATCAGTTTTTCCCCTGATATGAATTATTATCTGGACACTTATTCCAGCTCCTCCAATCCCCCAGAGCTTGCTCTTTATAGATCAGACGGAACAAAAGTGTCAACAGTCACCCCATCTGCCAAAGAAGTCCTTGTCTCTTTTGATCTTGCCTTCCCTGAATTCCAGACCTTCAAGACTGAGGATGGGCTTGAGCTGGCAGCAACAATGATTAAACCCAAAAATTTCGATCCAACAAAAAAATATCCGGCCATTGTTTATGTCTACGGCGGGCCAGGCTCCCAGCAGGTTGTTGACAGGTGGAGCAACCGTATTTTCTGGAGCAATCTTCTCGCTCAGGAAGGTTTTATCACCTTCGTTTTTGAAGTCAGGGCTGGCATGGGGAAAAGCAAAGCCATGGAAACCTCTGTTTACCTGAGGGCTTATGGAATGCAGAATGTCAAAGATATTCTGGCCGGCGTTGAGTGGCTGAAACAGATGCCCTCCATCGACTCAAGCAGGCTTGGTCTCTGGGGCGGAAGCGGAGGAGGCTGCACAACTCTGTACACCATGACCCACTCCGATGTCTTCAAAGCAGGAATCTCCCTCTATCCCGTCTCCGACTGGTTTTATTATGACACAATCTACACTGAGCGCTACCAGAGCACTCCTCAGGAAAATCCTGATGGATATAAAGAAACTTCCTCTGTCCTTGATGCCCCGAACCTCAAAGGCCGCTTGCTCATTGTCCACGGCACCTATGATGACAATGTCCATCCCCAGAACACTGAAGCTTTTATTAATGCCTTGATTGAGAAGAATATCCAGTTTGAGCTGATGATCTACCCTTGGAGAAAACATGGCCTTGGTGATAATCCGGCCTTGATCCATCTCTACACTCTGATGCTTGATTTCTGGAAGAGAAATCTATTGCCATAAGATTATTTATATTCGCAAAAGAAATAGAAGGTCTTTTCCTTAAGCCTCTCTCTCCTTCTAGGCGAGAGGAAGGGTGAGGGTAAACGTTAGGTTGCGAGGCATTTTTTACAAGGAAGTATCTCTTTTTATGTGATTCAATTGGGTGCAGGAAGTTGCCCGGAAGCCCCCGTAGCGGAGGGGGGACCCGTCGGGGGGAACCGACGGGACTGGTTCCCTGGGGTGCGGGGGCCAAGGGCAGCTTCCTGCACCCATCACAAAAATCACATATTCAGAGATGCTTTTTTTCCGATGATCTTTTGACCACAAATTCCTTATGTGTTAAAGTATGGCTTGAATAATTAAATTCCTGCATCAAGTATTTCAGATTGATTCTAATAATCGAAGATGAAAATTGCCAAGGAAGGAAAAGTGCAGATTCGCTCTAAAAGCAAATTCTTGACCTTAATTTTTTATATAAGCCTGGTCATTCTCTCTTCCTGTTCGAGATCTGCTTCCCAGAGAGGTTTGATTGTGGCCGGGTCAACGAGTGTCCAGCCATTTGCCGACAGATGGGCAGAAGTGTATATGCAGAAATATCCTGGCCGGATAGTTAATGTCCAGGGTGGAGGTTCGAGCGCTGGCATTCAAGCTGCAAAATTGGGCTCTGCCCAGATCGGTTCTTGTTCTAGAGAGTTGAGGGAAGATGAAGAAGATTTATACGAAACTGTTGTAGCTAGGGATGGGCTTGCTGTTATTGTCCATCCGAGCAATGAGATCTCGGACCTGAGCCTAGAGCAAGTGCGGGAGATATTTGCGGGAAAAATCAGGAACTGGAAAGGGGTGAGCGGAAAAGATAAAACAATTACTGTCGTCAGCCGCGAGGAAGGTTCTGGCACTCGTGGCTCTTTTCAGGAAATGGTGATGGGAAAAGTGCGCATCTTCAAATCTGCTATCGTCCAGGATTCAAACGGCACGGTCAGAGAGATTGTTGCCAATGACCCGAATTCTATCGGCTACATCTCGCTGGGACTGGTAGACAAGAGAGTAAAGGCCTTGAAGCTAGATGGGGTCCTGGCTAGTGAGGAAAATATCTTTAATCATCATTACAAGCTTGTCCGTCCCTTCCTCTTCGTGACTAATGGCCCTGCCAAGGGCGAAGTCAAAAACTTTATCGATTTTGTCCTTTCCCAAGAAGGTCAGGAGATTGCTAGAAAAGCAGGGCTGATTCCTGCGGGGGAAGGAGAAAGATGAAGAATCTCCAGAGGAATGAAAAGCTCGTCCAGATCTCATTGCTGGCTGTAGCTTTTTCTGCGGTTTCCATTTTGGCCATTATCACTGTTTTTATCTTTGAAGAAGGGTCACCCATTCTCTTCAAACATGGAATCAAAAACTTCCTCTTAGGCCTCAACTGGTATCCCACTGAGCAAAGCTTCGGCTTGCTGCCGATGATCATTGGTTCACTTTTTGTCACTTTAGGTGCTCTTGTCATTGGAGTCCCTTTTGGTCTAGGCTGTGCCATCTTCCTCACAGAATTTTCCTCCAGACGCCTGCGCCAGATCATCAAACCCATTATTGAACTTCTGGCTGGTATCCCTTCTGTTGTTTATGGCTTCATGGGAGTCATCATCCTTGTTCCTTTTATCCGCAAAACACTTGGTGGGCCAGGGCTTTCCGTGCTTGCCGCCTCTTTTGTCCTAGGCATTATGATTTTGCCCACCATCATCAGCATTTCCATTGATTCTTTGCAGGCGCTGCCGCCAAGCTATCGAGAAGGCTCGATTGCTTTAGGAGCAACCCGTTGGCAGACAACAAAAATGGTCTTGCTCCCGGCTGCCCGCTCTGGAATCATAGCCAGCATTATCCTCGGCATGGGCCGGGCAATCGGTGAAACCATGGCAGTGATCATGATCGCCGGGAACGCCGCCAGTATTCCTCGTTCGATTCTCGATCCAGTGAGGACACTGACTTCGAATATTGCCCTTGAAATGGGCTATGCCAGCGGCGAACACCGGCAGGCACTTTTTGCCACAGGAATTATCCTTTTTATCATCATCATGATTCTCAACTGGATTGCCAATATCACTTCAGCCCGAAGGAAGGCTTAGAATCCCATGCACCTTGATCCAAGAGCTGAGCAGAAAATTGTTCAAACGATTCTCTGGCTATTTACCCTGATGACCATTTCTGTTTTGTTTTTCATCATCGTTTTTATCTTGAAAAACGGTCTGCCTGTACTCAATATTCCTTTTTTGACTGCCAACCCTCAGGATATGGGAAAGAGCGGAGGCATCTTCTCGACAATCATCGGAACTCTCGCTTTAACCATTCTGGCCATTCTCATTGCCACACCTTTTGGCGTGGGAACGGCGATCTACCTCACTGAATATACAAGGGAAAATAGGGTCACCCGCGTCATCCGCTTTGGTTCAGAATGTCTGGCAGGCATCCCCTCCATTATTTTCGGACTTTTCGGCTTTATTCTTTTTGTCAATAAATTAAAATTCGGCTGGTCCATTCTCAGCGGCAGTTTGACCTTGGCTTTCATGATCCTGCCCACAATCATCCGCACCAGCGAAGAAGCAATCAAGGCTGTTCCTCGTTCCTTCCGCGACGTTAGCTACTCTCTGGGCAGCACAAAGTGGCAGATGGTGACCAGGGTCGTTCTTCCCTCGGCCATTCCCGGCATTGTCACTGGCATTATTCTAGGTGTGGGCCGCAGCATTGGAGAGACAGCAGCTGTCATCTTCACGGCAGGGAGCGCTTTGCGCATCCCGACTTCACTCTTCTCTTCTTCCCGAACCATGGCTGTCCATTTTTTTATTCTGGCCAGAGAGGGGATTTCCATGCCCAATGCTTTTGGGACTGCAGCCGTATTGGTCATTGCCATTTTAATCATCAACATTGTCACCTACCGAATCATGCACAGATTTATAAGAAAATACAGATGAGGGAATTCTAGTGTTGGAAGAGACGGCCATTCGTGTCAGGAATTTCAGTCATTATTTTGGCTCCACTCAAATCCTGAAGGACATCAATCTTGAGGTTCAAAGAAATGAAATCTTGGGAATCATTGGCCCGGCTCGAAGCGGTAAGTCAACATTTCTGCGTTCTCTGAACCGACTCAATGAGCTTGTCCCTGATTCAAGAGTTGAGGGGACTCTGGAAATTGAAGGCAGGGACATCTATGCGCCTGAAACGAATGTTGTCGAACTGCGGCGGAAACTGGGGATGGTCTTTGCCATTCCTGTGCCTCTTCCTCGCTCCATTTATGAAAATGTGGCCTTTGGTCCGAGAATGGCCGGCTTTAAAAATAAGAATAAGCTCGAAGAGCTAGTTGTCAATTGCCTGAAGCAAACTTCTCTCTGGGAAGAGGTCAAAGATAGGCTGGATTCAAGCGCCTTGAAGCTCTCTGGCGGCCAGCAGCAAAGGCTTTGCATCGCCAGGATCTTAGCTTTAAAACCTGATTTTATTCTCCTCGACGAGCCCTGCTCTGGCCTTGACCCTATCTCGACGGCAAAGATTGAAGAATCGCTTCGCCAGTTGAAAAAGGATTACACAATCATCCTGGTCACAAATAATACCAAGCAGGCTGCCCGGGTAGCTGATAGAACTGCTTTTTTTCTGAATGGAGAACTGATTGAGCTCGGGAGAACGGACAATATTTTCACAGCACCGAAAGACCAAAGAACAGGTGATTACATTTCAGGAAGGTTTGGCTGAGGCAGTCCATGAACATCATCGAAGTCAAGAACTTATCTGTTTATTATGGCAGCTTTCAAGCTCTAAAAGATATTCATCTCAATATTGAAGAGCAGAAGATCACAGCCCTCATCGGCCCTTCTGGCTGTGGCAAGACAACCTTTCTCCGTTCGTTGAACAGAATGAATGAGTTGATTGAAGATGCCCGAACCTCGGGCAGCGTATTTATCCGTGGCAAAGACATTTACCAGAAGGACACGGATCTTCTAGAGTTGCGCCGGAAAGTTGGCATGGTCTTTCAGCGGCCCAACCCCTTTCCTTTGAGCATTTATGACAATGTGAGTTATGGACTGCGTGTCCATGGCTTGTTCACAAAAAAAATGATTGAGGAGAAAATCCACTGGAGTCTGGAATCAGTTTTGCTCTGGGAAGAAGTCAAGGACAGATTGCAGGAAAATGCACTCAGCCTCTCTGAAGAGCAACAGCAGAGATTATGCATTGCCCGACTCATTGCTGTTGAGTCGCAAATTTTGCTCATGGATGAGCCCTGTTCAACACTGGACCCTATTGCCACTTCAAAAATTGAAGATTTGATGTATGCCTTGAAAAAGCAATATACTATTGTCATCGTCACCCACAACATGCAGCAAGCTGCGCGTGTTTCTGACTTTACAGGATATTTTTACTTGGGAGATCTTGTGGAGTTTGGAAAAACTGATCAGATTTTCACCAGTCCCGGGGATTCTCGGACAGAAGATTATATTACAGGGAGATTTGGATAAGGCTAAAGGAGGAAAAAATGAAAAGGCATTTTGACGAAGAATTGGCAGAACTCAATAGAGAGATTTTGCACATGGGAAGTCTGACCGAGGAATCCATTTTTAAATCCATAGAAGCGCTTAAAACACTCAGTGTTGAAAAGGCAAAGCGGGTGATTGCGGAGGATGAGAAAATTAACGAGCTGGAGCTTGTCATCGATGATAAATGTCTGGATCTTATCGCCTTGCATCAGCCCGCTGCCACTGACCTGCGCTTTATTGCCATGACCATGAAAATCTCAACAGACCTGGAGAGAATTGCTGACCTAGCTGTTGATATCTGCGAGAGAGTTTTGGAGATGGCAGATAAACCGCTGCTTAAGCCTTTGATTGATATTCCCAAATTGGCGACCCTTGCCCAGGGGATGGTCAAAGATGTAATTGATGCTTTTGTCAAAGGGGATAGTAAACTGGCTAAGGAAGTTCTTCAGCGAGAACCTGAAGCAGATCATCTGCGCAACCTTGTCCAGTCAGAGCTGCTCAATGATTATATACTCAAAGATCCTTCCACTGCCCCCAGAGCGGTTGCTCTGATTCTTGTTGCCCGCCACTTAGAAAGGATTTGTGACCATACAACCAATATTGCTGAAGATGTCATCTATATGGTCGAGGCAAGAGTAGTCAAGCACCACCCGGAAGTGCTCGAAGAAACTTGATCCTTTTTCTTTTATTTAAATTCGTGGATTTTGCCGTCAACAATGACGATCTCAGGCTGACCGAGAACATCGAATGATTGAAGTGGATCGCCTTTGATGACCTGAATGTCTGCCAGCTTGCCCGCCTCAATGGTTCCAAGTTCGTCAGCTTTATCAAGGACCAAAGCTCCGACCTTTGTCGCCGCCACAATAGCTTCCATGGGACTTGCCCCAAGCTCGACAAAGTATTTCATTTCAGTGAAATAGATTCCTGGATAAAGCTTCATAAACTGCCCGACAGCATCGGTTCCGATTCCCATGACGATTTTTCTTGCTCTAGCTTTTTTGAAGAGAGTCTCATGCATGGACTGCGTCCAGCCCCTCTTTTCAATCAGGAACTTTGGGACACCCTTGGCCTTGTAGAGCTCCCGGTAGACAGCGAGGGTCGGCACATTATAGACTCCTTTTTGAGCCATGAGGTCGAGAACATCATCCTCCATCTCATTGAGATGCTCGATGCACTGGACTCCGGCCTGAACTGCAATCCGGGTCATTGTGGTCGGGATTGTATCCGATTGACCTCCGCCGTGAGCTGTTATCCTGATGCCGAGGATATTGGCTTCATCCACTGCAGCCTTGGCCTCTTCTAAGGTAAAAGTTGGGGAGATTTTGATGTGGCGGAATCCCTTTTTGAACATCTCTCTAACTGCCTTCCGGAATTCCCAGGGTCCATCAGCTGCTAGGGATGCTCTTAGCCCGTCACCATGGCCTCCAGTGACAGTGATGAGATTGCCGCAACTGAAGAGGCGGATCGTGTCTGTATAGCCGAGCTGAGCAGCTGCCAGGACTGCCTGCATGGATTGGACTGGAGAGCCGACATCCCTGACAGAAGTCACACCGCTTTTCAGATACATGTTCAGGATGTGGAGAGCCCGGAGAGTGGCCAGGGAGTCAGAATCTGTGAAATATTGAATGTCATTAAAAGGATAGGTGGTGTGGATGTGAAGGTCGACAAAACCGGGAAGGATGAATCTTCCTTTAACATCAATTTTTTTTGCTCCCTCCGGGATCTTGATTTTGGCTGAGGGACCTACTTCTTTTATCTTTTTTCCCTGGATGAGTACTGTTGAATCAGGCACAGGCGCAGCACCTGTTCCGTCAATCAAAGTGCCGCCGACAAGGGCAATGACAGCCTCCTCTTTTTTTTCTTGGGTAAGGGAGAGGGATTGGCTGATAAAAACCAGAAAAATAAAAAAAATGAAAATCATACGCAGGTTCTTCATTCTTTTTCTCCTTTCATTCTGTTTTCTCAATTGTCTATAAAAAAAAATCGGTTTTGTCAAATGCATATATTTGGGGTCAGACATCTGGGGTTAAGATTTGGGGTCAGACATTGCCATGCAGAAGAGGTATTCACATACCCTCGACTGTTAACACACCCCTATGATAATGTCTGACCCCGAAACCCCAGATGTCTGACCCCAAAATGCTTTTAAAAAAATGTGATAAAAAGGTATAATGAAAAATAATTTACTGGGAAGAGAACTCAAAGGAATTAAATTTTGTAGAGGAGAGAGGAAAGAATGAAAAAAACTTCTTTTTCTGTCTTGGCCTTGGCCATCTTTTTTTGCGTTTTGACTTCCTGCATCATTTATCTCCCAGATTATACTGGAACGAGAACATTCAGTCCAAGGAGGCAATTCCAGAGAAGCCTAGCCTTCGAACCGGGAGGAACAGTCTCCCTTGATAATATCAATGGCGATATTGAAATTCGCGGCTGGGATGAGAATCGGGTGGAGCTTTCTGTCGAGGAAATAAAAAGAATTCCCTATTCAAGGAAAGTCCGTTTCTATGGCATAAGTTATTCCCAGCCAAAGGTTGACTTTGAAAAAGTGGATGAGGATTTCATAAAAATTAAGACCGGCAGCAATGGAGGAGATGAGGAGACAAGCTTTTTCAATTGCTTCTTGAATGTCCCCAATTCTGTTATTCTCGAGGATATCCGAAACGGGAAGGGCAATATTTCTATATCTGATTTGTATGGGAAGGTTGTGGTCGATCTAGGAGAAGGGGATTTGAAAATCGAAAATTTTTCAGGCTCCCTGCGAGCTTCTCTCCTTACTGGCTCTGTCCAGGCTGAACTCCTGGATATGAGAAAAGAGGATGAAGTCTGGATATCAACCAGAGAGGGAGACATCACCCTTTATCTTCAACCTGAAATGAACGCCAAACTGGAGGCAAGTGCTTCCAGCGGAGAGATATCAAGTGAATTTGATTTAAACGAACCTCTTCCGGCCAAAAAAATTTCTGTCCAACTGGGAGAGGAGGGAACTTCTATCTCACTTTCTTCCTCCAAGGGAAATATTAGCCTGAAGAAAGTGAAAAAGACCGAGAAAGACTGAATAAAGGAGCTTTAAAAAAATGGAAGAATACAAAAGTGTCTTTCGGACAGGAATTATTATCCTGATTATTTTGGTATTGCTAGCAGCAGGGTATTATTTCCTTTTTTACAAAAAAGGAAAAGAGCCTGTCTCTGCTGAGGCGCTTGCCAGAAAGAAAGCCGCAGAGCTTGCTCCAGAAGAGAAGATAAGCCCAGAGAAGGGAATTTCTGAATTGCCGCCTGTTGAGCTTGATAAAAGCGACGATTTGGTCCGCCAACTGGCTCAGGGTCTTTCCTTGCAGGCTCAATTATCTCTCTGGCTAAAGAGCGACAATTTAATCCGAAAATTCGTTGCCGCCGTTGACAATATTGCCAATGGTTTGAGCCCCAGGATTCAGGTTGATTTCTTTACTCCAAAGGGAAATTTCAAGGTCATCAGGAAAGGAAGAAGGTATTACCTGGACCCTTCCAGCTCTGAGCGATACAATCAGGTTGTGGATGTTTTTGATTCACTGAATACAGAAGAGAGCATTAAGCTTTACAGGAAACTGAAGCCTCTCATTCAAGAGGCATACCAGGATCTGGGCTATCCCAGGGAAGATTTTGACCAGACTCTCTATAGAGCCATAGTTGAGCTATTGAACACACCGGTTGTGAAAGGCGAAATTTTATTGGAGAAAAAGGTCGTGACCTATATGATTGTCGATCAGGAACTAGAAAACCTGAGTGAAGCCCAGAAGCATCTGCTGCGGATGGGAGGTGAAAATATTCAGATAGTCCAGGCCAAGCTCCTCCAGTTTGCCCGAGGTTTAGGCTTCCCCGAAAGTAGACTCCCTCAACCCAGAGTTTACTCTCCCCAAACTGGAAGATATTAAACTCCCTTTGGCTTTTCCCATCGGAAAGGATCCGGAAGGTTGAAATCAGGGACAAGGTGGTCATCAGGGCCAAAGGAAATAGGTTGGATAAATAGGCTTTCAAAGCCGAGATCCTCTGCTTTCTTAATCACCAGCTCATATTCATCTCTAGTAAGAGGCCTGCGGATTTCCTCAGGCGCTTTGAAACAGGGGTAATACTGGCTCATCAGGCTTAAGCAGATAGAAGGGGAGAGGTTCTGCTTGATCCATTCGAGAAGAGTCAGCGAATCTTCTGTCTGTCCAGGCAAAACTAAGTGCCTGATGATGAGTCCTTGCCTAGCAATTTCTTCTTCATCGAGTATGAGCTCAGGTTGCTGCAAGTACATTTCCTGAATGGCAAGGCTTGCTTGGCTGAAATAATCAGAGGCACCTGAGAACTTTCCTGCCACCCGGGAGTCGAAATATTTGAGGTCAGGAAGATAGATGTCGATAATTCCATTAAGATTTCTCAAGACTCCAACCTTTTCATACCCATTGGAATTGTAGACAAGGGGCAGGTTAAAACCCTGGCCATAGGCTATTCTCAGGGCCCTCAAGATGGCTAAAATTTGATGAGTGGGCGAGACAAGGTTGATATTTAGGGCTCCCTTTTTCTCAAGATTCAGCATCATTCCCGCCAGTTCCTCATCAGTGACTATCTTTCCTTTGTTTAGCCAGCTCAGCTGATAGTTTTGGCAGAAAAGGCATTTCAGATTACAGCCTGAGAAAAAGATAGTCCCAGAGCCTTTGTTCTTTGTTCTGTTCAGGGACCAATCGTGGAGGCCACTAATTGCCGGCTCTTCCCCATAATGGAGCAAAGCGTGGGAGAGCGAGGCCTTATTTGTGCTCTGGCAGAATCCTTTCTCCCCAGAATGTCTATTCACTCGACATTCCCGGGGACAAACCCTGCAGTCCGTCTCAAAGCCAGACAAACTGTCAAGGGCTAGTTCAATTCTCCTTAGTTTATCTTCTTTCTTTGCTTGGAGATCCATCTCGAGCCCATCCTCTTTTAGAGCTTAAAGGAGAAAATATTTTTCAGGAGGCGGAGTTTAATTGCTTTATGATCCGTTAAATCAGTGTGGAGAGGAGTAACGGAGATATAGCCGCGGGCAATGGCTTGGATATCGCTTTCCTCATTGCCCATAGCTTGAGGATTTCCGGCTCCAATCCAGTAATAGGAATTTTGCCTTGGGTCTTTTTTCTCGATGATCTCCGGATCATATCTTTTCTGGCCAAGACTTGTCATTTTTAAGCCCTTAAAGGGAGGAGGAGGGATGTTAATGTTGAGTGTGACTCCTTCAGGGAGACTTGCTTTGAGCAATTTGATGGCGATTTTGCGGGTGATCTTGGCTGCATAATCAAAAAAATAATGGCCCTTATCATCAGCCAGAAGAGAAATTGCCAGGGAAGGGACCTGGAGGAAGGTTCCCTGAATGGCAGCAGCCACAGTCCCTGAGTAGGAAATATCCTGCTGGCCAAGATTGGGGCCGTGGTTAATTCCAGAAATGATAAGATCGGGTTTTTCAGGCAACAATTTGTTTAAAGCTAGATAAATACAATCTGCCGGGGTTCCATCAACTGCATAGATCCGAGCTTTAATCTTTTTGACGCGAAGAGGGCGGTGAAGAGTCAGGGAAAGGGAAGTGGCGCTCTTTTCTCTGTCTGGAGCGACAATAAAGACATGCTCAAAATCCTGAAGATTCTGAAAGAGGGTTTCTATCCCTTCCGAGAAAAAACCGTCATCATTAGTCAGAAGGATTAAATTTTTCATTTTTTGTTCAAGAGCGAATCATGATTAAAATCATCTTGAATTTTCTTATAGCTCTAAGAGAATGTGGACTATGGCTAGGCAGGATAATCATCTCACCTGCCTTCAGACGCTGGGCTTTGCCTGAAACTGTAATTTCTGCTTCGCCGTCAAGGCCAAAAACCAGGGCATCAAAGGGGGCTGTGTGCTCGCTCAATTGCTGGCCTTCATCGAAAGCGAAGAGCGTCACTGTGCCCACATTTTTGGATATTATGGCCCGGCTGACAATCGAGTTTGTCTGGTATTCGACTAGGTCATCCAATCTTAGGACCTGCCCGCTAAGGCTTTCCGTATCTGCCTGCTTTTTGCGCTCTCCCATTTTTTCCTCCAAAAGCTCTCCTTTTCGTCGACTTCCATAATACATTAGGAAGTGAATCTTTGTGAAGTGTTGAGCTTGGAGAATAAAATTGAATCCAGAGATTAAAAAGATTAAAAAAATGGTCGGGACGGGCGGATTTGAACCGCCGACCCCACGCACCCCAAGCGTGTGCGCTACCAAGCTGCGCCACGTCCCGAACAGATTGAAAAATTATAACAAATCTCAGAAGAATTTTTTAATTCTTTCTTGATCCTTTTCCCAGAGAACTGGCGATTTCTTGGAGCTGTTCCTTGACCTTAAAGAGGACTTTTTTCAAGCGGTCAGGATGAACCTGTCCCTCTCTTTTCATCCCAAATTCCTCTTCAATTGCCCTTTTTGCTCCAGCAAGAGTCAGGCCCTTTTTTTCCAGAAGCTCTTTTATCCTGAGGATAATGTCCACATCTCTCTGCCTGAAGATTTTCTCCCCGCTGGCCGTTTGTCCAGCATGAAGAAAGGGAAATTCCTTTTCCCAGGAATCGATAGTTTTGACCGGGAGTTTAGAGATTCGGCCGACTTCTTCTAGCTTGTAAACAAGCTTTTCGGGCACCTTTCCGTTCTTCATCGGCGCGCTTGTTTTGCCACAGTTTATAGTTCTTCTAAAATCGATGATAACATTAACATTTAATCCCCTCTTCGTCAAGGCAGAGGAGCATGTTTCCCTAGTGAAATGATCTCTGCTATAATGGAATAAAATCAAGACTATGGAGACTGGCGAAAAGCACATTCCCCTTGCCGAGAGGATGAGGCCTCGAAGCTTTGACCGCTTTTATGGCCAGGAGCATTTGCTTGGCAAAGGGAAGATTCTTACTGAACTTGTTGAAGCCGACCATCTGGTCTCCCTGATTTTTTGGGGGCCTCCAGGTTCAGGAAAGACAACCTTGGGCTACATGCTGGCCAAGCATTTTGATTTTCCCTGTCTCTTTTTCAGTGCTGTCCTTGCCAGCATCAAAGAAGTCAAGGAGGTCATGGCCGAAGCTGAAAGCCACAAAAAGATGTACGGGAAGCCAGTCGTCATTTTTATTGATGAGCTCCATCGCTTCAACAAGGCTCAGCAGGGAGCCTTTTTGCCCTATGTGGAAAGAGGGGATATCATCCTTTTCGGCTCGACCACAGAAAATCCATCTTTTGAAGTCATCTCCCCTCTTCTTTCCCGGACAAAAGTTCTCGTCCTCAATCCTTTATCAGAAGAAGCTCTGGCCAAGATCATCTCTGATGCTTTAACCGATGAAGAGCAGGGACTTGGAAAGCTGGAGCTCAAACTCGATGAGCAAGCCCAAAAGATGATTGTTGATTATGCCAACGGAGATGCCAGGCGAGCCCTCAACACTCTGGAGATTGCAGCAAGCTTAGCAAAAAGCCCGGTCCTTACTAAGGCAGAAGTTCAAGAAGCCCTGCAGAAACGAATTCTCCTCTATGATAAAAAAGGCGAGGAGCACTATAACCTTATTTCCGCTCTTCATAAGAGCCTTCGCAACAGCGATGTCGATGCCTCTCTCTATTGGTTGGCCAGAATGATTGCTTCTGGAGAAGATCCTCTCTATATTGCCAGGAGGCTGGTCAGGTTTGCTTCCGAAGACATCGGCCTGGCTGACCCGCAGGCTCTGTCCATAGCCCTGCGGGCAAAAGAAGCTTATGATTTCATCGGATCTCCTGAGGGAGAGCTTGCCTTGGCCGAGGCCGTCATTTACCTGGCTTCAGCTCCCAAAAGTAATAGGGCTTATGTTGCCTTTAACAAGGCCATGCAGGATGTGGAGAAGAGCCCTCACGAGCCTGTTCCTCTCCATCTCAGGAATCCAGTCACAGATTTGATGAGAAAAATAGGCTATGGCAAAGACTATGCTTATGCCCACGACTTTGCCCAGGCAACTACAGATATGGAAACCTTTCCCGAGCGGCTGAAGGGAAGGAAATATTATCAGCCCGGAGATCTGGGTTTAGAGAAAGAGATCAAAAAAAGAATGGAATGGTGGAAGTCAGTTAAGGAAAAAATAAGAGACGAGAAAAAATAGGGCTTTATTCCTCTTTTTCCTTGAGCAGGTAATAGATTGCCCAGGTGATGTCATCAGCAAGGCAGCCGAGGCAGGAATTCTTGGTTTTGGCTAGTTCCCCGTCAGAAATTTTATCTTTGAGGATTTTATTGACTTTCTTTCTGATTTTATAGAGAAGGATGTAATTGATCATTGTCCATTTAAATTTAAATAATATCAGCTTCCTTTTCTCCTGTAAAGATTGAGCAAAGAAGAAAAATAATGATATGATAAGGCCCTTTGATTAGGATGAAAAAATTTCTCTTTGTCCTTCTTTTTTTTCTGGCCATAAGTTCTTGTTCATTTTTCAAGCCTAAAATCCCTCCCTATCCTACAGGACTTCTCTTTCCCTTGGAGGAAGACTCCAGGATCATTTATCCAGGAGAAATCATCAACTCCATCCAGAAAAAAGAAGGCAAAATTTTTTTCTCGACAGAGAAAGGATACATCTTCTGCTTTGATACTGCAAAGAAGGAAATTTTGTGGAGACTCGAAATCGCCCATCCTCTCTCCAGCCCTTCTTCTCTTGGTCTGGAAAATATCTATATCTTTGACAGGTCAAGTACTATTTATTGTTTGGATCTTGATGGGAATTTGGCATGGGAAAAAAAGATGGAAGAAAAGATCTCGAGCCAGATAAGAGAAAGCCAGAAAAGAATCTACTTGGGCACAGAGGAGGGAGGGTTTTTTGCTCTGAGTGCCTCTTCAGGAGAAGAAATCTGGCGTTTCAGAGCTGGAGGGCCTATCAAGACAAGCCCTGTCTTTTTTGAGAATAAGATTATTTTTGGCTGTGATGATGGGAAATTCTATTTTCTTGACCAGATGGGGCGTCTGGTACATAAATTCGAAGCGGGGAGTGCCATTCAGGTTGATCCTCTGCTAGAAGGAGATCGCCTCTATTTCAGTTCAGCGGACAATACCTTTTGTTGCCTTGATTTAACTAAAAGAAAAAAGAAATGGAAAGTTCAGACTGGAGGGATAACTTTTGCTTCCCCTCTTGTCTGGAAGGAGAGAATTTTTTTCCTGGGCTCAAACGCTGTTCTCTATTGTCTGAATAAGAGAAGTGGAGAAATCCTCTGGTGGCGGACTATCCCGTCCCGGAGCTTATATAGCCTGGAAATCGCTGGCGAGAGGATTCTGGCATCTTCGCTTTCTGCGGTTCTGGTCTGTTTCGATATCAAAACTGGTGAGGAAGTTGGAAGATATTGGGCCAGCCAGGAGATAAAATCAAATCCTCTCTGGCTCTCTCCCTATCTTTTGATCAATCTCTATGATTTCGAGAAAGAAGAGGGAAGCCTTGTCTTCCTGAAAAAGGAAATCAAAGTTCTCCTCAGTGCAGCCAAGCTCTCGCCTCAGGTCGTTGGCGAAGAGATTGGCTTTCAAGCCTCGGCTGTTGGTTTTTACAGGCCGAGGTATGAATTCTACTTGAAGATAGGAGATAAGAGAGAGGTTGTTCAAAAGGAGTCTGAGAAAAGCTCCTGGATTTGGTATCCAGAAAAGGATGGATCTTTCACAGTAGGAGTGAAGGTCGTTGATGAGAAAGAGATGGCTGAGGCGGAGATACCCTTTGAGATCGTCAAAGACTATCCATAAAATTTAAAAAAATTGAATTTCAAGAAAGGAGAAAGAGTGATGAAGAAAGAGGAAGCTTTAGAGCTTGTCAGGAAACATCTGAAAAATAAAAATCTGGTCAAGCACTGCCTGGCTGTAGAAGCTTGCATGAAGTCTGTGGCAGTGCGGATCGGTCAGGAGGAGGAGAAATGGGGACTGGCCGGAATCCTTCATGACCTCGATTATGAACTAACAGAGAAAAGCCCTGAACTCCACACCACAGAGACAGTGAAGATTGTCAAAGAACTGGGAGTGGAGCCAGAGATCATTCAGGCTATCCAGGCTCATGCTGGAAAGGTTCCCTGCCAGACGCCTATGGACTGGGCGATTTTCTCTATCGATCCTCTGACTGGCTTGATCATTGCAGCAACACTCATGCACCCGACCAAAAAGCTCAAAGATGTGGACCTCGATTTTGTCAAGAGGAGATACAAAGAGAAAAGCTTTGCCAAGGGAGCAAGGAGGGAAGAAATAGAGGAGTGCAAAAATATCCCCCTTGAGCTGGACGAATTCATCTCCATCTGTTTGCACGCCATGCAAAGCATTGATAAAGACCTTGGCCTTTAGTCAAGGCAAAAAAAATTATTATTCAGTTGACCTTTCCCTGAGCAGATTGACTCTGATTCCGAGCTCAAGAGTGCGTCCCTTGCAGGGAAATATAGGTTCAGTATAGAAATAGCGGTCAAAAATATTTGTCGCCTTAATGAACAATTCCAACTGTTTCCATTGGTAAGAGAGCACTGCATCCAGATAAAAATAGGAGGGGATGTCCAGAATTTTACTTGATGAGAAATCAAACCAGGATGAGGACGAAGCCAGCAATCCAAAAAATCCGATGCGAAACTGTGTGAGGGGAAAGAAATTAAGATCAAAATTCAGGTTATGACTGGGAAGAGCGTCGAGGGGACGGCTATCAGTCTCGTTCTCATGGTCAAGGTAGGTGTAGTTAATAGTTGTCTCCAGAAGCCTGATTGATTTTTGCATCTGGAATTCGAAGCCATAGATATGGGCTTTGCTGATGTTGAAAAATCGGCGAGTGTTATCGGGCAATCTGATGCTGTCGATAAAATCTTTGAAACGATTAAGGAAAGCTGCGCCTGCCAGATAAAGTCCTTTGTTCAAAGCAAATCCCAGCTCCCAGTTTGTACCTGCTTCGCTGAGGAGATCGGGGTTTCCTGAACTTGTCGAATACATGGAGCGCATCGAGGGGAATTTTGATTTTTTGGA
>CAZPAX010000007.1:0-25329 GCA_964584535.1 uncultured Eubacteriales bacterium
GATGGGTGGCACGGTGCCAGTCCCCGCCCGCCCGCAGCGAATGGTGGTGGGTGGGCGGGTCTTCAGCGAGGACGGACGGGGACGCACCCTGACAGGACCCATCCATTAATTAAGATCGTCACGGAAAAAAAAGATGCTCCCTAACGTTCTTGCTCTTCTTTGATGAGCTCAAGCAGAAGGCGATTTCTCTCAGAGCGGCTCTCGCCGACACTGGTCACATAAATGGCTGGATCATCGACGACCGGACATTTGGTCTCGCAGATTCCACAGCCAATGCAGAGATCCAGGTCGATCACAGGAGCTAAAGGATTTTTCACTGTCCCGTCAAGCTGGAGAACTTCTGTTTTAACTAGCTTGATGGCTTTGGGAGAAGTGGGACAGTGCTCCTCGCAAACGATGCAGGGATTTCCCAAAGCGTAGGGGATACAGCGGTTTTTGTTGACCCAGGCAGTGCCGATCTTGACCTTTATTTTTTCTTCAATAGAGAGCTTTTTTATTGCCCCTGTCGGACAGACCTGAGTGCAGAGAGAACAGTAGTATTCGCAATAGCCAATCCTGGGAACAAGGAGCGGAGTCCAGATTCCCTCTGGGCCAGCCTCACTCAAGGCAGGCTGAAGAGCATTGGTTGGACAGGCCTTCAGACATTCCCCGCATTTGATGCATTTCTGGAGAAAATTCTCTTCGGGAAGAGCTCCAGGTGGCCGGATCAATTTCGGTGAAGAACGTTTTCTCGAAGGAGAAACGCGGAAAAAGGGAACCGCAATTAGAGCAGCGAGAGAAGAAAAAATGAGCTTTCTTCGGGAAAGATCTATGGCAGCCACTTTCTCAGGTGAAGCCTTGGCCGGAAAGCTCACAGCCTTGGTTGGGCAGATGGAGCTACAGGTGAAGCAATAAACGCATTCTGAACTTTTCCACCTCTCTTCAGGAAAAGGACTGGCCTCAGTCTGGCAATGAAGCGTGCACAGATTGCATTCGATGCATTTCTGGGGATCAATCTTGAGCTTGAGAATATTCCACCTTGAGAAAAGGCCAAGGCAAGCGCCAAGAGGACAGAGGTATCGACACCAGAACCTTTCTCTAGAGATGTTTAAGAGAATAATTCCGATAAAGAGAAGCCCGATAAAAAAGCCCTGCTGAAAAACGGCATTCACAGCCAGGTTCTGTAAAGGCGGAGTAAGTGCATCCCCCAAAGATGAAAGGCGAATGAAGTAGAGAAAATTGATGAAGGCTGTGGCACTGTGGATAAGAGCTGGATAGACACTGACCGCAAAAGACCTGTAGAGCAGGGAGAAAGGATCTACGATTCCAACCAGATCGAGACTAAAAATTGAGCTGACAAGGATAAAAATGAGGAGATAGTATTTCCAGGAAAGCCTCTGACTCTCCTTTTCTCTAGGCTTTAAAAATCTCGTTTTCTTAAAGATAAAGGAGAATGCTTGATGGACTGAACCTAGAGGGCAGAACCAGCCGCAGAAGAACCTTCCCAGAATAAAGGTGAGGACAATGGTCAAAGAGGCCAGGATAAAGGACGTAAAAACAGCACGGAAAGCTATTGAGGTGGTGATGGCCAGAAGGGGATCAAAGTGGAAGAGGGTTTCCACAGGGCCGATATAGTCTTTCCCTGTGTAGTGAGTTATTGTGAAGAGATATATAAAAAGAAGGAAGAAAACTGCTTGACTTAGGATTCGGAGAGCCTGAATGAGCCGATATTTTTTAGACCGTTCTTTTTTCAATCCGAAGCTTCTCCAGGTTGATCTCTCCAAGTCCTTTTTGGTTGGCAATCTGCAGATAGAGCAGCTCTTCAGGTTTTATATCAAAAAATGTGGCTCCTATAGCATCGCAAGCCACGTAATCGACTCCAGCTACAACAGCTTTCTGAAGCTTGGTGTCAGAGGGCCTTCCTCCCTGAGGTCCATTTCTGATTAGAATCCGGTAGGCATCCAGGACTGTTAGCCTGGGCTTAAAAAAGGCAGCCAGGTCAATCATGGCCTGGTCTATTTTCTGGTGGAGCTGGTTCCGGCTTCCTCCTATGGCTCCCAGCCAGTTTTTCATGCCCATGGTCAGCCGTGAAAGACTATGGGTTTTGGCAATGGGAACATTAATGATTTTGTCGACTTCGACAAAATCGGTGAAGACTTCCCATTCTCTGAGCCATTCTCCCTTAAGGGCCATTTTTTTCAGATGATTTGGGTTGGGAAAGGGAACCTTTGCTCCTGCCTCCTTCGCAGCAGTGGCAATTCCCGAACGGACATAGCATCTGCGGACTTCGTTAATAGAGTTGTCCATGACCATGACTTCTTTTGCACCTGCGTCGAAGCTCAGTTCAACCAAGGCCTTTACCACTTCAGGGTTTGTGCAGGCCGCTTGCTCTGGAGTCCTGTCCCAGCCAATATTGGGCTTGATCAAGACCCGATCGCCTCTGGAGACAAAGCGCTCCATACCTCCCAGAGAAGCAATTGCTTCTTTAGTGATTCGATAAGGTGAGTCACCCTCAATCAAGGCTATATCTGGAAAATCTTTCTCTCCTTTCAAAAGAGCTGGACTGAGTTTAAGGAAAACGCTTCCCAGGGCAACATCCTTCAGGAATTCTCTTCTTTTCATCTTAATTATTCTTTCCCCAAGGATTGGATGTATTCCATAATCCCTTCATAGATTCCTTGAGCAATCTGCTGGCGGTAAAGCGAGTCCTTCAGCTTCTGAGCCTCTTTGGAATTGCTGAGATGAGAAATCTCAATCAGGGCACTCGGCATTTCACCTCCAATGAGAACCCAAAACGGGCCTCCTTTGACGCCCAAATCTTTAAGATTACTATAATTTTGGGAGAGGCATTTTAGCAGATTTCGCTGAATTTTTCGAGCCAGTTCTCTTGATTCCAGAATCTTGCTGTTCTGGACGATTTTCATAATGGTCTCTTTCATTTCGCTGATGTTCTTGGTAGAAGTGGCGTTCTCCCGGGCCGCAATTTCATTGACACTGGGGTCAGGGCTAAAATTGAGGAAAAAGGATTCAATGCCTACCCGCCTCCTGTTCATGTTAGAGTTGACATGAATGGAGATAAAGATATCCGCCCTTTTCTGGTTGGCGATAACTGTCCTGTTTTCAAGAGGGACATAGATATCTGTCTCCCGGGTCAGTATCACTTCCAGGTCTTTTTTTGTGTTCAAAAGTCTTTTCAATGCCAGGGAAACATCAAGGACAATATCTTTTTCCCTGAGTCCATTCTTTCCTATACATCCCGGGTCTGTGCCTCCATGGCCAGGGTCAATGACAATTGTCCTGATGCCCAGCCCCAACTGTCTGATCAGGCTGTATCCAGATTGGGTGGGTTTTGGAGGCTGAATTAGCGGTGGAGAAGGCGAAGATGCAACCTCTTGGGGATAGATATCAATGACTATCCGGAAAGGATCAAAGAGGTTGAAAACTTGGTAATTCTTGATTTTCGAGAAATCAACATCAACAACAGCCCTAACTGTGGAGACTGTTTTCTGGGCAATCCGGATCTGGCTGAGGTATTCGCTTTTCACAGGAATAGATTGACCCTGAAGGATGGGATTCAGCTTTGCCTCAAAGATATCGACATAGATTCGGTCAGGCGATAGGAGTTTATTCGAGGAATACTCCCTCAGAGTTCCGATATCAATAACAATACGAGCAAAATAGGGATGGATGTGGTAACGGAGGCCGTAAATTTCTGTTTTTGTCTCGAGGCTGGAAAATAGGGGGAGGACAAGGAGAAATGCCAGCCAGAGGTAGAAAACTTTTTTTCCGAGCACTATCAATTTTTATCTACATAAAAAAATTATGCCCCGAATTTCTTCAGTTTCCCGGCATGGGCAAGCATTAAGGACATGGCATAGATGGCCTGGAATCGGCCCAAGAGCCCCAGGCTGCATTCTCTTTCTGTGAAATGGCTTACTCTATCAGGAAGCGCAGCTTCGCAGACAAGGAGAAAAGGATTGGCGTGCCAAGAATGAGAACGGAGAAGGCAAGGTGTGGAGTGATCGGAAGTTACTACCAAGACTTCGGGCTTGAGGGAAAGAATTCGAGGAACGAAGCGATCGATTTCTTCAATGGCTTCGACTTTGGCCTTGAAATTTCCATCTTCGCCAGCAGAATCCGTTTTTTTGAAATGGACATAGAAAAAGTCAAAGTCTCTGTAGTGATTCTCCAGAGCAGAGAAAAGGTCATCTGTTTTCGGACCGACAACAAGTGCTTCCATGCCGACAATCCTTGCCAGGCCTTTGTACATGGGATAACTCGCTATCGCTGCTGGTTTTATCTTGTAAAGCTCGGGCATTGTCGGAAGATGGGGAAGTTTAGAGAATCCTCTGAGAAGAACTGTATTAGCTGGGGCAGAATCATGGAGAATCGCTGTGGTTTCATCAAGGAAGCTGTTGACCATTTCTGCTGTGTGTCTAGCCTCAGGAGAAAGGGGTTGGGAGTAAGCCCTTGGCTTATTTTCTTTTTGTGGGTCAGCATCGGAGAGGGCTTCAGAAAAATCTTCCCCTCTGAACCTCACTACGAAGCGATGCTCTTTTCCCGGGAAGAGTTGAATCTCAATTCCCTTTTGCAGCTTGAGAGAGGAATTTATCTTCTGACACAATTTTTCATTTTCGTAGGTTGGAATTCTTCCTGCTCTGCGGTCAATGATAAGATCCTCTTTGAGGGTAGCAAAATTTCCCCTCGCCACCAAATCCTTTTCCCCAACTTCAACACCTGAACCGAGAGCTTCCAGGATTCCCCTTCCGAGCTGATATCTCAAAGGATCGTAGCCAAATAAGGAAAGGTGGGCAGGCCCGCTTCCTGGAGTTATTCCCATGAAAACCGGATCGGTCAGGCCACAGACTCCTTTTTTGGTCAGCGTATCAAGATGAGGATGGCGGGCTGCTTCAAGTTCTGTCTTTCCTTCAATAGGTACTCCGCCCAGGCCGTCGATGACAAGGAGGATGATCTTTGAAGGAGTCGCTACAGCTAATTCCGCAACAATTTTTTCCCAGTCCATAAGAAAATAACTATAAAGAAAATTCGCGCTCTAGTCAATTTTTAAAGCATCTCTGAACATGTGATTCAATCGGGTGCAGGAAGCTGCCCTTGGCCCCCGCACCCCGGGGAACCAGTCCCGTCGGTTCCCCCCTCGGAGGACCAGAATCTTCGAAGGGGGTCCAGGGGGATATTTCCTCCTGGTCGCAGGCCGAAGGCCGAGAAGGGGAGGCAGCGAGTCTTCGAGCATTGGAAGGGGACTCAGAGTCCCCTCCAAGGCAGCAGGTCCCCCCGGCTACGGGGGCTTCCGGGCAGCCTCCTGCACCCATCATAAAGATCACATATCCAGAGATGCTTGAGTCAATTTTCTTTAGATTGCAACTCCTCGCTCCCTCTGCTAAAATCGGAACATGAATCGTGTTTTTGTCCTTGATTTTGGCTCCCAGTACACACAGCTCATTGCCAGAAAAATAAGGGAATTGGGGGTTTATTCGGAAATTTTCCCCTTCAATGTTTCAGCTGAGAGGATAAAAGGAGAAAACGCGCAGGCCCTCATCCTTTCCGGCGGCCCCCAGAGTGTCTATGAAGAAGATGCGCCCCATCCCTCTAAATCCCTGTTCGAAATGGGAATTCCTGTTTTAGGCATCTGCTACGGAGCGCAGCTTATGGCCCATCTTTTAGGAGGAAAAGTAATTCCCTCAGCGAAAAGGGAATACGGCTTTGCCCCTTTAAAAGTCTTAAACAGAAAGGGATTGCTTCGAGGAGTTAGGGATATGAGCCAGGTCTGGATGAGCCATGGCGATAAAGTGGAAAAAATTCCGCCTGGGTTTTCGATCACAGGAAAGACAGCAAACACTCGGGCGGCAGTCATTGAATCGAAAGAGAGAAAATTATTCGGCGTGCAGTTCCATCCAGAAGTCATTCACAGCAGAGAAGGAAAAAAGGTCCTCTCCAACTTCCTTTTCTCCCTGGCCAATCTCAAACCAGAATGGAACATGTGCTCATTTTTGGAGCAGAAAGTAAATGAAATTAGCCAAACTGTCAGAGAGAATAGGGTGATTTGTGGCCTGAGCGGTGGCGTTGATTCTCTGGTCACAGCCTTGATCATCAGAAGAGCCATCAAGGATAATCTTTTTTGCATTTTTGTTGACAATGGCCTCCTTAGGAAAGGGCAGTACCAGGATTTAATGACTAAATTCAGCAGGAAACTTAGCCTTAATGTCATCGGAGTGGATGTCTCACAGAAGTTCCTGGAGAGGTTGAAAGGAGTGACTTCTCCTGAGCGGAAGAGAAAGATAATCGGCGAGCTTTTTATCAAGATTTTTGAAGACCAGGCGAAGGAGATTGGCGGAGTGAAGTTTCTAGCCCAGGGCACAATCTATCCTGATGTGATTGAGAGCAATCCCGTCAAAGGTCCGTCTTCTAAGATAAAATCTCACCACAATGTGGGAGGCCTGCCTAAAGGATTGAAATTTAAGCTAATTGAGCCGCTCAGAGAGCTTTTCAAGGATGAAGTAAGGAGTCTGGCTTTCAAGATGGGAGTGGACAGGGATTTTATCTTCGAGCATCCTTTTCCCGGACCTGGGTTGGCGGTAAGGATTTTGGGGGAAGTCAGCGAAGAGAGAATTGCCATTTTAAGAGAAGCGGATGAGATTCTCCTCGAGGAGGTCAAAAAAGCTGGCCTTTATCGGAAATTGTGGCAGGCTTTTGCTGTGCTTCTTCCTGTTCGTTCAGTTGGGGTCATGGGAGACAGAAGAACTTACCAGAGGGTTGTTGTCATCCGCCTAGTCCAGAGTGTGGACGGAATGACAGCCAACTGGTATCCTGCATCATCACGGCTCCTTTCGCGGATATCGACCCGAATCGTCAATGAAGTGGCCGGAGTGAACCGAGTCGTCTATGATATAACCACAAAGCCGCCAGGTACTATCGAGTGGGAATGAAATGAGCGATCTTTCCTTTATCCATCTTCACAATCATTCAGAGTTCAGCATTCTGGATGGCGCCTTAAAAATCCAGGATATGGTAGAAGCAGGTTATAAAAACAAGATGCCTGCTTTGGCCCTAACAGATCATGGCAACATTTTTGGAGCAGTGAGCTTTTTCAAACAGGCGAAAGCCAGAGACATCAAACCCATCCTTGGCTGTGAAGTTTATGTGGCGCCCAAGAGCCGCTTCGAAAAGAAACCTGAAGAGGAGACGCACCATTACCATTTACTTCTCCTGGTAAAAAATGAAAAAGGGTACAAAAACCTATGCCAGCTAATCAGCAAGAGCTATTTGGAGGGCTTTTACTATCGGCCTCGCATCGATAAAGAACTTCTCTCCGAGCACAGCCAGGGATTGATTGGACTCTCCAGCTGTCTCAAAGGAGAGATTAGTTTTCTTCTAGGAAAAGGCCTAGACAAGGAGGCCGGAGAGGCTGCTTTGGAATATAGCTCCTTTTTTGGCAAGGGAGATTTCTATATCGAGATTCAAGATCATGGCCTTATTCTCCAAAAAGAAATTAATCCCAAGCTACTGCGGCTTGCTCAAAAACTTAATCTCCCAGCAGTCGCCACTAATGATGTCCATTACCTCCACAAGGAGGATGCCGAAAGTCATGATGTCCTCCTCTGCATCCAGACCAATAAAAAAATAAGTGACCAGGACAGGATTCGCTTCGGGACAAATGAATTCTATTTCAAGTCGAGCCCAGAAATGGTTGACCTGTTTAAAGACCTTCCCGAGACCATTCAGAATACAGCCAAGATTGCTGCCCAGTGTGATTTTGATTTTCCCTCTTCAGGGTATTATCTTCCCCAGTTCAAAGTGCCGGAAGGGAAAACTTTAAAGGACTATTTTGAGTTTGTTGTCAAAGAAGGATTCAAGAAACGAATGAATCTCCTCAGTCAAAAAAGAGAAAGGGGTGAGCTTCGCCTCTCTTTTGAAGAATACCAGGAGCGCCTGGAGAAGGAAGAAAGATTAATCGAAGAGATGGGATTTGAGGGCTATTTTTTGATTGTTTGGAATCTCATCGAGAGGGCTAAAGCCAAAGATATCCCGGTTGGTCCAGGAAGAGGCTCAGCCGCAGGGAGTCTGCTTGCCTATTGCCTGGGCATTACTGATATTGATCCCCTGGAGTATGACCTCTTGTTTGAGAGATTTTTGAACCCGGAGCGCATCAGCCTTCCTGATATTGATATTGATTTCTGCGGCCGGCGCAGGGAGGAAGTCCTTGAATATGTGACCAATAAATATGGAAGAGAAAATGTCTGCCAGATCATTACCTTTGGCACTATGGCAGCCCGCCAGGCTATAAGGGATGTGGGCAGAGTTCTAGAAGTCCCTCTCCCTGAGGTGGATAGAATTGCCAAGATGATTCCTCCTTTTGGCCCGGAGGCCACTATTGATGGCGCATTGCAAAATGTTCCTCAACTTCGAGAATTGAGGGACAAGAATGCCAAGATTGCCCATCTCCTCTCAGTTGCCCAAAGATTGGAAGGCCAGGTTCGCCATCCCTCGATTCATGCGGCCGGAATTGTCATTGCTCCCCGGCCGCTGGTGGAGTTCATGCCCCTCTATCAGTCTATCAAGGGAGAAATCACCACCCAGTTCCCCATGCAGGACATTGAAGCCCTCGGCCTGCTGAAGATGGATCTGCTTGGTCTTCGCAACCTGACTGTGATCCAGGATACTCTCGAGCTTATTGAGAAAGACCTAGGCGAGGAAGTGGATCTGAAGAATATTCCCCTTGATGATGCCAAAACTTTTGAAGTTTTCAAGGCAGGCAATACAGATGGAGTTTTCCAGTTTGAAAGCCCAGGCATGAAGGATCTGCTCCGCAATTTCAAGCCGGAAATCTTTCTCGATCTAATAGCCTTGAATGCTCTTTACCGGCCAGGCCCTCTCAAAAGCGGCATGACCGATGAATTCATAAAACGCAAGAACCATCCGGAGCGGACAAGCTACGAATTTCCAGAGCTTGAGCCCATTCTCAAGGAGACGCGGGGAATTATAATCTACCAGGAGCAGGTGATGAAGATCGCCACCGAGCTTGCTGGCTTTACCATGGCTGAGGCTGATATCTTGCGCAAGGCCATGGGAAAGAAAGAGACGGCCATGATGAGGGCCCAGAAGCAGAGATTTATGCAGGGCGCCAAGAAAAAAGGAATCAATCAGGCGAAAGCAACAAAGATTTTTGAGCAGATCAAGAATTTTGCGGAATATGGATTCAACAAGTCTCATAGCGCAGCTTATGCATATCTTGCTTATCAGACAGCCTATCTGAAGGCCCATTATCCTGTCCATTTCATGGCTGCTCTCCTGACATCTGAAGCTGAACGAGGAGCAACCTCTCAGGTCGTCAAGTACATCAGTGAATGCCAGGAAATGGGAATTCGCATGCTTCCACCTGATATCAACGAGAGTGATTTCAATTTTACTGTTTCCAAGGGAGACATTCGCTTCGGCCTTTCGGCCATTAAGAATGTCGGGGAAGGGGCAGTCCGGGCATTTTTGCAGGAGAGAGAAAAAAGAGGAAAATTTGGCGCTCCCTTTGAAATCTTTGAAGGAGCTGACCCGAGAATTCTAAACCGCAAAGTGATTGAAAGCTTGATCAAAGCTGGGGCATTTGACTCCTTGGGCTGGCGCCGCTCGCAGCTCTTTCACCTGATAGATAAAATGATTGAATATGCTCATGAAATTCAAAAAGCGAATTCAACGAGACAGAACCTCCTTTTTGGCCGCAGCCAGATTGAACCCCCTTCTGTTCCAGTCGAGGTAAGGCAAATGCGCGAATGGGATGAGAGCCTTTTTCTCTCTTATGAGAAAGATGCCTTAGGATTCTATATCACTGGCCATCCCTTGGCTCAGTTTGGAAAGCGTTTGGCCAGAATTGCGTCCCATTCCATCTCTGATCTTGATGAGGAAAAAGATTTTAACAGCGAGATAAAAGTTGCTGGGATTATTGCTTCTCTGAAGCCCCTCAAAACGAAAAAAGAAGAAAGGATGGCCACCTTTATCCTGGAAGACATGGGCGGCCGGATTGAGGTTGTGGCTTTTCCTGATTGCTACAAGAGATATTATGAATATCTGAGAGAAGGTCAGCTTGTTCTAGTCAAAGGAAGGTTTATGGGAGAGGGAGAGAGCCGCCGCATCCATCTTGCCCAAATCATGCCTTTGGCCGAGGCTTTCGAGAAGCAGGCCAAAAGGATGATCTTAAGAATCTTTCTCCCCGGCCTTGAGGAGACGGTCCTGGAGGAATTGAAGGTACTCCTGGATAAGAGTCCTGGAGATTGCCCAGTCTTTTTTGAGCTTGAAACCCCCCACTCCTATCGGATGGTAGCCCAATCCACAGAAATCAAGGGAGTCTATCCCTCTGAAGATGTGACCAAGAGTATTGAGCGCTTGCTGGGAGAAAACTCTGTTCTCATCGAATACTGATTGGGGTCAGACTTTTAAAAGTTTTATTATTTGAATTCTCATCGGATAGTGTGATAAATAATTAGGACAAAAAAAATATTGAATAAGGAATTTATATTATAAAACTTTTAAAAGTCTGACCCCGATGTATAAATTGATTGTTGCCGACAGCAGTCCTTCAGTCCAGAAAGCAGTTCAGCTTGCCTTTGCGGAGTTGAATTTTGAAATCTCTTTTTTCGAAGATGGCCGCCAAGCTTTAAAATCTCTGAGACAGATAAGTCCGGATGCGGTTCTGCTCAGCCTTTCCCTTCCCGGCAAAGACGGCTATGAGGTCGGGAATTACCTTCGAAGCCTGGAGGAATTCAGGGATACTTCTCTTATTTTTCTCAAAGGAGCTTTTGAGCCTTTTGATAAAGAGAGAGTGGCCAACCTTAATTATGATGGAATTGTCCAGAAGCCATTTGATTCAGGAAAACTGGCCCGCCTAGTTAAAGATCTTATTGACAGAAAAAAGGATCCGAAGACTTTGCCTGAAGAGCCTCTCTTTGATGAGATGCCCTTCTTGAGCCACAAGCCCCGCCAGCAAGAAGACAAACATGATTCGATGATTCAAATTGAGGACACAGCTCGCCGGATTGTAAAGGAGGAGATGCTTGAGGTTGAAAGGGAGCTTGAGAAGAGAATCAGGGTCAAGATTTTTCATGATTTAAAGACATGGATAGAAGAGCAGTTCAAGGCTAAGGATGAGAAGTGAGTGATGAGAAAGAAGCAAATCCTGGAAAAAGTTTATGACCCCAAACCCGTCGAGGAAAAGTGGTCCAGATTCTGGATTGAGGAAAGCCTTTTTGTGGCCGAGGCACCTTCTTCCAAGAAAAAATTTTCTATGGTTCTTCCCCCACCCAATGTCACGGGTTCACTCCATATGGGGCATGCCCTCTGTTTTACTCTTCCTGATATCATTGTTCGCTGGAGGAGGATGCAGGGTTTCAACACTCTCTGGCTGCCTGGAACAGACCATGCCAGCATTGCTGTTCACAATGTGATCGAACAGAGTCTGGCTGAGAAGAACCTCAGCCGGGAAAAACTTGGCCGGGAGGAGTTTCTCAAAATCGCCTGGGATTGGAAAAATAAATACGGCGGCATCATTATCGGACAGCTCAAAAGGCTGGGAGCCTCTCTGGACTGGACAAGAGAAAGATTTACACTGGATGAGGGGTTTTCCCTTGCTGTCAGGCGCGTCTTTGTCGAGCTCTACAGCCAAGGTCTTATCTATCGAGATTATTACCTGGTTAACCGCTGTCCCCATTGCCGGACTGTCCTCTCCGATATCGAGATAGAACACAGGGAGCAGAAATCCAAGCTTTATTACATCAAGTATCCTCTTCTGGATTCTAAAGGGCATATCATTGTCGCCACCACCCGGCCGGAGACAATGCTGGGAGATACAGCAGTTGCTGTTCATCCTGAAGATGAGCGCTACCTCAGCTTAAAGGGGAAAAAGGTTTCGCTTCCTCTCACCAATCGCCTGATTCCGATCATCACTGATAAAAGGGTGGAAAAGGAATTCGGGACTGGCGCGGTCAAAGTCACACCCGCCCATGATCCGCTGGATTTTGAGCTCGGAAAGGAGCACAATCTCGAACAGGTTATTGTCATTGATGGCTCAGGGAAAATGACTGAACAAGCAGGAGAGGAATTTAAGGGATTGGATAGGTTTGTCTGCCGGGAGAAGGTTGTCTCCAGGCTCAAAGAGACGGGCTTGCTGGAAAAAATCGAAGACTACCAGCATGCTATCGGTCATTGCTACCGCTGCAAGACAATCATCGAGCCTCATCTTTCCTGGCAGTGGTTTGTGAGGATGGAGCCTCTGGCCAGAGAAGCGATTCGGGTTGTTGAGGAAGGAGAGATTGAGTTTATTCCCCCCAACTGGGCCAAGACCTATTTTGAATGGATGGACAAGATTCACGATTGGTGTATTTCCCGCCAGCTCTGGTGGGGCCACAGGATTCCTGCCTGGTACTGCCAGGAATGTCAAGAAATTATTGTCGCCATGGATGCGCCAGAGAAGTGCAAGAAATGCGGAAGAGGAAATCTCGTTCAGGATGAAGATGTCCTCGACACCTGGTTCAGCTCTGCGCTCTGGCCTTTTGTGACCATGGGCTGGCCGGAGCGAACTCCGGATTTTGAAATTTTCTACCCCACAGATCTGATGTCAACAGGTTTTGACATCATTTTTTTCTGGGTGGCACGGATGATCATGATGGGCCTTAAGTTCACCGGCAAGATTCCTTTCCGCCATGTTTTCATCAATGGGCTGGTCAGGGATTTCAGGCGGAGGAAGATGAGCAAATCAGAGGGGAATATCATCGATCCCCTGGAGATGATGGACAAGTATGGAACAGATGCTTTGCGTTTTACACTGGCAGCGCTAGCAATACCAGGAATGGACCTTTCTGTCTCTGAGGAGAGGATGCTGGGATACAGGGCTTTTGCCAATAAAATCTGGAATGCCTCTCGCTTTGTCTTGATGAATCTAGAAGGAGAGAAGGCTGGCCTCAATGAGGCAGAATTGACTCTGGCTGACCGTTGGATCAGGAGCCGCCTGACCCGGATCATAGAGGAAGTGAATGATGCACTGGAAAAATATAAATTCTATGAAGCCGCTGATAAAGTCTACCATTTTATCTGGCATGAATTCTGTGACTGGTATATTGAGCTGGTTAAGCCAGCTCTCAAAGCAGGCAATAAAACGAGCAAGGCAGTCCTGGCCAATATCCTGGACGAGATACTCAGGATTCTTCATCCCTTCATGCCCTTTATCAGCGAGGAAATCTGGCAGCATTTACCTGCAGCTGGGAAATCCCTGGCCCTCGCCTCTTTTCCTCTGGCCAAGGCAGACATGAAGGATGAGGAAGCAGAAGAAAGGCTCAAATTTCTTCAGGACCTTATTATTGAGGTTCGGACCATAAGAGCTGAGAATAAACTTCCCCCTCGCCAAAAAATCAGCCTTTGGCTGAAAGGAAAAGACAGAGAAGAAAGAAAATTGATTGACGAGCAAAAGGTTTATATTCAGACTCTGGCCAATGTCCGGGAAATCAGGATTTGGGATAGTTTTCCCAAGGCAAAGAAGCTCTTGAAGGGAGTTGTCATGTCCTGGGAAGTGGCAATTCCTCTTGAAGACATTTTTAATTTAGACGAGGAGAAGCTGAGGCTTGAAAAGGAAATCTCCAAGATAAGCTTGGATATCGAGAGAATAGAGGCAAGACTCCACAATTCCGAGTTTCTCCGCCGAGCTCCAAAAAAAGTCGTTGATGAGGCAAAGATAAGGATCAAAGAATTGCGCAATCGAAAGACAAAGACAGAAGAAAGTCTGGCCCATATTATCTCTTTGCTTTAAAGATCTTTAGCGAGGAGTTTTCTGCTCTCTTTTTGTCATGGAAATAGGGAAAATCGTTCACAGCTTTAAGAGCTGCTCCTCCACCAATGACTTGGCCAGAGAAATGGCCCTTCAAGGAGCAGAGGAGGGTACGGTTATTATCTCCGAAGAGCAGACAGCAGGAAGGGGGACCAAGGGCCGGATCTGGTATTCTCCTCGGAAAAGAGGTCTCTATACCTCAATTATTCTCCGGCCAGAAGAGTCTCCAATTTCTCTTCTTCCTCTTGTGGCAGGCTTAGGAGCTCAACAGGCAATCTTTGAGGCGACAGGTCTTCGAGTTGGCCTCAAATGGCCCAATGATCTTGTTTGGGAGGGGAAAAAACTCGGAGGGATTCTCTGCGAGAGCGGTTTTTTGGGGAACGAGTTGAATTATGTCATAATGGGAATAGGCTTGAATATAAGCCAGGAAAGAACCGATTTTCCTCCCGAGATTCGTTCGAGAGCGACTTCTTTGAAGCTGGCCAAAAAAGAGGAGATTGACCGGGATTCCCTTATTCGAAATCTGTGGAAAAGTCTTAACTTTTGGTATGGGCTATTCTGTCAAGGAAGGAAGGATGAAATTATCTGCGCTTTTGAAGGAAATCTTGTTTTCGCAAGAGGAGAAAGGATAACTGTGGTCAAGCCGGAAGAGGAGGTCTCGGGATTTTTTGCCGGGATTGACTCCCAGGGTGGATTGATTCTGGATGTTCAAGGGAGAAGGCTCTCCTTCTATTCCGCAGAAATCCAAACAATAGAATATGAGTAAAGGAGATAGGCTATGCTCTTAGCTTTTGACATAGGCAATACAACTGTCGCCATTGGCATATTCAAGGAAAAGAAATTGCTCCGAAATTGGATAATCCGGACAGAAAGAGATAAGACATCCGATGAGTACGGCATCACCCTTTTGGACCTACTCAGGTTTTCAAACCTAGATGCCCAAGCAATAAAAGCAGTCATTATCTCCAGTGTTGTTCCTCCCTTGACTCCCGTTTTCCAGAGCTTGAGTCTGAATCTTTTCAAGGTGAAACCTCTTGTTGTCGGACCTGGCTTAAGGACAGGCATGTCTATTCTCTATGAAAATCCCCTTGAGGTTGGGGCAGATCGAGTTATGGCTGCAGTAGCAGCTTATGAAAAGTATGGAGGGCCTTCGATCGTTGTTGATTTCGGTACGGCGACCACATTTGATGCAGTCTCAGCCAAAGGAGAGTATCTGGGTGGAGCCATAGCACCAGGGATTCAGATTTCAGCTGAAGCTCTTTATCTCAAGACTGCCAGATTGCCCCGGATTGAGATAAAGAAACCTGATAAAGCCATAGGCAAGACGACTGTGGCCAGCATGCAATCAGGACTTTTTTTTGGCTATATCGGCTTGATTTCTAGGATCATTTCCGAGATCAAAAAGGAGCTCAAAGGAGAGGCCAAAGTCATTTCTACTGGAGGATTCGCCAGCCAGATCATTCCCGAAGTAAAAGAAATCGATTTTTATGAGCCTCATCTTGTTCTGGAAGGGCTGAGGATAGTTTATGAAAGGAACAAATCCTGAGAGGCGACCCTTGGAAATTAAAAATAAAGAGACGAGTCACTATTTCCAGGCCATAGCTCGCCAATTCCTCTCTCATCGGGGAGCTCCATTTTTTCTTTCTTCCAAAGACTTGGTGTTGGTCGAAACCTGGGAAAAACTGGGGATTCCTCTCTCGGTTGTTTTGGAGGGCATTGAGAAATCTTTTGAAAATTTGAGACAAAAGCCCGCAAAAAAAGCCAAGGTCCATTCCCTTTCCTTCTGTGACCTTCAGGTTTTAAGGGCTTTTGGACAATACAGAGAGAGGCTCATTGGCCGCAGCAAAAAGGTGGAGTCAAGAGAGGCCAAAAGAAGAAGGATCAAGGCCGAGATAGAGAGATTTTTAGGGCATCTGCCAGAAGAGCACTTCTATTTGAAAGAGACATTTGTTAAGGCTCAAAAAATTGTTTCCAGGAGGGAAGTGGAGGAGAAGGAACTCGAACAGATGGAAGAGAAAATCGAAGAGGCCCTCCTCTGCCATTCGCCTGAAGGGGAAAAGGAGGAGGTCAAGAAGGAGATTTTGGCTGAATACAAATTCGAGGAGAAAGAAGAATTCCAGAAGGCACTCGAGACTCGGCTGATTAAGTTTTTAAGGAACAAATACAAGATTCCCTATATCTCCTTTTATTATTATTGAAATAGAGAGATGGAAGAGCGGATTATTTCTCTGCTCAAAAGAAGAAGAGAAGGGCAGACACTGCGCAGTCTGATGAGACAGCTTCGCTTAAATTTAGAGGAGAGAAAAAATCTTGAGAAAAGCTTGAGAACTCTTGAAGGCCGGGGGGTTGTCCGCAAGATAAAAAAGCGATATTTCCTGCCCGAAAAATCCCATATTGTTAGAGGGAAATTTGAATCTTCTCTGAGAGGATACGGGTTTGTCAGGCCTGAAGATGAATCCCTTGAGGATATCTTCATTCCTGGCCGCCACTCGGGGGCTGCCCTCGAGGGAGATTTAGTTGAAGTTCTCTATAAAGAGAAAGGGAGAGACGGAAAGCCTGAAGGGAGAGTTATCAAAATTGCGAAAAGGGAGAAAGAGAGATTGATTGGCCTTTACGGCGAGCGCTATAGCCGGCCCTTTTTTCTTCCTTTTGACTCTCCACGGCCAGAGGAAATCCCTTTGCCTTCAAAAGGCGCTTTTTCTCCTCTTCCAGGCATGATTGTTGAAGTGGACAGGGAAAGCTTGAATCTCGTAGATGTCCTTGGTAGACCTGATGATCCTGGAGTTGATCTTCAGACTATCTTTCGCAGATACAATTTGGCTACTTCTTTTTCCCCTGATGCTGAAGAGGAGGCCAAAGACTTATCCTCATTCATTTCTCCTCAGGATAGACAGTATCGGCAAGATTACCGGACCTGGAAGACTGTCACTATTGATGGAGAGAATGCTCAGGATTTTGATGATGCGGTAAGTGTGAGAGAGCTTGCTTCTGGGAACTTTCTCCTCGGAGTTCATATCGCTGACGTCTCTCACTATGTGAAGCCCGGTTCATCTCTGGATAGAGATGCCCTGGAACGGGGGACAAGCATTTATTTTCCTGACCTAACTCTGCCCATGCTGCCTGAAAAGCTTTCCACTAATGTCTGTAGCCTGCGGCCAAAAGAAGAGAGGTTGACTTTTTCAATATTGCTGGAAATAGATCGGGAAGGCCAGGTTGTGAAGGCAGAATTCCATCCTTCTCTCATCCAGACTGAAGAGAGGATGACCTATACCTCTGTTTATAAAATATTTGAAGGCGATGAGGAAGAGCGACGGAGGTTTTCCCATCTTGTTCTTGATTTGTCGCTAATGAGGGAAGTGGCTCGTCTTTTGAGAAATCGAAGAGAGCAAGAGGGAAGTCTGAATTTTGATCTTCTTGAGCCTGAGCTTGTCTACAGAGAAGGGAAGCTTGAGTCTGTAGCTTTTTTCGAGCAGAACGAAGCCCATCATCTCATTGAGGAATTCATGGTCGCAGCCAATGAGGCGGTGGCTTCCTATCTCAGTCAGAAATATATTCCCTTTATTTACAGGGTCCATCCCCGGCCCGAAATTTCTGATTTGGAAAAGCTGCGGGAGATACTTGCTCATTTTGGACTTCTCCTCCCCAAGCCTGATAAACTCGAATCAAGAGACTTGCAGAGAGTCCTGAAAATGGTGGAAGGCAGGGTAGAGGAAAAATTTGTCAAATTCCAGGTTCTGCGCTCCCTGAGGCTGGCTGTTTATTCGGAGGAGAACGATGGCCATTATGGCTTGGCTAAGAAAGCTTATACCCACTTTACTTCTCCCATCCGCCGCTACCCGGATCTGGTTGTCCAGCGGATTCTAAAGAAAGCGCTAAAACGGGAAAAAGTGAAGATCCCTTCCCTAGCTGCTATCGCCTCTCACAGCTCTCTCGAGGAGAGAAAAGCTGAGGAAGCAGAGAGAGAGCTTTTGGAGTGGCGCATTTTTAGATTCCTGAAGAGAAAACTGGGAGAAGAGTTTGAGGGGACAATTGTCGATATTTCCAAGGCAGGTTTGGTGGTGGAATTAAATGATTATTTTGTGGATGGGATTCTCTCTTATGCGGATCTGGGTGGGGATTATTTTTACAAAAAATCAAAAAAGACTGTAGTGGGCAGAAGAACAGGAATAAAATATGAAGTGGGAGACAGATTGAAAGTCGTCCTTGCTTCCTGTGATCCTTTGTTACGGAGAATGAGCTTTGTTTTGAGTTCTGAAGAGGACAAAAAGTCCTGATGAAAACACGATGTTTTGACGCTCTCCTCTACTTTTCGGGCCAAGGCCTGGCCCAGCCTCTTTCTATTCGACTTGTTTTCCAGGCCATTACGGTTCCTGCTTCCTTTACTATTTATGAACAGATAAAAGAGCCAAAAAGCGGCCGCCGCCTGGCCAGAGTCTGTCTCCGTCGACTCCTTTCTTTGAAATGGAAGGATAGATTTGAGGTTGAGGAGAAAGATGCGAAGCGAGTCCTCGGAAAAGGAATTGTCCTTGATCCTTTTTCTCCGAAAATAAAGGGGACCGAGACTGAAAAGAGGATATCCTTTCTCCGCCATCTTCTGGGAAATGAGAAGAGTATGATTCTGGCTCTCTGCCAGGAAAAAGGGATTCAGGGATTGAAGGAGAGGGAATTGAGAGATTTTTGCCGTTTGAGCCCTGCTTCCCTCGAGCGTCTGGGCCAGGATTTGGAAGAGAAGGGCAAGATCAGAATCCTTTCTTTTTCTCCAATTTTTCTTCTTTCCCAGGAAAGCCTTCATTTTATCTGCCAGAAAATCATCTCCTTTCTCTCTCAGTATCATCAAAAGCATCCAGAGGAAAGAGGAGTGACTTCTGAAAGAATTGAGAGGAGGTTTGCCCTTGCCCGCCAGATTCTCCGCCTGGCCTTGAAAACCCTGGCTCATGAAGGCAAGATCCGTGAATTGGGCAATCTGGTGGCCCTTTCTAGCTTTGAGTTAGCTCTTATGCCTGAAGAGCAGAAAATCATGGAGAGACTTGAGGAGATGTGTTTCAAAGGAAAGCTTCGTTCAGTTTCTCTCAAGGACATTCGGCTTAAGTTCCATCTCTCTCCGAAGAAGCTGGAGAAATTGCTTTCCTTTTTAATCGAGAGGAAGAAAGTTGTCCAGGGAAGAGAAGGATTTTTCCTTCATTCACGCTGGCTAGATGATGTCATCTCCAACATAAGGGAATTAGGCAAGCGGGAATTAACTGTTTCTGATTTCAAGAAAATGACGGGACTGAGCCGCAAATATGCTATTCCTCTTTTAGAATTGCTGGACGAAATGCAGGTGACGCGGAGAAAAGGTCCTTCTCGGGAGATCCTCTAAAGATTTTTATTTTTTCTTTTTTTTATCCAGGGCTGTTTTCAGTTTTTGGGCAAAGAGGCCAAAGCTTGGCTCTTTGGCTTTATGTGGCTTGAATTCTTCCTTTTTTTCTTTTGCCCGCATTTCCTCTCTTTCCTCTTCCTCTTTTCTTTCCTTTTCCTTAATGGCAGACATCGCTTCTTGCTCTGATTCTGCGATTTCTATTCTTTCTTCAATCAATCTTTTCTCGCTTTTCTTGAGGCGAGGAGCTTTTTCTCCCTCCATTTTTACCTTTTTTTTCTTCAATGGCTTTTCTTTTTTAGCGCGGGACGGAAATTCCAGTCTCATTTTTTCTTCAATCTCAGCCGCAAGAGGAGGGATGATAGCCTCGGCCCTCTCTTCTTCCCTTCGTTCTTCCTCAATTTCGAGTAAGGGAATCTCTTCAGGCGGAGCCTCTTTTATAGCAATTTCTGGTTTTTCTTCTTCTTTAATCTCCAGAGCTTCCTGGTAGAAGAAAATCCCTTTCTTTTTTTCTGACTTGGAGAATTCATAGGAGTTGAGAAGGGTTGCCTCGACATCCTCCTGAGTTGTTTGCTTTAAAACATCGACCAGATGATAAGCTCTCAGGTAGTGGAGGGAGAAATTGTTAGACTGAAGGCTGAAATTCTTGAAAATGAGAACGAGAAGCTGTTTGAGATCTAGGCCATCGACCTGGCTGTAAAGAGGAAGAAGCCTGGCCAGTGTTTCCCTTTCTAAATAGATGATTTTGTTGGGAAGAGAAAAGGTGAAGACTTCATCGCCTTTGTCAGCGAATCTATCCTCTTTTGGGTCATAATTCAACTTGACCACAGAAACCTTTTTTTTTGATTTTTTGATCCAGAAGGCAAACTGGAGAGGACCCTTTTTCTCCAGAGTTAAACTCGTTCCTTGAGGAACATTGGCATTGACATAAAAATCTTTCAGGCCAAAAAAAAATGATGAGGAGGGATAGTAATAAACAGAATAGTTCTTTCCCTCATCAGCATCAGTAAAAATATATTCTCGAGAGTGAGAAAGTTCTTTGTTGAGGCTTTTTGGAATTTTTATCCCGCCCGAGAGTATTTCTCTCCAGGTCAAGTAGACTTTCAGGGGAAAAGTATGGACAATACTCAATTGTGGTTTTTCGACTTCCTCAAAATCAGGGCGCCGAGCCAATGAAGCAGAGAGAGGGAGATTCTCAGGAAGAGAATTGATAATTCTCTTTAAATGCCATTTGCCCCAGTTGAGAGGAGAGACATAAAGAAAATCCTTCTTGTATTTTTTCTCCAGGAGATAATTGAGACTCAAGCAGAAAAGATCAAACTGGTCGTGGGAAGGCTCCAGCCCAAAAAATTTGTTGACAAGAGTTTCTGTGGCTGTGGAATCCTTATTTTCCGAAAGATAACTCTCCATGGCCTTTATCTTTTCTTCTGGGATTTCGACTTGATTCCCGACAAGCTGCCAGTAGTCGTTCCAGTTGAATAATTTCGCTGATTTGGAAAGGGCTGTCCTCAGATTCTTCTCCAGAGTTCGTAGGTCCCTGTCCGTCATTGGCAGTTCTGAGAGGCGGGGGTCTTCCTCGGTTCCCATTTTCTCAGGAATCTGGGCTTTTCCCTCCAGGTTTGAAGGGAGCAAAACCTGGGTTTTGGTCTTCTTCATGTAGTCGATGTATTTGCGGAAGGTCCCTCCTCCTGAATAATCCACTTCCAGCATTTCGCAGTTAAAATTCTTATAGAATGTCTTATTGATGACCTTGAGGACGACAGCTCCTCGAAAGTTTTCCACAGTTTTGGAGCTGACAATCAGCGGCTCATTGTACTCTTTATAGATGGAATCCCCGATTTCATAGACGCAGAGGGGGTCGTATTTTTTGACATCCTGGCCTCTTTGATTGGCAGTCTTCTGGAAAGCCAGCTTCCCCACTATCTCACGCAGGGAAAGAGGCTTTCTTGTCTGGGCCAGCTCTTTTTCCACAAAAAGGATGTCTTCATCAGTGACCTGGGTGGCATTTATTTCCTTGTCCATGTCAATCTTTTTTCCCCATTAATAATAGCATAATTACTTTCTGGATATGAAGCCTGTTTTCGGCCTGGTCAAAAACTATGGAATGTGAGGAATCAAGGACATCATCTGTGACTTCTTCTCCGCGGTGGGCAGGCAGGCAATGCATGAAAACAGAATCCTTTTTTGCCCGGGCCATTAGGTCTTTGTTCACTTGAAAGGGAGCAAAAATTTTGGCTCTTTTCTCCTTCTCTTGTTCCTGGCCCATCGAGGCCCAGACATCCGTATAAATGACATCAGCATCAAGGGCAGCTTGGCCAGAGTCGTTTCCAAGCTCGAGGGAAAAACCTGTTTCCTTTCCACCCTCTTTTGCCTGTTTGACAATTTCCGCTTTGGGCTCATAGCCAGGAGGGGTTGCTACAGAAACCTTTGTCCCTGCTTTTGCCGCAGCAAAGAGAAGGCTGTGGCAGACATTGTTCCCATCTCCGATATAGGCCAGCTTGAGATTTTTGAGATCTCCCTTTTTCTCCCTGAGAGTGAAAAAATCAGCCATAGCCTGACAGGGATGGAGGAGGTCAGTCAGACCATTGATGACAGGGATAGCGGCACTTCGAGCGAGATCAAGGATAGTCTGATGGGCAAAGGTCCTGATCATGATCCCATCCACCCAGCGCTCCAGGTTTTTTCCGATGTCCTGGACGCTCTCCCTTGTCCCCATCTGGATATCCTGTGGACCTAAATAGATCGCTTCTCCTCCGAGCTGGAGCATGCCCACTTCGAAAGTCACTCTTGTCCTCAGGGATGGTTTTTGAAAAATCATGGCCAGGATCTTGTTCTTGAGCTTATTCTGAAAACGGCCAGGACGGTCTTTCATTATCTGGGTCATGTCTAATATCTGGTAGAAATCATAAAGGGTCAAATCGTGAATAGAGATAAAATCTTTGAACATCTTGCCTCTTAAAGTGAAGTCCTGATTTTTGTTCCCGAGCGATTGATTAGGGCAGCCTTGAGGTGACTGGCTGAGGTTATCAGTACTTCTTTTCCTCCATTCTCAATGTAGTCAATGGCAGCCTGAATTTTTGGTCCCATAGAACCAGGAGGAAATTGTCCCTCGGCCATGTATTCTTTGGCCTGGTCGACTGTCATGACCTCGATTCCTTTTTCCTCTTCTGTTCCGTAATTGAGGTAGACCTTTTCCACATTGGTCAGGATGATAAAGAGATCAACTTTGACTTCCCTGGCCAGAAGGCTGGCCGCAAAATCCTTGTCGATAACAGCCTCTACTCCCTCAAAAAAACCTCGAGCATTAATGATAACTGGAATACCCCCGCCTCCAGCTGCGATGACAATTCTTCCAGCTTGGACCAGGTCTCGGATGACCCATTTGGGGACAACATCTATAGGTTTGGGCGAGGGGACAACTTTTCTGTAGCCACGGCCAGCATCTTCAACCATTCTCCATTTTTTCTCACGGGAAAGCATTTGAGACCTGTACTTCGAATAGAATGGCCCGACGGGTTTGGTCGGATTCTCGAAAGCAGGGTCATTCCTGTCGACTACCACCTGGGTGATGATGGTGACCACTTCCTTATCCAGAGAATTTCGGCGAAGCTCATTGACAATGGTTTTCTCCAGCATGAAGCCCATGCTTCCTTCAGTCATGGCATCGCAGGTGTCTAAAGAGAAAGGAGGAATCTTATTGATCGCCTCCTCCATCTGAATAAGAAGATTTCCAACCTGAGGGCCATTGCCATGGACGATGATTAATTCGTATCCTTTTTTGACGATGTGGACCATTAGTTTGGCCGCTTTCTGGGCATTTTTCAGCTGCTCTTCCTGGAGTCCTCTCTGGTTTTCAGGAAGGAGGGCATTTCCTCCAAAGGCAATCAGGGCAATTTTCCTTTTCATCAAAACTTGCTGAGCACCTCTCTGAGATTGGGGGAACCAATTTCTTCCAGTTCGTAGGCCACTGGAAGAATTTTTTTATTCGTTTTTATCAATCGACTGATGTCAATTGGGGTAGCGCTAATGACAAGATCACAGTCAGTTTTGTTGATGGTCTGGATAAGCTCTTTGATTTGTTTTTTCCCGTAGCCCATGGCTGGGAGGACTTTGTCCAGATGGCGATATTTCTGGAATGTTTCCTTGATGCTGCCCACAGCAGCTGGCCTGGGGTCAATGATCTTTGAAGCTCCATATTTCTGGGCAGCAACTATTCCCGCTCCATAGGGCATGCCGCCATGGGTCAGGGTTGGGCCATCCTCGATGACCAGGACTTTTTTCTTGGCTATCTCATTTCCATCCCGGACAAAGATAGGTGAATTGGCCTGGATAACAGTAGCTTCTGGATTGACCTTCTTGATATTTTCCAGGACAAGGTCAATTTTCTCCCTGTCTGCAGTGTCGATTTTATTGATAACCAGAACTTGAGCCCTTCTAAAATTGGTCTCTCCTGGATGGTAGAGAAGCTCGTGGCCTGCTCGATGAGGATCAACGACCACGATCTCTAAGTCAGGCTGGTAGAAGGAAAAATCGTTGTTCCCCCCATCCCAGAGGATAATATCAGCTTCTTTTTCAGCTTCCTCCAGGATGGCCTGATAATCGACTCCAGCAAAGACGACAATTCCTTTTTTGATATGAGGCTCGTATTCCTCTCTTTCCTCGATGGTGCATTCTTGCTTTTCCAAATCTTCGTAGCGGCCAAAACGCTGGACTCTTTGCCTGGCCAGGTCTCCATAAGGCATGGGATGGCGGATGACAACCACCCGTCTTCCCTTTTCCTTGAGAAGGAGAGCCACTTTGCGGCTTGTCTGGCTTTTCCCCGATCCTGTTCTCACCGCACAAACAGAGATGAATGGAAGTTTGCTCTTGATCATTGTCTCCCGCGGACCAAGGAGAGAAAAGCTGGCTCCGGCTGCCATCGCCTCAGACGCTTTGTGCATGACATATTCATGAGAGACATCGCTATAAGAGAAAAAGACTTCAGAAACATTGTTCTTTTTGATGAGAGAGACGAGATCTTGCTCAGGATAGATCGGAATTCCCTCAGGATACAATCTGCCAGCCAGAAGCGCAGGATATTTTCTGTCCTCAATATCCGGGATCTGAGTTGCTGTAAAGGCCACCACACGGTATTCTTCTTTATCTCTGAAATGAACATTAAAATTGTGGAAGTCACGACCGGCAGCTCCCATAATGATCGCCTTTTTCATGGGTATAACTCCTCTTCAAAATGAGCAACTATCAATAATATTAATAAATTAAGAACGTTAAGTATAATACAGGCTTTCTGATTATGCAATCGCTCCTCAGGGGAAAAAGCCGGCTTTATGGCTTTCTCGGCGCCTTAAAATTAAGACATTCCCACGTCTTAGAGCTCCTCGACCTCTTTCTTCCAGCGCTGGTCTTTTCTGTTATAGCCGCGCTTTCCCTTTTTGGTGGAGTGAGGTTTTGTAGGAGGAGGCAAAGGCCTGCGCAGTCTTTGCCAGATTGGCTTTTGACGTCTATTGATGCTGTGAGGCATTTTCTTTCATAAAAGCCTGATCTCTGCAGAGAGGGTTTTCGGGTCAAGGAGGGCAACAGTGCTTTTTCCTTTGAGCCAGCCTCCTGTCTCTCCTGGATTGATAAGCAACGTCTTTCCCTCTTTTCTTATCTCAGGTTTATGGGTGTGGCCGAAGACGAGAACATCATATTTCCCCTCGGAAAGATAAGCTTCGATAGGGGTTTCGAGGTGAGTGAGGCAAAAGCTTAGCCCTTCGTGCCTAAAGACAAGGGGTGCTTCTCTGATTTCGCCTATTGATTTGAAGATCTTCTCTAAGCCTTGCTTTTCCCCATCACAATTGCCAAAAACAGCTTTCAGCGGGCAGCCAAGACCTCCAAGCTCCAGGGCAGAAAAGGGCGCGATAAAATCTCCGGCATGAATGACGAGACGACATCCTTCTTCTTTGAAGAGACGGACTGCTTGTCTAATCTTAAAAAGGTTATCATGGGAATCAGCCATTATGCCAATCATCGGCCATTTCTATTTTAGGTAAAAAGAAAAATTCTGTCCAGACCATGAAAGCCCCGAATCTTCTGACGCGAAATCTTTAATTTTTTAATGGATGGGTCCTGTCACGGTGCGTCCCCGTCCGTCCTCGCTCGGGGTCAGACATTGCCATGAAGAAGAGATCTATGC
>CAZPAX010000008.1:0-24590 GCA_964584535.1 uncultured Eubacteriales bacterium
TCTGCGGACTGAGTGGTGTGATGGAATTTTCAAGACTGACTGTAGGCGATCCGACAGTGGCTGTCGGTTTAGAGTTAGATATCATTGCCGCAGTCGTCATTGGCGGAGGCAGCCTCAGTGGAGGGGAGGGAAGTATCCTGGGGACAATGATTGGAGTCTTCATCATGGCTTTCCTTCGCAATGGCTGCACGATGATGGGCTGGCCAAACTACATCCAGGAGATTATCATCGGAGCCATTATTGTCGTGGCTGTGAGTTTGGACCAAATCCGCCATCGTCGGAATGCTTAATAAGGGAACTGGGATGAGGAAGATCAAAGCCAGGCTAAAACCTCTGAGAATTATTCATTCTTATGCCCCGCTCCGCATCAATGACATTGGAGGCTGGACAGATACCTGGTTTTCAAAGCAAGGTAAAGTTCTCAACTTGGCTGTCCTCCCTCCGGTTGAAGTCCAGATAAGAGTCTTTCCCAATGAAAAAAAAGAGGAAGATAGGGTCCTTGTCCATGCCGAAAACTATGGCGAGACCTTCCGCGTCCATCCTGAAAGGCCCTCTTTTTTGTGCCATCCTCTTCTTCAATTTACCATCGCTTCCTTGGTCATCCCTAAAGATTTCTGGCTGGAGATAAGTCTTTTTTCTCCTCTTCCAGCAGGAATCTCAGCAGGAACATCTGCTTCAGTCTGCGTGGCTCTTCTTGGAGCCTTGGCTTTTCTCAGTGGGAAAAAATTCTCCTCCCACGAAATTGCCTCCTTAGCCCACCGGGTAGAGACAGAAAAATTGAAGCAGCAGAGCGGGATTCAGGATCAGATCTGTGCAGCCTATGGAGGTGTCTGCTTTATTGATATGTATCGCTATCCTTTCTCCAGAGTTCTGAAGCTCAAACTCCAGCCACGAATTTGGGAAGAGCTCAATCGCAGGATCTGCTTTGTTTATCTCGGAAAGCCCCATCTTTCCTCAGTCATCCATGAGAAAGTCATTGCCTTGCTTGAAAAGGGAGGCGAACAGTTGCGCCATATTGAGAGAATGAAAAAGCTGGCGGAGAAAGCAAAGGAATTCCTGGTTAGGGGAGATCTGGGGTCCTATGGTAGAATAATGGTCATCAACAATGAGTGCCAGAAAGCTCTTTATGCCAAGCTTATCTCTGAGGAAGCAGATTCGGTTATGGCCGTTGCTAGAAAATACAGGGCCTCAGGATGGAAAGTCAATGGAGCTGGAGGGAAAGGCGGCTCAATGACCATTCTGGCAAATTCTGATGACGGCCTGAGGAGGAAAATGATTGAGGAGATAAATTCTTTAGGGAGAGGTATAAAATCCCTTCCTGTCTCTTTGTCTTCTTCGGGCTTGCGCGTCTGGGAATCAGAATAGGCTACAAAGGATTTTCTTCTTTTTTTGTCTAATAAATCTAGAAAAAAAATGAGGAGGTCTCAGATGAAAAAAATTCTTGTTCCCCTAATGCTCATTGCGGTCTTTATTTTGTTTGCTATTTCCACTTCAATTGCCCAAGACCAGCCGGCAAAAGAGCCGGCCAGGATGAAGGCCCATGATTTTCCGCCTTTCCTGAAGGACATGCTCAATCTAACTCCTGAACAGGAAGCTCGACTTAAAGAACTCAGTAAGGCCCGCCTGGAAGAGAGACAGGCTTTCCAGGAGAAAATGACGAAGATGCGTGGAGAGCTCAGAGAGATGATGAAAGATCCAAAAGCTGATGAGAAGAAAATCGAAGGCCTTGTTGATGAAATGTTTAAGCTCAGGGCAGCACAATTCAAAAACAACATCAAGCAGAGAAATGAAATAAAGAAGATATTTACTCCTGAGCAGCTGGAAAAGATGGAGAAATTCAGGACAAGGTTCATGGGGCGCCAAATGAGGAGGCCAGGCCGATTCTTCCCTGGCCGGAGATTCTCTCCATGGGGAGGACTTTTTGGCCCAGAGAGATTTGGCCTTCCCTGGGACAGAGGTTTTGGCTTTAGGGGCCGCATCCTCAGGAACAGAATGGGCTGGTGGTGGTGGTGAGAAAATAAGCAAGAGAGTCACTGAACAGAGAAGTTCAGGCTAAATAGTAGTTTGAGGAGGGGTTTGATTGATCAAACCCCTCTTTTTTTGTGTCATCTGTCCTTAAACCAGGACAGGATTTTTCCCCAAAAGGCAGATCTCAAGGGAGACCATTTGGCACATTTTTTGCTAAATTTTTTTTTGCAAGGAGGAAGAATGAAAAAACTTTTTGTCTTAATAACAGGCTTGGTTTTTATCATTCCTCTTCTGGCTTTTTCTGACCAGGAAGGCTATCCAAGCTCCAGTTTTGCTCGCCTCAGTTATGTCAAGGGCGATGTTTTCATCCAGAGAGCTGCAGATATGGGCTTCCAGGAAGGAATTGTCAACCTTCCTGTAGTTGAAGGCGATAGGCTGGGAACAAGGGATGGCCGGGCAGAAATTCATTTTGGAAGGAAAAATTACCTCCGCCTTGATGACTTCACTGAGGTCGATTTTGCCAATCTTCCCCGGGAAGAGGAGGAGCAAGTCAAGATCCATTTGCTCAGAGGAAGTATTTATTTGAGAATAAATTTTCTGGAAGCTGAGAGAGGCTTTGAAATTCATACTCCTGATGCCTCTTTCTACATTCTGGAGGAGGGGCTCTACCGGTTTGAGGCTAGAGAAAATGTGGAGACTGAGCTGTTTGTCTATAATGGCTCAGTTGAGGCTGCTGCCGAGGAAGGATCTTTTTTAGTCAAGGCTCAGGAAAAGCTTATTGCTGCAAACGGTCAGTTTACTTCTGAACCGACTTACTTTTATGCTAGCGATGATGATTTTGCCCGCTGGAATGAGTCCCGAGACGCGCTCCTGGCCAAATCTTACACTAGAAGTTACCTTCCCTCTGAGCTCGATGAATATGAAACTGAACTGGCCGATTATGGCAATTGGGTTTATGAACGACCTTATGGCTATGTCTGGGTCCCCCAAGTCCATATCTATGACTGGAGACCCTATTTCTATGGAAGATGGACCTGGTATCCGATTATTGGCTGGACATGGGTTTCTGATGAACCCTGGGGATGGTGCGTTTACCATTATGGGAGATGGCACTGGAGATTAGGCTTGGGTTGGTATTGGATTCCAACTGTCCACTGGGGACCTGCCTGGGTTCACTGGTACTCGGGATATGACTATATTGGCTGGTGTCCTTTAAGCTACTACAACTACCCTGGGGTTATCATCAACAACTATTTCTATGACCGCTATTATGACCGCCATTATCCTCTGAATTCCAGGGCCCTCACAGTTATCCACAAGCATCAACTCCAGTCCCCTCATATCTCCCGGCACGCTTTGAGTCAGGAAAGCATCCGTAGCCTTGGGAAAATCTCCCTTTCCTCCCGTCAACCTGGCATCATGCCCATCACCAGCCGTTCAAGCCTCAAGAACTCGGGACAAGAAAAGGTCCTCACTCGGAGCACTTCCGGTGAAATCAGGAAAGGCTCTCTCTCCAGAATCCAGAGCTTTTCTCGAAGCCAGACGAGCGAGAGCAATCAAGGAAAGATTTCAAGACAGGCTCTAAGAAGCCAAGGCCAAGAATCTTCCTTAAGGCTCAGTCCAAGAAGTATGGGGACTTCCTCCACCTCCCGAAGAATCTCTTCTCGAGGGATAATCTCCTCCTATCCAAAATCGAAAGCAATTTCACCCTCTTCAGAAAAGTCGCGGCTTTCTCAGTCCGCAGAAACGGCAAGAACTTACCCATCACGTGCTCTTTCGCCGAAAATAGGAGGGAGGAGTTCTTCTATCCGAGAATACAATTTCCGAAAGGTGCAGCCTCGTTCTGAATCCAGTTCACGGGAAAGCTCACTTCAGCAGCAGAAGCGATCGCTCGGTAGCCAATTAATGAGACGAAGCTCGGAAAGAAGAGGAATCAGCTCAGGTTTCTCCTCCTCCTTGCGGTCCTTCTCTTCTCCTTCTTATGCTCCTCGGGTCAGCAGTTTTTCAAGGAGTTCCCCTTCTATTTCCCCAAGATCCTTTTCCTCTCCACGGACGACTATTTCTCGTCCAAGCCATTCAAATTTCTCCTCCCGTTCCTCAGGCAATTTTTCTCGCTCCCAGCCAAGTTCCTCCAGAAGCTCAAGATCTTTTTCTTCCCATTCTTCTTCTGCAAGATTTTCGAAGAAAAACAAGTAGAGATTTTCGGGGTCCCCAAAAATTACTTTACTTTTGGTTTTTTCAGTGGTATAAAATATCCTAAATTGAGAAAGGAAAAAATTCAATTCTGATTAAAGTGGAGATTTTTCGAAGATAGGGCACTTTCTCCCTTGAGTTAAGTTTTGGAGGTATGAGCTATGAGTTTTAGAAAGTGGCTTTCAATTTTAGGATTGAGTCTCTTACTGGTTTTATTCCTTGTGGGAGGAAACATATCTTGCCAGAAGAAAGCTGAGAAACCTGTTGCTCCTGCAGAGGAGGAGAAGACGATCAAAGAGGGAATGAACGAATTCGAGGGTGTGGCAAAGATCGGCTATGGCAAATATCTTTATGTTCCCGCTGCCCAGGGATTTGATGTGGTTGTCTTAGGCGGAGTAGAATCTGGAGATGCCAGCGTTCTTGTGGGTAAGGAAATGAAGATTCGCGGGGAGTTTTCACGACAAAGGCCATCCATATTGTTAGCCGATAGCATTGATGTTAAGGAAAGAGGACAGTGGAGAAATATCTATACAAGGACTGCCGAGCCAGTCCTCGATGATTACCTGGATCTTAGAGAAAGAGAGAATTTTCAGACACTGAAAATTTCTTCTTTTAATAAACCTGAAGAATGGGAAGGAAAAGGGAAGGCAAAAATCTTCGGCAAGCTCGAAAAAACAACTGTCACTGAGGCCGGCCAGCAGAAAGAAATGAATATCATTGTTCTTTCTGATGATAAAGGAAAAGAGATCGGCAAGATCATCGTCGATGGCTTCACAGATTATGCTCTCTATTATATAAAGAAGCTGGTGTTATTTGATAAATTCTGGTTTTATCTTAACATTAAAGATACAATCGATAGAAAGGTTCGGACCAAAACTCATGAGCTCTTCCACGCCGATGTCCTCTTTGCCGGGCTCTTTTAAGATAATTTTAAAGAAATCTGATTCCTTGGTTAAACAAGAGAGGTAAGCTTTTCTAATCCTTCCAGAGCGTTTTTCCCCAAGTTAAAGTGGATTGCCCGCCTGCCTTTTTCCCTCAAAGCTTCCCAATCCCCCAGAGCTTGAGCTCGTTTGAGCAATCCAAAGGAAAAAGTTGAATAAGGGGAGTCAGGCTGATCTGGAATAGGAAGATCCCTTGCATCTTTGGCTTCAAGCTGGATGAAGAGCCCTTTGCCGCAGTCACCTTTATGGAGCTGACCTGTGGAATGGAGGAAGCGCGGGCCAAAGCCATAAGTGACAGCCAGTCTGGTTTTGTCCCTCAGTCTAAGCCTGAGGCTTTGAAGGGCTTGACCAATCTCAGGCGTAGGCTGGAGAAAAGCTTGAATCGCTATGTAGTCGCCTGGCTGAGCCTGACTGAGAAGGAGTTCAAGGCTTTTTTTCCTGGCGGAAACCGAAATTTCAGAAATTTGAGGAAGGATTCTTTTTTCTTTATAGGTTTGGAGAATCTCTCTTGTTTTCATCTTCGATCCCTCAACATCAGGCTGGTCAAAGGGATTGATCTCCAGGAAAAAGCAGGCAATTGAAGTGGCCATCTCCCAGAGAAAAAATTGGCCTCCAAGCGCATAAAGATCAGGCAAAGAAATTGTGATCAAAGGGAACTTTGCTTTTTTTAAAGCTTTGAAGCTAGGCCGTTGAGTTTCGTCTCCTTCGAGAATGAGGAAAATGAAAAAACGGTCAGGGCCATAAAGGTCAGGAGAAGCGACAGGCTCTCCCACCACAGGCAGAATTCCCTTTCCTTGCTTTCCGGTGCTTTCAGCGAGAAGCTGCTCGAGCCAGAAAGCAAATCTTTCCAGAGGAGGGGAAAGGATAAAGGTAGCCTTATCCCTTGAGGCCAGAGCCAGTACTCCAAGAATTGTGCCTAAGAGAATCGCCGGATTTTCTTGAGGAGAGACGTTTCGGCAGAGGTATGCCATTTCTTGGCCACTTCTGACCAATTTTTCGATTTCTATTCCCTTCAGCGCTGCTGGAACAAGACCGAAAGGGGAGAAGACAGAGAAACGGCCACCAATATCAGGCTCGCCAGCAAAAAAATAACGGAAACAGAATCTGCGAGCGATTTCTTCCAGGGGAGTGCCAGGGTCTCCGATAGCCAAAAAATGGCTGCCTGCCCTAGCCTCACTCAGAGATTCTCTGGCCCAGTTGTAAAAAAAATAAAAAAATGAGACTGTCTCTACTGTTGTCCCTGATTTGGAAGAAACAAGGAAAAGAGTTTTTTCAGGATTAAGACTTTCTTTATATCTTAAAACAGCTCCAGGATCAGTGCTATCGAGGATGGAGAGGTCGAGATGGTCCCTCGAAGTTCTAAAGACAGTCCTCAGAACTTCCGCAGCCAGGCTTGAGCCCCCCATACCCAGAAGAAGAGCGTGATTGTAGCCTTCTTTAAAGAATTGGCGAACAAATTTTTTGATCTGGGGACAAATTTCTGAACTCTTTTCTGCCGAAAAGAGCCAGCCAAGACGGTTAGAAATCTCATCTTGATCCTTTTTCCAGACCGATGGATCTTTATTCCAGATCCGGGTGATAATGTTCTCCCTGAAAACTTTATCTAGAGCATTGCGCATGGCTTCCTCAAAGATTTGGAAGTTTTCTGTTTTGATCACTTGCTCCGCTAGCCTTTATCAGTCGAAATCATCTTAGAGCATTCCCAGCCTTTGTCAAGCCATTTCAGAGACGATTCGGGGTCAGACATTGCCATGGAGAAGAGAACTGTACATGCCCTTGATTTATTCTCACCCCTATGATAATGTCTGACCCCAAATCTTATCTCATAAATGAGCAAATAGAGGAAAGGAGGTTTTTGAAATGAGAACGATACTTGCAAAAGCTTTTGCCCTTGGTCTCTTTTTTAGTTTTTCCCTCTGTTTCTTAATGCTTCCCAGCCAGGAGACTTTAAATTATGAAAAAATCCTGGGAGCCTGGGATATCGAAGTTGTAGCAGAAGGCGAATACTATTACCTTTCAATGAATCTTGAGAAATCTGAGCAAGAGCTAAAGGGGACAATCAGTGAGCAATCAGGAGGATTCACAGATATTCCTCTTTCTGAAATCAAGTTTGATGGCCAGACCTTGAGCTTCGATTTTACTGCCCCCACTCCTCCGGACGGATTGGAGCGGTTGATAAAAACGGAGTTTAAAGTTGCTGACAATAGACTTGAAGGGACTCTGAATGTCGTCGATTTGGGAGTTACGGCAACTGCGATCGCCACTAGAAAAGAAAAATAGAAAATTTAATCCATTTTGGGATGCTTGAGGTGAAAGGAAGTTGCATCCTGATAAGCCTTAGCCACCCTTAGCGTTTTGGCTTCCTCAAAGAGATTGCCGATAAAAGAAATGCTCGTGGGCATTCCTTTTTCGTCGAATCCGTTGGGGGCGACAACTGCCGGATGTCCACTGAGATTGGTCAAGAGAAGATTGTTGTCGCCGAATGAAGGGGCCACGTAGACATCTATCTCTTTCATCCTTCTGGCCATTTCCCTGATGAGAAGGGTTCGGATGCGGTTGGCCTGGATGTATTCGACTGCCGGGATGAATCTGGCCTGGCGGAAGACATTGGGCCAGGCTGATTTTCCTTGACGAACCAGGAGATCATCACGATTAGTCCTTGTCAGTTCATCAAAAGCTGCGGCTGCCTCTGCATTCAAGATGAAAGAAAGATAATCGACAGGAAGATCGGGAAGGCCAATGGGGATAAGCTCCACTCCCAAGGCGCGCAGAGTTTCAAGGACTGCCTTGTCGTTTTTCTTCGTTTTATAATCTTTTTCAAAGGCTTCCTTCAGGTATCCGATGCGGATATCTTTTAGGTCGAGTTCAGGATTCCAATTAAAGGGAAGATCTGTGACAGCGAGGTCAAGGCTGTCCGGGCCATAGATAGCCTCAAAAACTAGAGCGCAGTCTTCAACAGAGCGGCAGATGGTTCCGATCTTATCCATGCTCCAGCTCAGGGCCATCGCTCCGTAACGGGAGACCCGGCCAAATGTTGGCCGGAGCCCACTTGCTCCGCATCTTGTTGTTGGGGAGATAATCGAACCCCAGGTTTCGGTGCCGATAGAAAAGCCAACCAATCCGGCAGCGGTTGCCGCTGCTGAACCTGCCGAAGAGCCGCTCGAACCCTGTTTAAGATTCCAAGGATTTCTGGTTTTGCCTCCAAACCAAACATCACCCCAAGCCAAAGAGCCCATGGAGAGCTTGGCCACTAGCACCGCGCCTGCCTCGGCCAGCCTTTTAACCACGGTGGCATCTTCATCAATGATTTGGTCTTTATAAGGAGGGGCACCCCAAGTGGTCTTTATGCCTTTTGTGGCCAGAAGGTCTTTTGCTCCCCAAGGAATGCCGTGGAGAGGGCCACGGTAGCGGCCAGAGGCAATTTCTTCATCTGCTTGCTTTGCCTGCTTGAGGGCCAATTCTTCAGTTAAAGTGACGACACATTCAAGCTGCGGGCCATACTTTTTCAGACGATTAATGTACATCTTGGTTAATTCAGTCGAGGTTATTTTCCGCAAGCGAATGAGTTCGGCCAGCTTGGTCGCAGGATAGAAAGCCAGATCCTCAAGATTTGAGGGCAATTCTGTTTCTAGCACATCTTGGGAAATGAAAGGCTTTTTCTCCTTGGCGAAGCTTGCTCCGGGGATTGAAGGATTGAAGAAGAGGGCAGGCGGGACGTCATTAGGAAGGCTGACCTTTCTTAATTCTTTATAGCTTTTGAGGTTCTCTCTCAGATTATCAAGCATCATTTTCCTTTCTTTGGAGCTGAAGCGAAGACCAATAATCTTTTCTGCATCGGCAACATCTTTTGTCGTGATTTTTTTTCCTTTTAAAAAATAAAGGGAAAAGGCGCCGCCCACAACCAAGAGCAAAACTAAAGCTAGAGAAAGAATCCAGAGAGAAATTGACCCTCTGCGTTTTCTCAGGACTTTCATAATATTCATTCTCCTTTTCTCGAATGGCTTGAACTTTTTCTATTATTATCATATTTTTCTTAGATATGGCGAGTCAAAATTTTCTGGAAGTTCAGAATTCCCTAGAAAGGACAAGACGATGAAGGAAGAAATGAAAGATACTATCCTCAGGCTCAGGTGGCTTGTCCTGGTGATTATGGGACTTGTCATCTTCGGCTCCTATTATGCGTATGATGCGGTCAGCCCGATTGCCGACTATATCATCAAAGGAATGGGAATAAGCCGTGCCCAATATGGCCTTCTCTTCAGCTACTATTCCCTTCCCAATTTCATCATGGTTCTTATTGGCGGTGTTTTTCTGGATAAGACAGGAATCAGGAGAGCAGGAACTCTTTTTGCGGCTCTCTGCGCCATAGGAGTCTTTATGACCGCAGCTGGCTCTTCATTCCAGATTATGCTCTGGGGAAGATTTATCTATGGCATTGGATCAGAGTCGCTGATTATTACCCAGAATAAGGTTATTTCCAAGTGGTTCAAAGGAAAGGAACTTGCTTTGGCTTTTGCCTTGAATGTGACGGTTGCCAGGATCGGAACATTTGCTGCCCTGAATTCGGCGGCCCGCATCCAGGCCGCCAGTGGTTCCTGGCGTCTTGCGATCTGGGTTTCTTCAGTGCTAATGTTTGTCTGCTTTGCCCTCTTCTTCATTTATACAAGCATTGATAAGGCCAAAGAAAAATATTTCCTTGCCTTGAGAAGAGAAGATGAGATTGAAAAATTTGTTTTTAAAGACATCTTCGATTTCAAGCTTTCGTTCTGGTTTATCTCTCTCCTCTGCATGACTTTTTATTCAGCCATTTTTCCCTTTACTGCTTTCTCCACAGTTTTTCTTCAGACAAAATTTGGTCTGAGCGCTGTGCGGGGAGGATTTTTTACTTCCCTTGTCATTACAGGCTCCATCATTTTTACTCCAATCTTTGGCTTTCTTGTCGATAGGTTTGGGAAAAGAGCGACAATGATGATCATCGGCGCACTGCTTCTTGTTCCCGTCCACTTATCCCTAGGCTTGACTTATTTGCCGCCAGCCATAGCAATGATTGTCCTTGGCATTTCTTTCTCTCTTGTTCCGGCTGCCATCTGGCCCACAGTGCCTCTTTTGGTTGAGGAGAAACGTCTGGGAACAGCTTTTGGCTTGATGACCCTCATCCAGAACATCGGGTTGACTTCTTTTCCCTGGCTGGCCGGGAAAATCACAGATCTTTCTGGCGGAAATTATACTAATACCATGATCATGTTCGCCTCTCTGGGATTATTGGGCCTTATCTTCTCCCTGTTGCTCAAATTATCAGCCAGGAAAGAGGGAGTGAAAATCGAACTCCCCACCAAGTTAGCTCAGGCGGGCTAGTTGCGCTCGCTCGCTTTTTTTGTTATAAATCTCCCTTTTATTTCCAAGAGGATGCGATTTCTATGATTAGCACTTTGATCTCTGACATGGGCAAAGTGATTCTTCATTTTGACAATCACATTTTCTTTAAAAAAATGGCTAGTTTCTGTTCTTTCTCCGCAGAAAAAATTGCCGAAATGAGCAGATCTCATTTTGATCTAGTCGAATCTTTTGACACAGGGAAAATCGGACCAGAAGAGTTTTACTCGCAGATCGTAGGGAGGCTTATAGCCAGAATCGATTTCAACCATTTTTTCGCTATCTATAATGATGTTTTTTCCCTCCATCTACCTGTGCTTGAAACCATGAAGAAGTTGAAGGGAAAATACAGGCTGGTACTTCTTTCCAATACAGATATCCAGCGCTTTAGCTTTATCAAAAAAAAATTTCCTCAAATTCTCATCTTTGATGACTATGTCTTATCCTATGAGGTAGGGTTCATGAAGCCGGATCCTCGAATCTATCAAGAGGCTCTGGGGAGGTCCAACTCTGAGGCTACGGAGTGTGTTTTCATTGACGATATTGAAGAAAATATCCGAGCCGCCGAGGCTTTGGGAATAAAGACAATTCATTTTGAGCCTGGCACGGATTTAGAGAGAGCCCTGCGGGAAAAAGGGCTTTCTTTCTAATTTGAGGGGGAATAAAAGTCAAACGAAGCATCTCTTTTTATGTGATTCAATCGGGTGCAGGAAGCTGCCCTTGGCCCCCGCACCCCGGGGAACCAGTCCCGTCGGTTCCCCCCGTCGGAGGACCCGACGGGTTCCCCCTCCGCTACGGGGGCTTCCGGGCAGCTTCCTGCACCCATCAAAAAGATCACATATTCAGAGATTGTTTTAAAGTCAAAGAAATTTGATCTCTTGTTGTCTAATTCCGTGGAGGTTAAAATGAGGAAAGGAAAAGGGGTATTCTTAATTCATCTTATAGGGTTTTTTATCTTAAGTTTTTATTTCTTATGGGGTTTTGAGAATCCCCCAAGGAAAAGTCTCGGCACAGCTGAAGAATTAAGGCAGGAGATTCGCCTTTTGAACTTAGTGAATGGCTTAGAGCTATCCCCAGAACAGATGGAAAGGATTCTCAAAGATGCTCGGGAGACCAAAAAAATAAAAGAAGAGTTCGAACAAAATCTTTTGTCTCTGGGCACAGATATAGAAGCAGTCCTTCAGGAGATCAAAGCTCATCTTCAGGAGAATAAGGAGATTCCTTCCCAGACAGTTCGCCATTATCAGCACCTGGACACGGAGATAAGATCAGCTAGGGCAAAGATGGAGGAAAGAATTAAATTTCTGGCCCAAGAATTAGAAAAATCTCTCCAGCCTCACCAGCTTTATCAGCTCGAGCACTTCATTCCCTGTATTATTCCGCCAAAGGGCGAGTCACGTATCGGCCAGGCCGGGGATTCGAAAGCTCAGGTAAAGAATCTAGAAAGAATCAGGCGCATTCCTTCTTTTGCCTACGAGAGAAGGAAGGGCCAAATCTTAGAGAAGACTTTAGAGAATATCAAGCTTCATGCACCTCGCGGAATGGAAATAGATGAGCAAGAGATGACGAAGCATATCGAGGACATTTATGATCGGGCGAGAAATCTTGAGCAAACTGACTTTGAAATTCAAAAAGAAAAACTGGCCGATGAGCTTTTTGCCTTTTCAAAACCCCCTGATTTTTCAAATATGGCAATCAAAAAAATTGAATTTTTTCTTCTCTCGCCTGCAATCATTCCCATTCTAGAAGAGAGAATCTAAAAGGAAAGAGATCTAAGAAGGAAAAAAATTTATGTAGACTTTTCTGTTCCTTGGGCCGTCGAATTCGCAGAAGAATATCCCTTGCCATGTTCCGAAGAAAGGCCGGCCATCCTCAATCAGGATAGTCACTGAAGAGCCAATAAGGCTGGCCTTGATGTGGGCAGGGGAGTTTCCCTCTCCATGCTGATAGGGGAGTGATTCAGGTAAAAGCTTTTTCATGGCCATGAGAATATCCGCTCTCACATCCGGATCTGCGTTTTCATTGATGGTCACGCCTGCTGTTGTGTGAGGAACATAGACAAGGCAGAGCCCATTTTGAATTTTTGAGGAAACAATTTCCTTTCTGACTTGGGAGGTTATGTCGATCAGATCTTCTTTGATCTGCGTTTTGACTTCAATTATTTTCATTTTTCTACCTCTTTTCTCTAAAATAGCACAATCAAAAAAATTTTTGGAAAATTTAAAAGATTTCTTAAAAAGTACTTGACAAACAAGAGAATTGGGTATAAATTTCTTGCTGGAAATACAACATTTTGTATTTCTGCCCATTAAGATACACAATATATGGGATTTATCTTAATGGTTTTTTTCTTTTTTGCCAAGGGCTTCATTGGGTTCAATCGAGGCCAAGTTTTCTTTTAAAATAGCAATTATTTTATTATTTATAAAGGGAAAAGGAGGCTTTGGATGCAGCGAACAATCTCTCGGATTAAGAAAAGGGACGGGACAGTTGTAGACTTTGTCCAGGAAAAAATCACCAATGCTGTTGATAAGGCCATGGAGTCGCAGGGACTCAAGGATCGCACTGTTGCCAAGACAGTCTCGGATATTGCCACCTTCATGCTCGAAGACAAGTTCGGAGGCTACACCATCCCCTCCGTAGAACAGATTCAGGACATCGTCGAGATGGTCCTCATGAAGCAGGGCTATCACGAAGTGGCTAAGGCCTATATCCTTTACCGGGAAAGGCATAAGGAGATCAGGGAAGCCCGCAGAACAGGGATTAATCTGGAGAGATTGATAAAAGATTATATCAATGATGTCGACTGGAAAATAAGAGAAAACTCGAACGAGGGGACAATGAGTTTTTCAGGGCTTAATGCCCGGATTGCAGGCGAAGTGCTCTCCAATTTTGCTCTCAACCAGCTCTATTCAGAAAAAATCAAGAAAGCCCATATGGAAGGAGATTTCCATATCCATGACCTTTCCTATCCCATTGTCGGCTATTGTGCCGGCTGGTCGCTGGAACTTCTTCTCCGAAAAGGATTTGGTCATGTTCCTAACCAGGTCCACTCCTTCCCTGCCAAGCATCTGGAAACAGCAACTCTCCACATGGTGAATTATATCGGCACCATGCAAGGAGAGTTTGCTGGAGCTCAGGCTTTTTCCAGTGTCGACACCCTGCTTGCCCCTTTTGTTAGAGCCGACAAGCTCGATTATGAGAGAGTAAAGCAGGATATCCAGAAGCTCATTTTTGGGCTGAATGTTCCATCTCGCTGGGGATGGCAGACTCCTTTTTCCAATTTGACTTTTGATTGGACAATTCCTGAAGACATGAAAGATAAACCTGTCGTTGTCGGAGGAGAAGAGCTGGATTCAACTTACGGAGATTACCAGCGGGAGATGGACATGATCAATAGAGCTTTCCTCGAGCTCATGATTGAGGGAGACCAGCAAGGCCGTGTTTTTACTTTTCCCATTCCCACCTTCAATCTGACAAAAGAATTTGACTGGGATTCTCCCAACGCTCAGCTCCTCTTTGAAGCGACAGCCAAGTACGGAATTCCTTATTTTCAAAATTATATCGGCACAGATTTGAATCCTGGTGACCTGAGAGCTATGTGCTGCCGGTTGAATCTTGACCAGAGAGAGCTGCTGCGAAGGCCTGGAAATATTTGGGGGCCAGGGGATTCAACAGGCTCTATCGGCGTGGTGACCATCAACTTGAACAGGGTTGGCTATGAATCAAGCACAAAGAGCGAGTATTTCGATCGCCTGAAAAATATTATGACTCTGGCCAAGGAAAGCCTGGAGACAAAGAGAGAATTTGTCAACAACATGCTATCCAGAGGAATCATGCCTTATACTCAGGTCTACCTTGGGCATTTTGACAATCACTTTTCAACCATTGGAGTCTGCGGCATGCATGAGGCCTGCCTGAATTTTTTAAAGAAAGGCATCGCAACACCTGAAGCGAAGGAGTTTACCATAGAGACCTTGAAGTTTATGAAGGAAGTTTTGAAGCAATTCCAGGATGAGACAGGCAATCTCTATAATCTGGAGGCAAGCCCAGCTGAGTCAACTTCCTACCGCCTGGCAAGGCTTGATAAGGAGAAGTATCACAGTATCGTCACTTCTGGAACAGAGAAATTTCCTTATCTCACTAATTCCACTCAGCTTAACGTGGATGCCACTAGGGACATTTTTGAAGCCCTAAGACATCAGGAGGATGTGCAATGCCTTTATACAGGAGGAACCATCTTTCATGGCTTTTTGCCTGAAGCCATCGACAGTGTAATCTGCATGAAGCTGGTCCAGAGGATTATCCAAACAAAAATTCCTTATTTCAGCATCACCCCCACTTTTTCTATCTGTGACAATCATGGTTATCTCAAAGGCCAATACCCTAAATGTCCCGATTGTGGAGAAGTGACAGAGGTTTATTCCAGGATTGTCGGTTATCTACGGCCGATAAGAACTTGGAATGACGGAAAACAGCAAGAATTCAGAGACAGAACGCCGTACACGACCATCAGATAGAAGATGGAATATTTTCTCTTTACTTACCCCAATTGTTCAAAATGTGAAATGCTCAAGGAATATTTGAAGACAATCTCTCTTCAAGGTCAGGAATACAACCTCACTTTGAAGGGGAGCAAGTTAAAAATCAGGGAATTTTTAGACAGTATCAAGCGAGATGAGAAAGGAGCGATCATTATTCCGACAATGGTCCTCCAGGAAGAGGAAGAGGTTGTCGCTGTTTTGAATAATTCCCAGGAGTTAGAGGATTGGTTGAGATCAAAGGCTTAGAGAAATTTGCACCCAAAGATTTTCCGGGTTTTATTTCCTCGACTGTCTTTTTGGGTGGCTGCAATTTCAGATGTCCCTATTGTCACAATTCTGATTTGGTTTTGAGGCCTGAGACGCTTTCCTCTTTTCCCCTCGATTATTTCACCCTTTACCTTGATTCGAGGAAAGACTGGCTGGAAGGCATCTGTATTTCTGGCGGCGAGCCTCTTCTGGACAAAGATTTGGAGGATCTTCTCTGCTTTATCAAAGAGAGGAATCTACTGGTCAAGATTGATACCAATGGCTCCTTCCCCTTAAGGCTTGAGCAACTTATCAAAGAAAAGCTTGTCGACTGGATAGCCATGGATGTCAAGGCTCCTCTAGAGAGATACAAGGAAGTGACAAGGTCAGGTGTCAGGGAAGAAGATATTCGCCAGTGCATTGAAATTGTCAGGACCTCTGGCTTGGAATATATGTTCCGCACCACTGTTGTTCCTGGGCTTGTAGAAAGAGAGGACATCCAAAAAATAAGTGAGCTTCTCAGCGGCTCAAGGATCTTTCAAATCCAGCAATTTTCTCCCCTAAATACAGTGGATAGTCTTTATCTTGAAAAAAAGCCTTACAGCCTCGAAGAAATCCAGTCCTTTGCTGAGCTGGCCAAGCCCTATTTTCAAGAAGTGCGTATCGAAGGCATTTAAAACATGGAACTTAAAGTCAAAAGAATTCATCCTGAGGCCAAGCTCCCTCTCTATCACCATAAAGGAGATGCAGGGTTGGATCTTTTCTCTGTAATTGATTATGTTCTGCAAGTGAAGGAAGTCAAGCCTGTTCCCACGGGAATAAAAATTGCTGTGCCTGAGGGCTATGTAGGACTCATCTGGGATAAAAGCGGACTTTCCCTGCGAGGAGTCCATAGATTGGCGGGAGTTGTCGATTCAGGATACAGGGGAGAAGTTCAGGTTGTCCTGGTCAATCTGGGGAGCGAGCCTTTTTCGATCCAAAAAGGGATGAAGATCGCCCAGCTTCTTATCCAGCCAGTTGAAGAAATGAAAGTCGTCTTGTCAGAAGATCTTGAGGAGACTTCCCGCGGTGAAAACGGTTTTGGCAGCACTGGCCTTTATTGATTTTTTATTTTTTTTTGATATCAGCGCTAGTGGAGAAGCCTCGTTTTTCCCAGTATCCTTCATATTCTTTATCTGATAGCTCTATTCTCTCCACCCACTGAACCCACTTGTAGCTGTATTTCTCTCGAGCTACGACCATGAAAGGGAATCCTCTGTCCTGGGGAAGAGTGATGTTGTTGATTTTGAAGGCAAGCAGAATTTTTTTCACTTTGATAGTTTCAAGGGGAAGGGCGCTTGAATATTTTCCCCCTATAGCATGGAAAATTGCAGTCTTTGCCTCTCGTTGTGGCTGAGCTTTGGCGATGAGGTCTGAGATTCGAACACCTGTCCAGAGAGCTGTGTAATTCCACCCTTCCACACAGTTCATAGTGATGACTCTGGATTCTTGGGGAAAGGCGAGGACTTCTTCATCATTGCTGCCCTCACTGACAAGTAGGTGCAGGTGAGGTTGAAAATTGATTTTTTCTCCAGAACTCTGAATCAATAGCTTTAATGTGGCCAGGAGATTGTTGACAATGGGAGCCGCCAGGAATTACCAGGGGAGAGGCTAAAACTCTTTTTCCTCTTTGCTGTATTTTTCGCTGGTCATCAAGACTTCTTTGAAAGCCTTGACTACTCTTGGATCGAATTGTCTTCCTGCAGCTTTTTCTATTTCTTCATAAGCCTTCCAGGGAGGCATCCCTGAGCGGTAAGGCCTGTCCGTGATCATCGCATCATAGGCATCAGCCACAGCAATGATCGCTGCCCCAAGAGGAATTTTTTCTCTCTCCTCAGATGAAAAGTCTTTGGCTTCAAAATAATATTTATGGTGGGCTAGAACGATCGGCACTGCTTCTTTCAGCACTCCTCCCACCAGAGAAATGATCCTCGCTCCCTTCTCCGTATGGGCCGACATCAACTCTTTCTCCACAGAATTCAGCGAAGCCGCCTTTCGCACAATGTCCATGCTGATCTCAGTCTTCCCGACATCATGCAGTAACGCAGCTGCACGAACATTCTCCCTTTCAATAGATGGCAAGCCCATAGCCTGTGCAATATCCTCAGCTAAATAAGCCACCCGCACCGAATGCCCCTGCGTGTACCTGTCCGCAGACTCAAGATACTTGGCCAGAATCTCCAAAATCCCAATGTAGGCCGCCTTCAGGTCCTTAATCCTCTTCTCCCTCTGCTCATAAAGATAGCCAATGGCTGCACTGGTCAGAATCAAAAAAGAGCTCCAGGCAGTGAGGCTGACGATGATGTATGTCTTATCGACACCAGCAGAGAAAAAAGAAGAAGGAGAAAGGAGAAGGAAGACGACAACCACCAAGATGCAGAAAGAGGCAGTGAGAACAGCTGTCCTCTTGCCAAGGAAATAGCCGGCAGCGATTATCGGAAAATAAAAAAAGTTCAGGAAGCCAATTTTGTAGGGGGCAAGATAGTTGATGAAAATGATGCCGAGGAGAATCGACAAAACAAGAATTTTCTCGAAATGGTTGAAAAGATATATTTTTAACCTATACATTTTTTTCTCTTGAAAAGGAAAATAACAACCTTCACTTATTTTCCCAGATTAAAATAATAGATTGGGCAATGCGAGTCAAGTCTTAACTGGAGTTCGCCCAATTTTATTTTCCAGATCCCTGATAAAACTAATTCGCTGATAGAAAATAAGTTAGACTATTTTGGAATTAATTATTGGGGGAACTGCTCCTTATTCTATTATAATCAGAAAATCTTTAAACATTGAGATGAGTTGAAGCGAGAGGCACTAAGACATGGCTTCCCTGTTATCTGCATTTCGCTGCATAAAAGCTTTGGGCTGATTTTCTTTGCATGAAGAGATGAAGGAGAAGAAATTAGATTCTCATTTTTAATGATCTCTTTATTGAAGGAGAGATCTGGAGGAATTCTGGATTTCCCAGGGTATCCATGCCCCGCCAATCCTTCAGATCGTGTATCCTCCTTGCTGATGGGAGGATGGGAAATCGACACAAGACGCATATTCTGTCATCGCAGTCAAGGATGAAATTGTCGTCCTCTAATTTAAAAATCAAGGAAAGGAGGTTTAAAATGATTGGGATGGATTTTCTTAGTTTTCTTGTTTTGTTGGTTATCAGTGCGGTTGTCTATGCGATTTTGCATTTTTGCTTTAGGTACTATGTTAGGCCAGGATTAGTATCCTTTTTCTCTAAGGTTATCATCGGGTGGTTCGGGGCATGGTTAGGTTCACCCATATTCGGTCGTTGGTGGGAAGGGGAGCATAGCTTTTTTTCAATTTGATAGTCTCGAAGGGAAGGGTGTCTCGATAGTTCCCTGCTATAGCATGAGAAATCACAGTCTTTGCCTGAGTCCCCCAAGGCAGAGTTAATCGATGAGCAGAAAGGCATATCGGTTCATAGCTTGGCCGTAATCGGAAAGGACTTCTATCGGATATCTTATTTTCCTGACTGTGGAGAAAACGTCAACAGCCATAGCCTCTAGTGTCGGTCGGGCTATTTTTGGCTCTTTACAGGCTTCTCTTTTCCCTGAGCATTCTTTGCAGATGTAGCAGCTATCCATGAAGAGGAGGAAAGCTTTTTCATAGCCGGAGAGAAAGACCTCTTTTTCTAGTTTCAAAAGCTTGAGGTTGACTTTTCTTGTCCAGGCAAAGCGGTCCTCAGGTTTGACCACCTTTTTTTCAAAATGAAAGACCACGGCCAGATGATATTCCTTGAAGAATTTTTCACATTCTGAGACAGGCAGAGTATCTGGAGGGCAGGAGGCGGTCCGGCCATATTCCTTGCAGCCAAAAATGCATTTCATCCTCACCCATTGAGAAATAACGATTTTTTGGGGGTCAATCCATTTGAAGTCCGGAAATCCATGCTTGAGAAATCTTTCTTCCAGTTCCCTGATCTTCGAGATTTTTTCCATGCATTTCTCCACTTGATTGTTTATAATAGCTCGGATGGAAAGATTTTACTACCAAAATCCTGCAAACCGTGAGGATCAGAACCGTAGATTTTTTGTTATTCTGGCACGGCCAGAAAAGCCAGAGAATGTCGGACTTGTTGCCAGGTGTATGAAGAATCTCGGCTTTGAGAATTTACGATTGGTGAAACAAAAAGGTGTTGAAGGAGGAGCCTTGCGGACTGCCATTCATGCCCGGGATATCTTAGAGAAAGCCAACTTTTACCCTGATCTGACTGAGGCCGTATCAGATCTCAATCTTGTTTTTGCCGCCACATCAAAACTGAGAAAAAATTTCTCTTCCCTCACTTTTGCTGAGGCCATTCAGAAAATTTTTGATTTTCCTCCCTCGACAAAAATTGGGCTTCTCTTCGGCAATGAGAGGACAGGCCTGACTTCTGAAGAATTGAAGAGCTCAAATTTCAGGTTCACTATTCCTCAAGCCACAAGACAGCCATCTTACAACCTGGCTCAAGCTGTGCTCATAACGCTCTTTCAGATTTTTATTAATTCTTCTCAAGGAAAAGAGGCGGGCCTGGAAATGCCCTTGCCAAGATGGGAACAGGACGAGTGCCTAAGGCTCATTCTCGAAAAGTTAGAGAAGAAAAAATTTATTCATAAGACAAATAAAGCTCATGTCTCAGAAATGATCTATGACCTTTTTGGCCGGCTGGTAATGACAGCCAGAGATAGGAATTTACTTCTTGCTCTTTTTTCTAAGGGAATAGATGAAAAAAGGACAACTCCATCAAGGAAGGAGTAAAGATATGGAAGAAAGTGGAATAAAAGTCACCTTTCCAGGGGAAATGCGAGTCGATGCTGAGTACAAAGATTTTTTGATCAAGACAGATCAACCTCTCTATGCAGGAGGAGAGGGACGAGCGCCCAGCCCTTTTGATTTGTTTTTAGCCTCGATTGCCACCTGTGCTGGCTTTTATGTTCTTGCCTTCTTCAAGCAAAGAGGAATCTCCGTAGAAGGAGCTTCGGTTCTGATGAAAACAGCTAAGAACCCTGGGACAAAAATGATCGAGAAGATTTCCATCGAGATTCAACTTCCCGCTGGATTCCCGGAGAAATATAAAAATGCCGTGATTAAGGCTGTCGATAGCTGTGCTGTCAAAGCCCACATCCTGAAGCCTCCATCTTTTGAAATTGAGGCCAAGATTTCAAGATGAGATGACTCTTACTCTCTTTTAAGATCAGGAAGCCAGAGGTAGTAGAAGCCGCTTTTAAGCCGAGGGAGGAGAGTCTCCAGGCTTTTTCTTTCCAGAAAAGAGTCGTCCCGCAAGCTTGTGGCATAGATGTTTGTCTTTGTCTTTGGATAATAAGTATAGGCAATGACTTTTGCCTCTTTCAGAGAAGCCAGCGATAGAGATTTCTTCAGGGCGGTTGCGAAATAGCCAATTTCATCGATCAGCTTTAGTTTATGAGCCTGTTGGGCAGTGTAAATCCTTCCATCAGCAATTGCTTTTAGTTCATCGTAGGAAATGGAGGATTTTCTCTTCTTGTAAACAGCGGCTAGGAAACTCTGATAAAGCTCATCGATAATTCCTTGAAATATCTTTTTGTCCTCTGGGGTCAGGTCTCTCAGAGGGCTACCAGAGTCTTTCATTTCTCCTGACTTGATGATGTTCACCTTTATTCCTATTTTGTCTAAGAGCTCTCGAGCATTAGGGAAAATGGAGATGACCCCAATGCTTCCGGTAATTGTCGAAGGATGGGCGATGATGTAGTCGCAGGCAGAAGCGACATAATAGCCTCCTGAAGCTGCAACTCCCATCATCAAGCCGACCACAGGCAGGCCTGTTTTTTCTTTAAATTTCAGAATCTCGTTGTAAAGGACATCGCTTGAAGTCACCTCTCCACCAGGAGTGTCGAGGCGGAGAATAATACCCTTGATTGTTTTATCCTCTGAAGCTTTTTCTAACCTGTAGTAGACCTGGGAAAGGAGATCTCCTTCCCGGGAGAGCATTGCGGGGCTGGAGAGAGTGCCGATAATACCCTCGATATCAACAATCAGGATTTTTTCCTTGGCCTTGCTTTTGACGAGAACAACTTCTTCCATCATCTCCTTTCCCAGAAAATCGAGGTGAAAATGGAACGAACATCCAGCGAAAAGCAGGATTAGAGAAACCATAAGAATAATATTTTTTTTCATTTTTCCTCCTTGGAGGCAATCTTTCCTCAATTAAAAATTATATCATTTCTCTGCTACCTGTTCATCGGGTCTATCCTGGCTGTTGACTTCAATTTTTCAGGGTGATATAAATTTCCTCGAGCAGGAACGGAGTAGAATCATCAGAGAAAGGACTCTTTTCTTCCCATTCAATTTTCCCCTCCGTATTATTTTCCCCTTTTCACTTTTGATGGATAAAGCTGTGAATTTCGAGAAAGATTTCAATAAAGGAGATAGAAGATGAGAAAGTTAATCTCTTTTTTTATCTATCATTTTGAATCCGCTTCAATTATTCTTATCTTCATCGGAATTTTTATCGTCGCCTTTATTGTCCAATATAAATTTTCTTTCCTGAACTTTTTTTTCCTGCCTGTCATCCTCTCCGGCTATTTTTTCGGGAAAAGAAGATCTGTTTTAACCGGAATTCTCTGCATCCTGCTGGTTGTTCTCTTTCTAGTTTTCTATAAATTCATCTACGGCCAGGAAAAAGCTTTCTCCACCGAGGAAGTTATCAATCTTATTACCTGGGGAAGTTTTCTGATCCTGACCGGAGCGATTATGGGAGTGGTTTCTGAACAGAGAGAAAGGAAAATTAAAAACCTGAGGAGAGCTTATATCGGAGCTTTGGAGATTCTCCTCAAATACCTGGAGGTTGTTGATGAAGAGAGGCCTCGTTCGCTGAGAGTTTCCCTTCTTTCCGGGAAAATAGCAGAAGCTGCCGGCCTGAGCACCGCAGAGGTGGAGAATATCAAATCTGCCGCTCTCCTCTATGAAGCAGGAGATCTTCATTCCAGCCTTCCTTTTTTTGAGGAAGTCTCCGATTTTATGGAGAAGGATATGAGGCTTGAGGGAAAGTTTAGGGACAGGGAAGAAGTCATGCTCAAGACAACTGCTTCACTGCTTAAAGAAATTGAGCCGATCCTGGCCAGCTATTTCCTCCACTATGTTGAAGAAGCAAACATCATGGATAAAAATCTGGATAAAATTCCTATCGGGAGCTCCATCATTGCCCTTGCTGATACCTATGATCATATCTCAAGAGAAATTCCCCTTCCTCCGGGGAGAGAGGGAATAAAAACTCTAGAAGATATAAAAAATCTGTCCGGCCGCTCTTTCCCTGATTCTGCTGTCCAGGCGCTTCTTCAGGTTGTTTACAGCATCCAAAGGTGAAAAGTTTTTGTGTCGCAGGCATTGATCTGGCAGGGGTAGACAGCCGACCAAGCGGATGGTGTCTCCTGCGGGGACTAAAGGCTGCCACATTTCTTGTTTTTTCTGATGAGGAGATTCTGGATTCTATAAAAAGCGAAAAGCCTGATCTTGTGGCTGTAGATGCTCCCCTCTCTCTTCCGCCAGGAAGGCTCACTATCCAGGAGAGGAAGGGCAGTCATTTTCGTCCCTGTGATGAGGAACTGAGACTGAGAAAAATCCCTTTTTTCCCTCTTACTTTGGGGCCGATGAGGAGTCTGACAGAAAGAGGAATAAAGCTCCGCCACCAACTTGAAAGTCAAGGATTCCGTGTTATTGAGGCTTACCCTGGAGGAGCCCAGGATATCTGGGGAATTCCCAGGGCAAAGAGAGATCTTGAAGGGCTGAGAAGAGGGCTCATAAGCTTGGGGATAAAAGGGCTCAAAAAAGCTAGTACAGCCCATGAACTTGATGCTGCCACTGCCGCTTTTGTCGGCCTACTTTTTTTGCAGGGAAAGGCAGAGATCTTTGGCGATTTTTCGAGCGGAGCAATCATCATGCCTCTTTCTCCTTGATGGTCTGGACGAGAATAGTGTATCCTTTTTGAAAACTCATCATCTTCAAAAATTGACTTGACTTGAGGAGGTATAATGAAAAAAAGAAAATTGGCGGCATTTTTTCTTGTCCAGATCTTTCTGACATCACTTTTTCTCCTCTCCCAGGAAAAGCCCGTTCGAACTTCCCTTCTTGACAATTTGGCCAGCCGAAAAGATTACCAGTCAAAGAGAGTTTCAAGCTATGACCAGAGCGGGAAGAATAAGGATCATCTGGTCGTTGAGCCTGGGGAAATAGCAGAAATTGCCCGCATCGAAGGGGCAGGAATCATCAAACACATCTGGATCACAATTTCCTCAGATGACCCTATGATCCGCCGCAATGCTGTTTTGCGTATGTACTGGGATAGGGAAACGAACCCGAGTGTCGAATGCCCGATTGGAGATTTCTTCGGTCAGGGCTGGGGGGAGAAATATCCACTCCTCTCCCTCCCTCTCGCCTCTGCACCGAAAGAGGGAAGTGCTCTTGACTGCTATTTTCCCATGCCTTTTGGGGAGAGTGCCCTGATCACTTTGGAGAATCAATCTGAAGAGCAGATTAAAGCCCTTTACTACTTGATCGACTATGAAAAGCACGAGATTGTCGAACCCGGGCTTCTCAATTTTCATGCCTTCTGGAACAGGGAACTCACAGAACCATTGCCCGAAGGGGAGAATGAATGGTCTGTTCTGGGTGAGCAGGGAGCAAATCTGGATGGAGAGGAAAACTATGTCCTAGCCGACATTAGAGGGAAAGGTCATTTTGTGGGTGTCAATTATTATGTTGATAGCCCCACTCCCATGTGGTACGGAGAAGGAGATGACATGTTTTTTATCGATGGTGAGAAATGGCCTCCTTCCCTTCATGGGACAGGGACAGAGGATTTTTTTAGTTCTTCCTGGAGTCCTAAGGAAATTTATATGCATCCCTATTTTGGCTATGCCAGGGTCAGTAGAGAAACAGGATGGCTAGGCCGAACCCACTGCTACCGTTTCTTTCTTGAATCTCCGATTGCCTTTGAGAAATCTTTAAAGGCGACTATTGAGCACGGCCACAACAATTGCCTGACTTTGGATTTGATTACTGTCGCCTACTGGTATCAGCAGGAGCCCCATAGGCCTTTTCCAGCGCTTCGTCCCAAAGAAGAAAGACAGAATATGCCGGAAATCACTCCGAGCAATATCCATGTCTGGCGAGATGCCTGGCGCAAGTCCCAGGGAAATCAAAAACTCTGGGGAAATGAGAAGAAAGAAGTAAAGAAATAGGAAAGGAGGAAATATCAATGAAAAAAAGAAAAACTTTTTTGACAATTCTTTCTCTCCTTATGTTTTCTCTT
>CAZPAX010000009.1:0-23924 GCA_964584535.1 uncultured Eubacteriales bacterium
TCACATCCATAACCAGACAGTTAAAACCACCTTCAGATATTTTCTTTATTGCCTCAGTAAGACCCTTGCCCGTTTCAACAAAATAATTTTCCTTTTTTAAAAGCACAGCTATTTTTTCTCTCTCCTTGAAATCAGGGTCTATGATAATAACTCTTTTCTCTTTATTTGTCACTGATAATTTCTCACGTTATTTCTTCTGCAATTCTTATGCCAATTATTCCAGATAGGATTAGGGAGAAGATAAATTTTATCTTATTAATATTAAATAAGTTATTAAAAGAAAGAAAAGGTGACCCTGATTTTTTAAATTGGAGAAATGAAGATTTGGGGAATTATTCCACGTACGTGTTCAAATAATTCCCACCTCAAAAAAATCGTCCAGCGGTGAATGATTGATGCAGGAATAAAAAGGTGGGCGAAGTGATTAGAGAATCACTTTGTATATTTTTCACCGAGCTGGACGATTTGTTTCATCAATCGTAATTCTTTATCTCGTCAAGAATTTTCTGAAGGGCTTGGCTTACCGATCTTGAGATTCCTTTTCCTTCCTCGATTAACCCAGGCTGAATGCCCAGGACAAAGGAATTATTTATCTGATCATAATTCAGGGAGTTTCGAAGAAAAAGTGAAAGCCTATGGCTCGAGACAGAATTCCAGAGAACATATTGGAGAGGGAGAAGGGCGATTTTTCCAGGATTCTCTCCGAAACAAACAGCATCGATGAAGATCAGCGGCTGGGGGAAATTTTTTTCCCAAAAGGAGTCTTCGATTTCCTCCTCCAGCCAGACATCCCTAACTCCTTGCTCGCGGAGCTTAAGGGCTAGTTCTCTGCCCGCTCCGTCGTCACCGTGGTTTTCTTTTCCTAACCCGACGAAAACCACTGACTCCGACTTTATCAGAGAAGCAAGTTTTTCTTTCCAGTCTTCCTCTGTAGCTTTTTTTACCTGGACCATGTGAACAGAACAGCTTATGCAGGGATCAAAGGATCTGACAACTAAATCCATTCTCTCCTTAACCTTATCTTCCTGGCCCTCTTCCAGCAGTTTTTGAGCAGCAAGGTAACAATATCTTTCGATATCTTCTGCATTTTGGGCAGTGGGAGTGACGATGTCCGCAAAAGCGATCCGGCCTCCCGAGACCTCATAGCAGTCAAAGAGTGTTCCCCGCGGAGCCTCGACTGCTCCAGCACCTTTGCCTTCTTTTTTTGTGTATTTGACAAGGGGAGGATCAGGGAGCTTGAGGAGCTCGTCGATAACTTGAGGTATTCTTTCGAAAGAGTAGAGAATTTCCAGTCCTTGAGCAGCGTTGTTGTAGAGAGGATTTTTCTTCCAGTGAGAGTTGAAATATTTTTTATACATCTTCCCTGCTTCCGCCTCCAGCCTTTCCCCAAGATTATTGATTCTGGCCAGAGCACCCACAGAATAGGGTTTTCCCTTATAGTGGCTTCTTTTGCAAGTGGAATGAGAGACGAGGAACTCGTTAGTCAGATCCCTGTAGTCTTTGACGCTTATCTTTTCTCCTGTGGAAAGAAGAATCTCGTCTCCGACAAAGCCGAATTTTTCCTGATCAGGATTCAAGCAGGAAAAAATCGTTCCTGCCTCAGGGCAATTAGGGTAATTGACCTCAGCAAAGAGTTTCGCAGTTTTTAAGGCAAAGGGCATGAATTGAATAGCCCTGTTTCTTATCCAGACAAACTCCTCCCTTGAGGGATATTTGCCAAATCCTCCGATAACAGGATTTTCCCCATGGATGAAGCGGCCGCTCACTGTTTTCATGATGTGATTGCCAAATTGTTTCATCTCTAGAGCGATCTTTGTTTCGAAGCTGTATTTGGAAGCCATGGCCACAGCTGAGGGAAAGCCCAAGTAATCAGGCAAAGCAAGGAAATAGACATGAAGAGAATGGCTTTCAATCATTTCCCCCAGAAGCATAAGCTCTCTGAGCAAGGTGACTTTGGCTGAAACTTTAACTCCGAGAGCATTTTCCAGAGCACGGATGGCTGCGTATTTATGGGACACAGAGCAGATGGCGCAGATGCGGGGAACAAGATTCACATCTTCTTCTGGTGTCTTGCCTAAGACAAGCCTCTCCACCAGGCGTGGCCCTTCATTGACGAAAAACTTGACATCAGTGACAAGGCGGCCATCGATAGTGGCGGTTACGCCTCCGTTCCCTTCGACACGGGCCAGATGTTCGATAGCTATTTTCTTCATTTCTTCGCTCCTTTGAGTGTAGCCAAGAATTCAGAGAATCTTGTTCCGCTGAAGTTGGCCATTTTCTGCTTGATCAATTCATGATCAAAACCCTTTTCCAAGAGAAGCGAAAATTCAGAAGTTCGATTGCCATCTTCTGAAGGTCCCCAGCAGCCGACACAGGGTAGGTTATAGTTGATGCAGACAGAATTGCACCCTGCTAGAGTCAAAGGACCCAAACAGAAAATATCTTTGTTGAGGAGACAGTCATTTTCGTTCCACTTGCATTCCACACAAACTGGAAAACGATACAAATCAGGTGGATTCCCAGCCAAGATGTGGGTGAAAGTGGACAGGAATTGTTCTTTGCCGATGGGACAGCCTGGAAGATAATAATCAACTTTGATGTATTCATCAATGGGTTTTGATTGAAGAGGTTGGATGTGGGTCATTTTTGTTGCCCCGTAAACTTCCTTGAAGTTCTCTTTCCAGTCTTTCTCCTCCAGGAAAGCAGCCTGGATTCCACCAAAGCAGGAACAGATGCCAATAGCCACCACAATTTTTGATCTTTGTCTGATGTCCAAGATTATTTCTCTTTCTTTTTCTGTGGTCACAGAGCCTTCGACAAGGGCGACATCCAACTCACCATCGACATTATCGCTTTTTGCCATGAGGAAGGATTCAATGTCCGCTGCTTTAAAAATATTTATCAACTCTTCTTCACAATCGAGAATGAGAAGGGCATCTCCCGCACAGCCTGTCAATTCGTAAATGCCAATTTTCAGTTTCTCTTTTTCCATCTTTTCTCTCCTTAGATGAGCTCTCTCATGTGAAGGACATCCCAGTAGGAAAAAACAGGGCCGTCAAGGCAGGTGTAGATGTAGTCGATGGCGCAATGGCCGCATTTGCCGACTCCACACTTCATCCTCCTCTCCAGAGTCATCAAGATCTGGTGTTTGGGAATATTGAGCTTTACGAGTTCCTTGATGACAGATTTGTACATAATGGGGGGGCCGCAGACAAGAGCACAGGTGTTTGGGGAATCGAGTTTCTCAAGAAGAGGGAAGAGAGTGGTGACAACTCCAATGTTTTCTTTCCACTTTCCTGTGTCATCTGCGTCAACAGCCAAGTGACATTCAAGGTCGTCCCTCTTTTTTAAGGAGAAATACTCTTCCCGGAAAATCATTTCTACTGGTCTTTTTGCGCCATAAAGCACAGTCACTTTGCCAAATTGGTCGCGATTATCCAGGCAGTAGAGCAAGACCGAACGAAGAGGAGCTGCTCCCAGCCCGCCGACAACGATAATAATGTCCTTTCCTTTCATTTCTTCAACAGGGAAACCATTGCCGTAGGGACCACGGAGACCAATAAGGGAATTTTCTTTAAGCCTGAAAAGAGCATTGGTAACAGTCCCGGCTTTTCGGATACAAAATTCCAGAAGTCCTGGCCGAGAAGGCGTGGATGAAATCGAGAATGGAGCTTCACCTGTGCCAAGGACAGAGATCATCGCAAATTGGCCAGGTCGATAATTGAAGGAGAGGGCCTTTTCCATATCTACGATCCGAACCTGAAAAAACTTGACATCGTCCGTCAAATTGTAGGTGCGGACAATCCTGGCAGGTTCCGGGGTGAATGGATTTGTTTCTGTTAAATATTTGTTCGGAGCGTTCATTCTGTCACCTCTTTGCTAAATCTATTCCAGAAAGCATCCACATCTTTTCCTTCAAGAGCTTCGGCAACTGTCTTGACATTGATATTGACTGGGCAGGTCACGAGACAGCGGCCGCACCCAACGCAACTGAATTTTCCATATTTGCTGACATAAGCCTGGAGTTTATGGGTATACCAGAGTTTTAACCTTTCCGATTTTTTCTCCCGAAAATTTTCTCCACCAGCAACTTCTGAATATTCCGGAAGGGTGCAAGAATCCCAGTAGCGTATTCTTTTCCCGGGTTTGGAACCCAGAAACTGTTTGTCGACAACATTGTAGCAATTGCAGGTTGGACAGACCATGGTGCATGAGCCGCAAGCTAAGCAGGCAGCGCCAACTTTCTCCCAGAGGGGATCTCTGTATTTAAGCTCCATCAAGTCTGGCATGGCGATGAAATTGATCTCGGTCTTGAAGGCCTTGTCTCTTTCTGTTTGCCACTCGATATATGTCTGGATATCTCTATTTGTGAGATTTCCGTCAAAAACATCGGGTCTCAGCCGGATGAGGTCATCTCCCTGGCTTGAGCCAATCCAGACCAAAAAATATTTCTCGAGATCAGTAAAGAAAAGGTCATAACCTTCTTCAACGATGTGGGTATGGGTGGATTTGCAGAAGCAATGTTCATCAGGCCAGCAAGAGAGTCCGAAGATAAGAGTTTTCTTTCTTGTTTCTAGGTAGTAGGGATCAGGGTATTCTTGACTGAAGAGTTTGTCCAGGATGAGCAAGCCATGGATATCGCAGGAGCAAACGCCGAAAAGAATTCTATCTGTGATGTGAGAGAAATCCTCTTTATATCCCTCTTCAGTGAAATGGAACATGTTGAACAATGAAGGGACCATTATTTTTTTTGGGGGAATGATGGTCCTTATCGCCTTTATGTCAATCTGGGAAAAATCAGAGATCACCTGGAACAGGTATTTGTCAGTGGACTTTACTGGTGCCCACAACTCCGCCTCTTTGGAAATCGTTTCCAGAAATGGAAACAAATCTTTCTTTTTCAGTTTAACGATCCTCATTTTTTGCTTCCTTTATTTTTCATTAAAATATTTGACCTTCTTAGCAAAAATCAAGATCAAAACGGACTGAATCTTAGAAATTCAATTATGCAAATTATATGCCTATTCCTGTCCAAAAGGAAAGGCATTTTTAAGTCCTTAACTTATTGAATAAAAAAGAAATAAAAGGAAGGAATCCAAGGTTGTCCTTTAAATTCTTTGTTTAAAGGGAGAGTGGGGGTATTTCTCCCCATCCTCTGTTCGATTTTGACATACTTGGGCCAACTACTTGGGGTCAGACACTGCCATAGGGGTGAGAAATATTTCTGCCCTCTAATTATTGGTCAACTTTCAGGATAGTGTCTGACCCCGAATGCCATATTTTTTGATTTTCGCCCAGAGTGTTTTGCGGTCAATGCCGAGAATCTTGGCTGTCCTGCTCTTGTTTCCATATTGAGCCCGAAGGACTGCCCTGACATATTCTTTTTCAATCTCATCCAGCGTTCTGTAATTTCCTCCAGCCAGGCTCAAGAGAGAAGGGCTGGCACTTATCCCATGATACATTAAGTCTTCGATATCTATGCCATTTCCTTTGGAAAGCACAACCGCCCTCTCGATTGTATTTTCCAGCTCCCTGACATTTCCTGGCCAATCATATTCTGTCAGGGCTTTAATCGCTCGTGGCGAGATCGTCTCGATATTTTTCTTAGCTCTTTTGTTGTATTTCTGCAAAAAGTGCTCAACAAGGAGAGGGATGTCCTCTTTCCTTTCCCTCAAATTGGGAAGGTCGATGGGGACAACACTCAAACGGTAGAAAAGATCTTCCCTGAATTTTCCCTTTGGGACGAGTTCTGCCAGATTTTCATTTGTAGCGGCAAGGATGCGGACATCGACTTTGATCGGTTTGGAACTTCCAATCCGGGTTACTTCCCGTTCCTGAATGACTCTCAAGAGTTTGGCCTGGATGTTAAGGCTGATGTTAGAGATTTCGTCGAAGAAGATCGTCCCGCCGTCAGCGACTTCGAACCGGCCATGTTTTGTCTCATGGGCTCCAGTGAAGGATCCTCTGATATGGCCAAAGAGCTCGCTTTCAAAGAGCGTTTCCACCAAAGCCCCGCAATCAACCACGACAAAAGGGGCATTGTGTCTCAGACTGTGATTGTGAATTTCTCTGGCGATAAGTTCTTTGCCTGTTCCACTCTCTCCAGTGATGAGGACCGTGCTTTCGGTGGGGCTCACGCGCCTGACAATATCTAGGACTTCTTTCATAACTTGACTTTTTCCCACCACCATATCGAACTCGCTTTTTGCTTTTAACTCACTGCGAAGATAGATGTTTTCAAAGAGAATTTTTCTTCCATCTAGAGCTTTTTTGGTAATAACGCGGAGTTCTTCTGGAGTAAAAGGCTTGGCCATATAATCAAAAGCTCCTCGCTTTATCGCTTCCACGGCTGATTCAATAGAGGCATAGGCTGTGATAATGATCACTGGCGTCTCCGGGCTTGTCTCTTTGATTTGCCCAAGGATATCCATCCCGTTCACGCCGGGCAGTTTCAGATCAAGAAAGACAACATGAAAGGGTTCTTTGTTAAAGAGCGTCAATCCTCCTTTTCCTTCCTTGGCTTCCTTGACGAGATATCCTTCTTTTTTTAAGACTTGACTCAGAGAGTCTCGAATGGCTTCATCATCATCAATGATCAAGATACCGATTGGTTCACTCATAGCTCATTTCTCTTTTCACAGGGATTTTTACCGTAAAAGTTGAGCCTTTTCCAACCTGACTTTGAACTTCGATCGAACCCTGATGTTTTTGAATAATGCTATAACTTATAGCAAGACCCAGGCCAGTCCCTTTGCCAACTTCTTTGGTTGTGAAAAAGGGCTCAAAAAGCCTTTTCATGTCTTCCTCTTTTATTCCATGTCCCGTATCTATGAATTCAACATTGATGTAGTCTGAACTTCCGTCGAGAGATGTCCTGATGGTTAAGGTTCCTTTTCCATCCATGGCTTCTGCAGCGTTGAGGATGATGTTCATGAAGACCTGCTCGAGCTGAGCGCCATCAGCAATGATCCGAGGCAAGGTTGGAGAATAAAACTTTTTTATGTCGATATTTTGAAAAAGGGCTTGACGCTCCATGATGGAAAGGGACTTTTCCACGACTTCGTTGATGGAGGTCAAGATCATCTCAGGTTCTTTTGGCCGGGCAAATTCAAGAAGACCTTTGACAATATCCTTGCAGCGTGTAGTCTCTTTGACAATTTTCTTGAGGTTCTCATATTCGGGACTGTTTTTTTTCGTCTCTTCTAGGAGAAGATGGCTGTAGATGAGAATTCCACCTAAAGGATTGTTTATCTCATGTGCTATGCCTGCCGCCAATTTACCCAGAGAAGCCAGTTTCTCAGACTGGATGAGGTGAGCTTGCATTTCTGTCAGTTCTTTTGTCCTTCCTTCAACTTTTTTCTCCAGTGTTTTTCCCCATTCGATAAGCTCTTCATTGGCTTTTTTGAGATTTTCTGTCATTTGATTAAAAGACTCGGCGAGGTAACCTATTTCATCTTTAGAATCCACCCCAACCCTGTGCGAGAGGTCTCCTCGGGCTATCTCTTGAGTGGCAACAACCATTTCCTTTAAAGGTTTAATGATCCTGATTGTAGAAAAGTTCAAAATGACGAGCAGAAAAATAACACAGAGGGCAGCAAGACCTGTGAAGGTTAGCATGACCCGGTTTGTAGTATCAATGTAAGGCTTTTCCAGCATGCCCACATAAAGAATGCCGATAATCTTTCCCTCTATGTTTTTTATGGGTTCATAGGCTGTGATGTACCAGTCATTGACGACAAAAGCTCTTGCAATCCAAGGCTTTCCCTCGTCAAGGACAGTTTTTTTGACATCTTGAGCAAGCCTTGTTCCGATGGCTCTTTCTCCTCTTTCATCCTTGACATTGGTGGAGATGCGCAAATCATTCTGGAAAATTGTCGAGGTTCCTGTTTCTCTGTTTTTATATTTTTCTCCTTTGAAAACAATTTCTTTGACCCGATCGACAATCTCATAGTTTCTATTGAGGAGGATTCCTCCATAGAGCACACCCAGGAGATCGCCGTTTTCAACCAGGACAGGGGCTGCTGCTTTCAACATCAAGCCGTTTGTTTCTCTTGTTTCTGGTCTTGGAGCTTCCCTAGGGGTTGGGATAAATTCAATATCTGCTTTGTCCGCTAAATCCTCCCCTTCCTTAAGGAGTTCATCTCGGACAACAATCTGGGGATAAGCTAACATACCATTCTGCAGAGCCTCACTGATCAGTTCATCCTGAGATTGGTCGTCTCCCACAACCTCAGGATTTCTGGTTCTCACTATCACCCTTCCTGTTTTGTCAGTCAGGGTTAATACATCTAACCCGTTCTCATTCCTGACCCGGCCGAGATACTGTAAGAGAATGTCTTTTCGATTATTTTTAATAGCCTCTTGAAGGCTTTCTCTTGCTGCCGTTAAACTGACTATTTGTTTGATATCACTGAGTCTTTCATTGAAAACCATCCAGGCTGAAGCCAGATCATGTTGGACTTTTGCCTGGGCCTGACGGGTAAGAGTGTTTTTCACAAGTCTCCACCCGACGCTCAAGGAGAGTAAACCGCCGATGATAATGACAATGAGAAAGCTGAGGATGAGCTTTGTCCTTAATGAGAATGGAGGAAATTTCATTTTACCAGCTGAGGAATCGGCTTATTTAGGATTTATTATACCTTAAATAAACAGATTCATACAAATGGCCTATCCATCCTTTGGGAGATAGGACTTTTCCTTTCTAAAAGATCTACCTTTTGAGCTGCTGGATGAGTTCTCTATCCTTATTATAAATATTGATGATGAGGGGCATGTCTCCGGGAAGAGCGTGAGTGCCGCAGGCATGGCAGGGATCATAAGGCCGGAAGGCCATCTCAGCCATGTTGAGCAATCCATCAGAGACTTTTCCGCCCTTGATAAAAGCCTTGGCTGCCTTTTCAATCGACATGTTGATGGCCGCAGAATTGTGAATTGTGGCCACAATGAGGTTGGCTTCGGTGATGATCCCTTTCTCATCTGTTTTGTAATGGTGAATGAGCACTCCTCTCGGTGCCTCGACAATCCCCACTCCTTCATCAGGCTTAGCAGTGGGAATGTTGCGGATATTGGTGTCAGTGATCGATTTATCTTCAAGGAGCTTGACCATTGACTCAGCCGCTTGAAGTGTCTCGATGAGTCGTGCCCAGTGAAAGGCAAGGGTGTTGTGGACAGGCTTTCCGCCTAGTGTGGCATACATCTTTTCGTAGGCTTCCTGAGCTAAGGGAGTAGCCATGCCATCAGATGCATTCAATCGAGCTAAGGGGGCAACCCGGTAGATGCCACTCTCTTTGCCTTCGACAAAACCCTTCCAGCCGATTTTTTTCAGGAAGGGGAACTTGATATAGCTCCAAGGTTCGACATGCTCAGATATATAATTAAGGTATTCGCTGGGCTTGAATTTGGCAAATTCTTTTCCTGCCGGATCCACGACACGAATATCCCCGTCATAGAAATTAACCTTGTTGTTTCCATTAACTAGTCCCATATAATAGGTTACGATTTTATAGGCGTCGCCCACAACGATGTCGACATATCCTTTGTTTTTGAGTACGACATCGTCAAAGATCTTAAGGGCAAATTGGGCGAATTCGACCGCAAATTTAGCTGTTTCCAGGAATTGAACTCTGTGCTCTTCATCCAATCCTTTGGAGACTCCTCCAGGAAGACCGCAGACAGGATGAATGACTTTTCCTCCCAGATAATTGAGAATCTCTCGGCATTCCCGCCTGACGCGGATGACTTTTCCAGCTATTTCAAGGCCAACTTTTCCGATGACGCCCAGAATGTTTCTTTCCGAAGCAGGTGCCTGGGGGCCGACGACAAAATCAGGCCCTCCCAGGAAGAAGAAATGCAAAGTGTGGTCCTCCATCATGAATGTGTTGTAGATAAGTTCTCGGATTTTTCGAGCTGTGGCTGTGGGTTCAACATGGAAAAGAGCATCAACAGTCTTGGTCGATGCCATATGGTGGGCAGTGGGACAAACTCCACAGATACGGGGAGTTATGCGTGGCATTTCCTCAGCAGGCCTTCCCACAGCAAACTGTTCAAAGCCTCGAAGCTCAGGGACCTGGAGAAAAGCCCTTTCCACATCACCTTTGTCATCGAGGAAGATCTCGATTTTTCCATGCCCTTCCAGGCGGGTGATGGGATCAATGGTTATTCTTTTATTCATCTTATGGCCTCCATTCTTCTCCGTCCCAAAATGGATTTGGGGAGACTGAACCGATAAAAAGTCCCAGCTGGGTCGGCGATCGTCTGGACAATTTTTTCTATTTCCTTTTCATCATTTGTATCTAATAGGGAAGCAAAGGCTGAGAGAAATTTTGCTCCTTGATCATAGACCTGGTCGGTGGGACCAAAGCAACCTCGGCAGGGCATATTGGCTTCTATGCATCTTTCTCCGCATCCTGTTCTTGTCGCAGGGCCCATACAGATAACTCCCTGAGCGAGGAAACATTTCTCAGGGTCGAGCATCACTTCCCAGGGTCTCTTGATCTCTTTGATCGTCAATTTCTCAGGCTTTGTCTCGTTGCGCTCACAATCGTCGCACAGGGATTTATTGGGAGAGAGGACAGCTCCTTTAGGGGGAAGCTTCCCTTCGAGGATAGCGCCGATAGCATTAAGGATCAGGTCTCGAGGAGGGGCACATCCTGGCAAATAATAATCGACATCAATCACTTGGTCTAAGGCGAAGACAGTATCAAAAAAGCTAGGGAGGTGAAGCTCTTTGCCCTCTATGAGTGTTTTTTCTTGGGGAACAATTTTATTAGGGTTGTCTGTGGAAGGAGTGGTCAGATAAGCTCGTCTGAAAATTGTTTCTTTATTCCAGAAGTTGGCCAAACCAGGGATTCCTCCCAGATGGGAACATGCCCCAAAAGCCACCACAAGCTGGGATTTTCGCCTCAAGAGTTTGACCATCTCTTCTTGCTCGGAGAGTCTCACTGCGCCATTTATGAAGCTAACAGCAATCGAATTAGCTTCCATTGCTTCGACATCCTTTTTCTTGAAATCTAGGGCCACTGGCCAGAAGACGATATCCACTGCTTCGACGACTTTGAGGATGTCCTCGGCTAAATCTACAACCGCCTCTTCGCATCCACCGCAAGAGGCACACCAGTAAAAGGCGACCTTTGGCTTAGAGCCAGTCATTTTTTGCCTCCCTTCATATTAAGGTTCAAAGGACCCAATTTTCTGATTTGCTCGGTGAAGTCGTTGCAGACTTGCTGGAATTTTACTCCTTCAGCAGCAGAAACCCACTCCAATCGGAATCTTTCCTTTTCGATACCAAATTGTTCAAGCATTCGCGATAGCAGCCTGTGCCTTCTCAAGGCTTTATAGTTACCCTCCTGGTAATGGCAGTCTCCAGGATGGCAGCCAGAGATAAGAACCCCATCAGCTCCCTCTCTGAAGGCCTTAAGGACAAATTGAGGATCGACACGGCCGCTGCACATGACCCGGATAATACGGATATTCGGGGCATAAGTCATTCTGGCTGTCCCGGCCAAATCAGCGCCTGTGTAGGAGCACCAATTACACAAGAATCCAACAAGCCTTGGTTCGAAAGTTCCGTTACTCAAGGTTGGCCTCCTCCAATGGACTAAATTTTTTCGGATTAAAAGGCAATATTATAAAAAAGTCAATGCCCATATGCTACCGAAATTTCTTAAACCACAAATATTCCTTCTATTTCGGCGAAGATTTGTCGGTCACGGAAATGCTTCTGTTGAGAGGCACCAGAAGGGCAGGCAGCGACACAAGTTCCGCAGCCTTTGCAGAGAGCATCATTAATGACAGAAATTCCTTTTTCCTTATCGAAGGTGATAGCCGTAAAAGGACAAAGGCCAACACAAATCTGACATCCTGCGCAAAGTTCTTCATCGATTTCAGCTGTAATCGGTTCAAGGGCAAAAGTCCCTTTATCAGCCAGGGCCAATGCCTCAGAGGCAGCGGCTCCTGCCTGGGCAACTGTATCGGGAATATCCTTTGGTGCTTGGCAGGCTCCCGCTAAAAAGATCCCGTCAGAAAAGGTAGAGACAGGGGCAAGCTTGGGATGCCTTTCCAGGAAGAAAGTATCCTGACTGCAGGAGATATTGAATATTTTTGCCAGTTGATTCTGGTCCATTCCCGGCTCAAGACCGACAGCCAAAATGGCCATGTCGACCGGAATCCTTCTCACTGTTCCGAGCAAAGTGTCTTCGACCCGGATGATGAGCTTTCCTTCTTCTTGTTCAGTAAGAGCCATATCAGAGATCTCTGAGACTCGGCCTCTAATGAATTTTGTTCCTTCCTCGAGGAGGCGGTGATAGAATTCTTCATAGCCTTTTCCAAAGCAGCGCATGTCAATGTAAAAATCATAGATATCAGCTTTTGTTTTTTCCTTGATCAGATGAGCAAATTTCAAAGAATACATGCAGCAGACTCGGGAGCAGTACTCGTTATAATTTTCATCCCGGGAGCCAACACAGTGGATGATTCCCACAGAGCGGGGCTCTTTCCCGTTAGCTAACAGGATTTTTCCTCCTGTTGGACTTGAGGCATTAACAAGTCTCTCAAACTCCAGGCCAGTGATGATATTCGGGAATCTTCCATAACCGTAAGCAGGGATACGTCTGGCATCAAAAGGCTTGAAACCAGAAGCGAGAATGATCGATCCAACTTCAATTTCCATTTCTTTGTCTTCCATTTCATGGCTCACAGCCTCTTTTTCGCAGACTTTCTCGCAGATTTTGCAGTTTCCTGTTTTGAAATGAATGCAGGCTTCTTCGTCGATAAAAGGAACCATGGGCACAGCCTGGCGAATGGGAACACGGATGGCAGTGGAAGGACCAAGCTGAAGTTCGCTGTGGATGACTTTTCTCCCATATTTGTCTTCATAAGTGATGGCTTCTGTGGGGCAAAAATAAGCGCAGGCTGTGCAACCGATGCAGGCTTCGGATGGTTCGCCAAAAGGAGTGTAGACTTTTCGCTCTTTTCCTCTTTCGGCAAAGCTAATAGCGTTAGCACCCACAATCTGTTCGCAAGTGCGAACACACAATCCACAGAGTATGCATTTCTCTTCAGGATCAGTTATTTCAAATCTTGTCTTTTCGATTCCCAATTCCTTAGCAATTTCTTGAACTTTTTTGGCAGCAGGAGCTCTGGCCATTAACATCTCAATGTTAAGCCTGCGATCCTTCAATGCCCGTGGAGAATCTGTTTCCACAATCATTCCTTTTCTGACTTTGGTGTTGCAGGACGTCACTAAATCAGATCTCTCACCCATCTTTACTTCAACCATACATATCCGACAGGCGGCATAGGGTTCTAGGAGAGGATGGTAACAGAGCGTTGGAATTTTGACATCGATTTTTTGCGCAGCCTGAAGAATAGTCGCTCCTTCCTCAACCTCTACTGTTTTATTGTTAATTGTGAGACTTATCTTTTCCTCTTGGCTCATTGCTTTCCTCCTTTTCTTTCTAAGTCGCATCTCAGACATCGCCTCGCCTCTTTGATGGCCATTTCTTTAGAGAGGCCAAGTTCTACTTCTTTGAAATTGCCAGCTCTTACCTGGACAGAGATACACGGCATTTCAGATCGGCTTGTTTCTTTCAATATTTCTTCTTCAGTTAATTCTACAGGCGGCACTTCCCTCACGGACTTCAATGGCTCATATTTCCTCGTCAGAGGCTCCCCTCTCAAATATTTATGGATGGATTCAGCAGCTATTTTTCCGGCCTTCATTGCTTCCAGCACAGTAGAAGGTCCGGAGACGACATCCCCTCCAGCGAATATGCCTGGCACATTGGTCGCCATTGTCTCTGGTTCAACTTCAAGAGTATTCCATTTAGAAATTTTGAGTTGAGAATTTCCTTTGAGAAAACCCAGGTCAGGCTCCTGACCGATAGCGGGAACAAGAGTATCAATTTCTATCTCGAATTCTGTTCCTTCCACGGGAACAGGCTTCCTCCTTCCTGTTTTATCGAAATCAGCTAGAGCCATTCTTGTGCATTTTATACCTGTTAATTTGCCGTTTTTAGAAATGACTTCAACAGGTAAGGTCAAGAATTCTATCTTGATTCCTTCTTCTTGGGCAGCTTCGATATCTTCTTTATTAGCCGGCATTTCTGGCCTTGTCCGCCTGTACAAGATTGTGACATCAGCACCCAGCCGCCAGGCTGCCCGGGCGGCATCAATAGCAGTGTTTCCCCCGCCAACTACAGCCACTTTTCTGCCGATTTTCGCTTCTTTCTCTAAGTTGTATTTCTTCAAGAATTGAATCGGGTCTATGACTCCATCTACGTCTTCTCCAGGGATACCTAATTTTAAATTCGAGGCCGCGCCAGCAGCAATGAATATAGCTTTGTAACCTTGCTGGAATATCTCATTGATGGTGATATCTTTTCCGATGCAAACATTGGTTTTGATCTTGACGCCCAGTTCTCTTATATTTTCGATCTCGGCGTTGAGAGTATCTTTTGGCAACCTGTATTCTGGTATAGCCCAGGCCAACATCCCTCCAGCTACAGGGGCTGCTTCAAAAATCGTAACCTCATATCCTAGTTGAGCAAGCTTCCAACCAGCCATAAGACCTGCGGGGCCTGAACCGATTATGGCTACTTTTTTATCTTTTTTTGGCGCTGGTTTAAAGGTTGGCCGATATCCTTTTTCCATTCCATAGTCCGTAACGAATCGCTTCAGGTCTCTGATAGCAATCGGCTCTCCAATCTCTCCTGTTCGGCATTTGACTTCACAGGGATGATGACAGACCCGTGCACAAACACTGGGCAATGGATTCTCTGACCAATTGACTTCCAAAGCTTCTTTGAATTTGCCGTGAGCGACGAGAGCAATGTAAGAAGCTGCATCTGTGTTTATAGGACAGGTGTAATAGCAAGGAGAAGGTACCAATTCTCTGCATTCAGCTGCTGGACATCTTTTGTACTTTATATGAGCTTCATATTCTTCTCTGAAATAACGCAGAGTGGTTAGAACAGGATTTGGAGCTGTATTGCCTAAGCCGCAAAGGGCTGTATCTTTTATGCTTTTGGCTAAATCTTCGAGAAGAGTCAGGTCTTCCATCTCTGCTTTTCCTTCTTTGATTTTGGATAAGATTTCCCACATCCTGGGTATGCCTTCACGGCAAGGCGTGCATTTTCCGCAAGATTCATCTCTTGTAAAATTGAGAAAATATCTTGCCATCTCCACCATACAGTTATTCTCATCAGTGACAACCATACCTCCTGAGCCCATCATGGCTCCTGCTCCAGTTAAACTTTCATAATCGACTGGCAAATTCAGGCATTCAGATGGCAGGGCACCGCCGGAGGGACCACCGATTAAAACGGCCTTGAATTTTCGGTCATTGTGGATTCCTCCAGCGATATCGAAGATGATCTCACCCAGAGTGGTGCCCATCGGAACTTCAATAAGGCCAGCATCTTTTATCTTTCCAGCAACAGAAAAGACTTTTGTCCCCTTGCTTGTTTTTGTCCCAATTTTTGAATACCAGTCAGCTCCCCAATTGATTATGGCAGGCACGTTGGCCCATGTTTCAACATTATTTATATTCGTAGGTTTTCCCCATAGACCTTTCTCTACGGGATATGGGGGTCTTGGCCTGGGTTCGCCTATTTTCCCTTCCACGGAAGCGATGAGAGCTGTCTCCTCCCCGCAGACGAAGACTCCTGCTCCCTTGATGACTTCAACGTCGAACTTAAAGCCGGATCCTAAGATATCTTCTCCCAGGAGCCCATTTTCTCTTAACTGTTCAATTGCTTTCAGTGTTCTTTCTATGGCCAGAGGATATTCGCTTCTTACATAAACATATCCTTTATCAGCGCCAATGGCATAGGCACCGATCGTCATTCCTTCCAGGACAGAATGAGGGTCGGCCTCGACTATACTCCGATCCATAAAAGCTCCAGGATCGCCTTCGTCAGCGTTGCAGACGACAAACTTCCCGTCTCCTTCTGCACCTCGAGCCAATTCCCATTTAAGTCCCGTGGGAAATCCTCCTCCTCCTCTTCCTCGAAGTCCTGATTTTTTCATCTCTTCAATGACTTCTTCGGGAGTCATCTGAGTGAGAACCTTGGCTAAAGCTACATATCCATCGCGGGCGATATAATCATCTATCTTTTCAGGGTCGATTATTCCTTTATTCCTCAAGGCAATGAGGATTTGCTTCTTGAAGAAGGAAATATCTGCCATTTTAGGAATGGGTTCAGCTTCTGCTGGAGGGATGTACATGAGCCTTTTGACCGGCCTTCCTTTGAGGAGATGTTCCTCAACCAAATGATGGATATCTTCCACCTGTAATTTTTGGTAAAAAGTTCCGTCAGGCTGAACAATCATGATAGGGCCTGCTGCACAGAAGCCGTTGCATCCGGTCATAACTGTTAAAACTTCTTTTTCAAGCTTATGTTTTTTTATCTCTCGCTCTAGAGCTTCTCTGATATGAAAAGATCTGTTTGATACGCATCCTGTTCCGGCACATATCATTAAGTTTATTCGATAAGGCATTTTGTTTCCTCCTTAATAAGATGTTTTTTCGCTTCCATAGGCCAGCGCAAGTTCTTGGACTATTTTTCCTCCTAGGACGTGATCTTCGAATATTTTCTTCATTTTTTCGCCTGTCAGGTCAACATATTTTACAGGAGCTTTTCCGACAAGCTCCACAGTGGCCATTGGTTCTCTACTACACAATCCAGCACATCCCGAAGTCGTAACAAGGATGTCCTGCCTTTCGCCTTTTTCCACTTCTTTGAGGAGGGCATCCATAACTTTTCTTGCCCCCGCAGCAATCCCGCAGGTGCCCATATGGACTGTGATTTTTGCTTTATATGGACCGCCCTCTCGCAAAAAGACGGCTTTCTTCGCCTCTTCTCTTTTTTTCTCTAAATCTTTAAGGGTTAATTTCGCCATTTTCTCCCTCCTTAAATCACTTTTTGTATTCTTTAATCAACGAGAGGAGCTTGTTCCGTGTGACTTTTCCATGGACATCTTTGTCGATGACAACCACAGGGGCAAGACCACAACACCCTGGGCAGTTGATTGTTTCAAGACTAAAGCTAAGGTCTTCAGTCGTCTGTCCAGGTTTAATTTTTAATTCTTCACCAATCTTATCAACCAGTCTTTGTCCACCCCAAACTTGGCAGGCTGTTCCCATACAGACATGCACCGTGTGTCTTCCTCTGGGGATTAGGCTAAAGTCTTTGAAGAAAGTCGCCATGCTGTAAAGCCGGGAAAGAGGTATGTTGAGTTCTGACGAAATTTCAGCTAAGACCTCTTTGGGAAGATAATTATATTTTTCTTGAACTTCGAGGAGTAAATTTAAGAGTGCACCTTGTTCTCCGCTGTGTGTTTGAATTATTTCAGCTACTCTTTCATCTTTCATTTTTTCCTCCTACTTGTTTCTTTTAATTTATTTTGGATCTGTCTCAAATCTTCCCTAACTATTCTCATCCCTTGAGGAGAATTTAAAGGCTTATCCTTGAGCTTGTTCCTTATTTCCCTAGTGTCGAAATAATATTTTCGGCTGTTTTTTCTATGGACATAGATGATGTCTATTTCAGGATTTCCCATGACAAGGGTTATGATGGTTTGACCAAGATCTCCTAAAGGTTTCCGGTCGATATGGCTGTATTGGAATTCAGCCTTTATTCTTGTTCCTTTTCCTTTCTTTGATTTTATGGATAAATTCCCGTTGGCTGATTTTGCTGCCTCCGATAAGAGAGGCAGCCCTAGGCCAAAGCGACGAGTGGTTTTTGTGGTGAAAAAAGGGTCAAGCACTTTCCTGATCGTTTGCTTATCCATCCCTAGTCCATTGTCGATAATTTCAAGGGCAAGCAAATCTTTTTTTTCGTCCTCCACTATTTTTATTTCAATCTCATCAGCCTCCGCTGCCACTGAATTTTCAGCGATGTCTAAGATGTGCAAAGACAAATCTTCCACAGCTACCTCAGTGAACAAGCTTTCTTCCGTCTTCGTTTTTCAGCGCTCTTTTTATCTCAGCAACAGTGCCTTCTTCTAAGAAAAAGGATGTCAGGCCTTTTCCAATATCCTTGGGATAATGAGCATCGGAAAAGCAGGTGATTGGATAATTGTTTTTGAATCTTTTTCTTGCTTCGGAGAAGGTCATACTGGGAGATATTTCTAAAGCATCCAGTTCCAAATTTTTTGGGACAAAACCTAATTGGCTGATGATACTAAAAGCTTCCCTATCTATATGGGAAGCAATGGCAATCCCCCTGTAGGAGTGGATGATTTGAATAACCTCTTCAAGAGGGATTGTTGTGGCTCCAATCAATAGTTTATTGTTAAAGCCTAGTACTTCATCTTTTTCATTGACGATAACTTGCATGCCAAAGGCCTCTTGATCATTCTCTCCAGGAAGATTTTTGTAAATATATTTCTGAAGCTGGACAGCATTTTCAATTCCATCGAAAAGGGCCAAAACATGGACTTCTTCTCTAGAGGTAACTTCCATTCCTGGAAAAACGTTAATGTTCGTATTCTTGGCCGCCTTCACGACGGCTAAAGAGTTCTCTGTGGAGTTATGATCACAGATGCCAATGATATCAATCTTTTTTTCCTTCGCTTTTTCGACTATCGTTTTCGGAGACATATCCAGCTCCGTACAAGGAGAAAGGCAAGTATGGATATGTAAGTCTGCCCTAAAATTTCTTAACATAGATCATTCCTCTGAGCTGATCAAGGCGTATAATTTTCCTGAAATTTTATAGGCCGTGTTTTCACTGACCAAAAGAGGCACCCCTTCTTCTTCAGCTTTTTTAAGAGTATCTTCATCAGGTTCTCGGCTATTAACGATGATTATCCCTGCCAGATCTTTCAATTTAGCGACAGCAATAATATTCTGATGGGTCTGTAAGGTAACCCAAAGGTTTCCTTCCTTGGAGTTAGCCATCACATCGCTAAGGAGGTCACTTGTGTAACCGCCTGAGACTTTTACATCCAACTGATCCTGGGCAGTTAACACTTTAAGTTTTAGTTTTTTAACGATTTCTTTTAATTTCATTTTTTTGACCTTCCTTTTTTATGCTTTTTTTAGCTCCAAACTTGCTGGGGTTCAGAGCAGCAGATTTTTTAAGTAAATCTGACAATTCCTGGGTGAGTTCTATAAACCTGTGGGGAAGATTGAAAATGCAGTCAGTGAGCTCTGCTTCTCCTCTAACCACATCTTCGGCAAAGGTCAGGCAGGTGGGAGAGCCGCAGGCTCCACAGTCTGTTTTGGGAAGGGTTTGGTAAATGGCCTCTTTTTCTTTTCTTTTCTTTATGGCCAAGGCTAAATCTTTATCGAGCGGCTTGAGGGGTCGAGGCTCTATTTTTCCTTCTATAAAAAAATATTTCTGAGCGTAGAGTTTCCTCACTTCTCGGATATCTGGACAGGCCTTTATTTTTTCGTATTCCAAAGTCTCAATCAATTTAAGGATTTTATTGAAAGAACTGTAAAGGTTTTCCACGGTCAAAGAGCCTCCCACACAACCCTGGTGACAGGAGTAGGCTTCGATGAAGTCAATGTTTCGGAGTTTCCCCCGCTCAATATCGTTAAAAACTTTTAGGATTTCAGTTAATCCAGAGACAGCCAGGGAATTCTTCAGCCGAAGAGTTCGGCAGATTCCCCCAACCATAGCCCAACCTACGCCAAGAATACAAATGCTTTCCAGAGCTTTCCTGTAGCTTCCTTTTTCCAGCGCTTCCATGGCAGAAAGGAGAGGGCCATAAATATCCGAGATAGCGATAGCTCCATCCAGATGAGAAGTTCCTTTTTCTGCAGGCTGTTTTATAGAGATCATTTTTACAGGGCAAGGAGTGAGATAGAAAGCCCCAATTTCTTCCTCTTTGAGACCTAGTTGCCTTGATTTTTTCTTTTTCATTTCTCTTGCTGCAATTTCTCGCGGAGTATCGATGGGGATGATTAGATCTATTAGGTCAGGATATTTAACCTGGATAAGGCGGACAACGGCCGGACAGGCATTGGAGATGAGAGGCTTTGGCCCCTTATACCCCCGAAGATATTCTTGGATGGCAAAACTGACTTCCCCACAAGTGAAGGCGAGATCATAGGCGTCATCGAAACCCACTTTTTTTAAGCCCGTTAGGATTTTGTCCGGCAAAATTTCCCTTCCAAATTGAGCGTAGAGAGCTGGAGAAGGAAAAGCAACAGTGTGTCTGAATTTTGTGAGTTCACCAAAAGGGTCAGTGAGAGGAATGATAGCTCCATTGGGACAGGCATTTATGCATTCGCCACAATCGATACATTTCTCTTCAATGATCACGGCCTTCCCATTTCTAACTCTGAGGGCTTGGGTCGGGCAAATTCGCATGCATTTCAGCCGTCCGTCACACTTTTCAGTGTCGATTTTGATGGAGTGGAAGTAGTAATTCATTATTTTTTCTTTTGATCTAAGAAGAAAACGATGTTGAGCAGTGTCCCCTTTCCCACAGTAGAAGAAATATCGAATTGGTCAGCATTTTTTTTTATGTTGGGAAGCCCCATTCCGGCTCCAAAGCCCATCTCTCTCATTTCTTCGGTTGCTGTGGAATAGCCTTCCTGCATGGCTAGGTCAATATCTTCAATGCCGGGTCCTTCGTCTTCAACTTTGAAATGGAGTTTCCTGGGAGTGAGGCTGAGGATCAACTTGCCTCTATCAGCATACATCACGACGTTCATTTCTGCCTCGTAGGCTGCGATTGCGGCTCGTCTGATGATGGGGGGATCAATGCCGATTTCTTGGAGGATTTCTTTAATTTGGGTGGAAACATTTCCTGCGTTACCGAAATCTTTGCCTTCAATCTCAAAACATTGATAGAACATAATTTTGTTGCCCACAGGCATACTTATTTCTAGATCTCACTTACCCCAAGAAGGCCATGAGAATAGAGAAGGCCGCAGGCCTTATACATCATGTGCTTGCTGGAGAGAATGGGAATTCCCTTGTTCTTGGCCATCTCTACGGCTTCCTTGTCGGGTACCTTACCTCGAACATAAACGATGGCTTTGGCTTCGATGATGTCTGCTGTCCGGACTGATTGAGCATTGGTCAGTCCAGTTAGGAGAAGAATCCCGGGCTTGCCAAAGGCCAGAACGTCGCTCATCAAGTCAGAGGCTCCAGCAAATTCTATCTTATCTTCTAGATGGTCATCTCCATAGATGATTTCGGCTTGGAGAATTTCCTTGATTTCTCTAAGAGTCATATTTAATGTTCTTTTTCCAATCGTTTAATGATCAAGTCTCTTTTCTTGATTATTCTTTCTGAAGGAGTAATGGTTGTCGGGCAGTTTTCCCAGCATGCTCCGCAGCCATTACATTTGTCGATATCGATAAAGCGAGCTTTCTTCCTGATTTTCGCCTTAAAATTTCCCACATAACCTGAAATCTCTTCCACTTCACTCCAGGTGAGAAGCTCGATATTGGGATGTTTGCCAACTTCGCTCATTTTAGGAGTAAGGATACAGGCCGAGCAATCAAGCGTAGGAAAGGTTTTGTCGAGCATGGACATGTGCCCTCCAATAGAGGGCTGTTTCTCAACCAGGTAGACTTTCTTTCCTGAGTTGGCATAAGTCAAAGCAGCATGAATTCCAGCAATCCCTCCCCCAACTATCAGGATTTCGGGCCGGACAGGAACCTCTTTTTTGGCCAAAGGCTCGTGGAGAGCTACTCTACGTACTGCCGCAGATATTAAGGCTTTCGCCTTCTTGGTGGCTTGCTCCGGGTCTTCTGTAACCCAGGAGACTTGCTCCCGAATATTGGACATCTGAAAATAGAAGGGATTCAATCCTCCTTCTGAAGTGACCCCTCTAAAAGTCGGTTCATGCATGAGAGGAGAGCAGGAAGCAACGACGACACGATTCAGGTTATGTTCTTTGATATTCTGTTTAATTAGTTCTTGGCCCGGGTCTGAACACATGAATTTGTACTCTCTGGCCACGATCACGTCATCGAGTTTAGAAGCAAAGTCCAAAACTTCAAAAACGTTGACCCTGCCTGCGATGTTTGTGCCGCAGTGACAAATGAAGACTCCGATTCTTGGTTGTTCATTTTTACTCATATTGCTCCTCCGTTTCTGAGTTTGTCCCAAAGGGATTTTAAAGAAATTATGGAGCGAGAGAAACCAAGATCTTCTTTGGGAATGCCCAAAGCCAGGCCCATAAGCTGGCTGAAATAGAGGATAGGCATCTTGATATCATCCTTATATTTCTTGACGATTTTATCTTGCATAGCTTCAAGGTTAAACTGACAGAGGGGACAGATTGTGGAAATGAGATCAGCCCCCTTTTTCTTGGCTTCTTTAAGAAGGATATAGTTTAGCCTCAAGCCAACTTCCTCAATGGTTCCAGTCAGAGAGCCGCCGCAGCAACGAGTTTTTGCCGAAAAATCTACTGGTTCGACGCCGATAGCCGCCATGAGGCTGTCAAGAGTAGTAGGGTAATCCGGGTCATCGAATTCCGTATAAGGTCTGACCAACTGGCAGCCATAGTAGCAAGCAACTTTTAGGCCTGTCAGTTTTTTGGTGACCTTTTCTTTTATTCTTTCCAGTCCTATATCCTGAATGAGGACTTCGAGAGGGTGTTTGACATTAACTTTCCCTTGGTATTCGCAATCCGCTTTTTTTAAAGCGTTCAAGATCTTTTGAGCTTTTTCTTCTTTGCCGGTCAAGAATTTGTTGGATTTCTTCAAGGTCAGATAACAGCCGGCGCAGGGAGCTATGATATTTTTTCCAAGTTTCTCTGCCAAAGAAAGATTTCGGCCACAAATGGCAGCTGCCATGGTGTCATCCACAGAGAAATAAGCAGTGGCTCCGCAGCAGTTCCAGTCGTCGAGTTCTTCGAGGGGGAGGCCAATTTCTTTAAAAACAGGAAGAATGGATTCTTCATAATGCTTGGAATTCCCTTTTAAGGAACAACCTGGATAATAGGCATATCCATTCATTGGACTTTCTCCTTTATGGCATTTAAGAGTGAGCACAATTGTTTTTTATTTTTTATGGACTCTTTTTTGAGGCTCATTCTCCCTGTTTTCACAAGTTTTAACCCCATCGGAGCCATCTTGAGCAGCCCCAAGGGCTTTCTGGATTTGAGGTAGAGATTCAAGATGAGCCACAATTCTGAATTGCGGCCAGACTTGGCAATGAGCTTGGACATTTCTTTATCCAAGACAGGAATGGAGAAACGAGAAGGATAGACTTTCTGCTCAATGGCTTTTCTTTTTAGGGCATACATGACATCTGTTATTTTGATATTGGAGGGACAGCGGACTTGACAGGTGTAACAAGAAGGGCAGAGCCAGATAGTAAAGCTTTTGAGAGCTTCTTCCTTAAAGCCATTCTTGACCATGGCAATAATTTTTCTTGGGGGATAATCCATATAGACAGACATCGGGCATGAGGAGCTGCAGGTGCCGCATTGAATGCAGCGGTCAATCTCCTCGCATCCTGACATCTCCTTGATTTCATCCAGAAAATGTTTGTCCAGTTCTTCCTCATATTTGACCTTTATTGCGATTTCCATGAAGCCTCCTTTTTAGAAGTTTCTCTCTAAGAACCTAAGAATGAGTTGTCTTGGAAAGATAAGGGGTTAAAATTGATTTTAACAATCCTCATAATTAATGCCATGAAACCAAATATAAATAAAAAAATACGGTAAGTGCTGGACTTCAGAAAGGATTCTTATAAAATCCTTCTTATTTTTCCTGCATCAATTCAAGACCGCTTATTATATAGGAAATATAAAGATTTTCCTATAATAACGTTTGATTTTAAGGCAGAAGACTTTTTTTTGTCAACAAGAAAACTATTATTTTAGCTTGCTTTTTTGCATGAAAAAAAAGTAAAATTTGAAAATAATGAATTAAAATCACACAGAGAGGAGGAATAATGGGAAGAAAGAGTCTTCTTTTGATGGCTTCTATTCTTGTCTTATTTACGCTG
>CAZPAX010000010.1:0-23630 GCA_964584535.1 uncultured Eubacteriales bacterium
GAAAACTCTTTCCAGCTTGAGGCCAGTCTTTGCAGCTCTTTGTCAACCAGAGTATTGACTGTCTCTTCTTCGAAAGTCCCGTCCTCTTTTCTTTCTCCTGCTTTGACTCCAGTCAGGATTTCAATCCCTTCGTCAATAGTTTGAATGGGATAAATATGGAATTTTCCCTGGGCGACAGCTCCAACCACATCCGGACGGAGCATGAGATTCTGGACATTTTGATGAGGGATGATCACTCCTTGCGTTCCTGTTAAACCTTTGGCCTTGCAGACATCATAGAATCCTTCAATTTTTTCATTCACGCCGCCTATGGGCTGAATTTCTCCTTTCTGGTTTATCGAGCCTGTGACGGCAATATCCTGCCTTAGTGGCAATTGAGAGAGACTGGAGAGGATGGCGTAGACTTCAGTGGAGGAAGCGCTATCCCCCTCGACTCCGGCATAGGATTGTTCGAAAGCAATGCTGGCAGAGAGAGAGAAAGGCTTGTTCTGAGCGTATTTTCCCCTGAGATAGCCACCCAGAATCAAAACGCCTTTGTTGTGCGTCCGGCCGCTGAGATCTGCCTCTCTTTCAATGTTGATGACTCCTGCCCTTCCCACTGCTGTTCTGGCTGTGATCCGGGTGGGCTTGCCAAAGGCAAATTGACCCATATCGTAAACGGACAAGCCATTGACCTGGCCGATGACTCTACCTTCGGTGTCAATCATGATTGTACCTTCTTCGATTAGCTCTTGAATTTTGTCTTCAATGAGGCTAACCCGCTCAAAGCGCTCTTCGACCGCTTTCTCGACATGCTCCCGGCTGACGATCTTCTTATTTTCCTTTTTTGCCCAGTAATCAGATTCCCTGATAACGTCAGCAATGATATGGAAACGAGTCGAAACCTTTTTTTGCCTTCCGGCGATTCTTGTTCCGTATTCGATGATGGCAGCCATGCCTCCTTTGTCAAAAGGAGAGAGTCCGTCCTCATCGCAAATTTTCTTGATAAAGCAGATATAATCCTTGATGGTCTTTTCATCCTTGACCGTTTCTGAGTCGAATTCAGCTTTAATCTTGAAAATTTTTTTGAAATCTTCATCAAGATAAAAAAGGAGATTGTAGATCTCATCGTCTCCGATCATGACAACTTTGACATCGCTCTTTATGGGTTGAGGCTTGAGCCTTGTTGTGGAAAAAAGAAAGAGGGAAGCATAATTCTGGATCTCAAAAATTTGATTCCTCAGCGTTCTTTTGAGCGTTGTCCAGACACCGGGCTCAATGATGGCATCCAGGGCATTGATTACCAGGTAACCTCCATTGGCTTTTAGGAAAGAGCCGGCCTTGATCTTCGTGAAATCTGTCTGCCAGATATTGAGGCGGGTGGCTGTGGATTCGATGGATCCGAAGAGGTTGACGTAGTTGGGATTTGTTTCCATGAGGACAGGAGCTCCCTTTGAATTGGAATTATCCACGAGGAGGTTCACCCGGTATTCCAAAAAGGGGTCGAGAATATCTTTTTCCCTTTCTTCTTTTTTTGCTCCCTTAAAAAGGTCAATATTCTTGATGAGATTTTCCTCCACCTCATTCAGATACTCATCTATCTTGGGGAAAGAGAATCTGACCCTTATCTCGGAAACAGCACCCTTGATAATTGGAGTGATGGATTCAGAATCCCAGTTTTTGAGCAGAGTCCGCGTTTCTTCTTCGATCTCTTTGAGTTGCTCAAAGATTTGCTCGAGCTTCTTCGTTAATTCTTCATATTCTTTTTTCAGCCCTTCGAGTGCCTTCTGGGAAAATTTTTTTTCTTTGACTAAAGCTTCTATTTTATTGAAAGAAGTGGGATTGCCGTCGATGAGAGGAATAATGTCCGGCTTGACAAACAGGCCCATCTGAACCTGAATCAGGGAAAATCCCTTCTCGCCGACTTCTTCCTCGAATTCCTTGAGAATTTCCTTTTGCTTTCGCTGCTGGCTTTCAATGATGCTGTCTCTTTTCTCCTCATAATAGCTGCTCTTGAGAAGCTCAGGGATATGGTGGAGGAGCATTTCAATCAGATTCTCCATTTCCTGATTGAAAAGTTTCCCTTTTCCTACTGGGAGAGTGATCAGCATTGGCTCGTCAGGATTTTTGAAATTATTGACATAGAGAATATCATCAGGGGTTTTCTCCCCCTTTTCGAGAGCCTCTAGGAGTTGTTTGATGGTCGTCGTTCGACCTGTCCCCACCATGCCCGTGATAAAGATATTGTAGCCATAGCTTTTGATATCAAGACCTGTTTTTATGGCCTTGAGCGCTCTTTCCTGGCCGATAATTTCTGTACAGGCCTCGCACTCGTCTGTGGTAGAGAAGGGAATAATTTTTGGGTCGCATTTCCAGCGCAATTTCTCTGCAGTCAGCTCATTAAAATTTGTGATGCTTTTCATCTTCTTCTCCTTCTGGTTTTGAAATTATGAAATTAAGTACAACTATTATTGTATAAAATACGTTCAAAAAACAAGCATCTAAGTTCGTGGCTTATCATCTTCTATGATGATGTGATGATCTAGGCTAATGGATGGGTGGCATGGCGCCAGTCCCCGCCCGCCCGCAGCGAATGATGGCGGGTGGGATGGTCTTCAGCAAGGACGGACGGGGACGCGCCGTGACAGGACCAATCCATTAAAAAATTATAGATTTCAGGGGAAAAAAGATACTTCCAGTTAGCAGCCGCCGAGATTGCTAATCGCAACTATTTTAGATAAGCTAATGTTTTAGCTGTAAGGAGCAAGTCATGAAGAAAAGAATCTTGAGCGCTGTTGTCTTTATAACCTGCATTCATTTTCTGACTATGTGGACAAGGATGCCTGCTGTCATGGGACAGAGATCTTTTTCACCTTCTATACCAGTCAGCAGAATTCTTCATGTCCGTCCTGATTTAGCTAAGATGCCGGTAAATTTCATTCCCAACCAGGGGCAATTGGACGAGCTAATCGATTACTATATCCAAGGGAAGGATAAGACGATCTACTTTGGTGCTGAGGGGCTGACTTTTGTCTTGACCAAAGCGAATGAGGGGAGAATAAAATCTGACCAGATGAATTCTCCTCGGCTTCCGACGGACCATGATGGAGCGGAAGACTTGCGGTGGGTGGTGAAGCTGGATTTTGTCGGGGCCAACAACGGGGTGAATCCCGTGGGCATGGATAAGACAGGAGCGAGGATTTCGTATTTCTATGGCGAGACCATATTTTGGAAAACAGGGCTTTCCACATATTCCCGGATCATATACGAAAACCTCTGGCCGGGGATCGACCTAGTGTACATGGGAACGATGGACCAGCTGAAGTACGAATTCATCGTTCATCCAGGCGCGGATCCGTCGCGAATTCGTCTGGCTTACCGTGGCGCAAGTTCGGTATTTATAAATAATAAAGGAAGTCTGGTTGTTTCGACACCATCGGGCGGGTTCGAGGATGGTCTGCCCGTCGCCTACCAAGAGCATTTGGGGAAGCGGGAGAGCGTGCCCTTGGCTTATGAGATAGGGGATAACAGCGGTGGAAGAAATGCGGTCACCTATGGTTTTTCTGTCGGCGAATACGACCAGACCAAACCCCTGATTCTAGACCCCGTGATTCTGATATATTGCGGCTATGTCGGCGGTCCGAGCTATGATTATGGCTATGGCATTACGGCAGATATCTTTGGTAACTCCTATATATCCGGTTATACATATTCGATGGGAATCGCCTTTCCGGTTACGGTGGGCCCAGACCTGACCTTTAATCGCGGAAGCGTGGATGCTTTTGTGGCCAAACTGAACGCTTCAGGGACAGGGCTGGATTATTGCGGATATATCGGCGGTTCGGGTGATGATTACGGATATGCTGTTGCAGTGGATGTTTTTGGTAACGCCTATATCACAGGGTATACATCTTCGACTGAGTCCACTTTTCCGCTGTCAGTAGGTCCAGACCTGACGCATAACGGCTTCTTTGATATTTTTGTGGCCAAGGTCAATGCCGAAGGCACAGCGTTGGACTATTGCGGATATATCGGCGGTTCGGGCTATGATTACGGAAGGAGCATTGCGGTAAACACTTCGGGCCAGGCCTATATCACTGGTTACACCTCTTCAACAGAGGATTCCTTCCCTGTGAATATTGGCCCAGACCTGTCCTACAACGGCAGCTATTATGATGCTTTTGTGGCCAAATTGAACGCTTCAGGAACGGCGCTTGATTATTGCGGATATATTGGCGGGTCGGGTGATGATTATGGATATGGCATTGCAGTTGACATCTTAGGCAGCGCCTATATTACGGGACATACGTCTTCGACTGAGTCCACTTTTCCAGTGTCAGTGGGTCCAGACCTGACACATAATGGCCTCTTTGATATTTTTGTGGCCAAGGTCAATGCCGAAGGCACAGCATTGGACTATTGCGGGTATATCGGCGGTTCGGGCTATGATTCCGGAAGGAGCATTGCAGTACACGCTTCGGGCCAGGCCTATATCACTGGTTACTCCTCTTCAAAAGAGGATTCCTTCCCTGTGAACGCTGGCCCAGACCTGTCCCACAACGGCGGCTATTATGATGCTTTTGTGGCCAAATTGAACGCTTCAGGGACGGCGCTTGATTATTGCGGATATATCGGCGGGTTAGAATACGACTCTGGCACCGCTATCGTGGTGGACGGCTGGGGCTACGCCTATCTCACTGGATATACTTCTTCAACAGAGGATACCTTCCCTGTTAAGGTGGGACCCGACCTGACGCATAACGGCAGTTTTGATGCTTTTGTGGCCAAGGTGGATTCTTCAGGAACAAAGCTCGCCTATTGTGGTTATATCGGCGGATCAGAAGCTGATTTAGGAATGGGTATCGCGCTGGATGTGGACGGTTCCGGGAATGTCTACATGACGGGAAATACCTATTCGACGGAGTCCAGCTTTCCTGTAGGCACAGGACCCGACCTGGCACATAACGGCAATAGAGATGGCTTCGTGGTCAAAATCTATGAAAACTCGATCTTTGTGACAAAGCCGAATGGTGGAGAGAGCTGGCAAGTAGAATCTACACAGGACATCACCTGGATAACAGGAGGCACAGTAGGGAATGTGAAAATCGAGTATTCGACCAATAATGGGACAAACTGGATAGAGATTATAGCCTCGACCGAAAATGATGGGACTTACACTTGGATTGTGCCCGATGCCGTTTCCACTGAATGCTTGGTACGGATCAGCGAAGCGGATGACGGGGATCCTTCAGATACAAGCGATGCCGTATTTTCCATCACCGCCCTGACATTCCCTCTTGCGATGAAGCCGGCAACGCCGAATTTGATCTAGATTTCTTGGGAGTAAGACTATACGAGTTAAAGGAGGTCCGAATTGAGAAAAGCTTCCAGTACCATTTTCATATTCCTGGTCTTCTTCAGCAGAATGTCTTTTATTGGAGCGCAAGATAATACAGGAACCATCCAGGGCGTGGTCACGGATAAATCAGGTAACTCTATTGCAGGGGCTACTGTGTACATATCCTCCCCGGCCATGTTGGGAATCCAGATGATCATGACCGGGAAAGCTGGGGGTTTCGACTTTCCTGCTCTGGCTCCCGGTGTCTACTCCATTTCTGCGGAAATGCCCGGCTTCCAAACCTTCGTCTACGATCGGATTATTCTGCGCAATGGGATGTCCCTCTTCTTTCAGCTCGAACTGGGCCCGTCGGAGCAGGAGGGGGAAGTGATAACCAAAGAGCCTCCAAGTTCCCTGGATTCGGTTTCTACCAAGACAGCAGTCATCAGGGATCAGGCCCTAATATGCAACATACCTATGGCCCGTAATTTCGCGCATGTCTTGAATTCTGCCCCCGGCGTTATCTCAGCTGGATATACCATTAATCAAGAAGTTTCTATCCACGGTGGCACAGTACGGGACAACGTTTATATCCTGGATGGGGTCAATCTGACCGATATATTCATCATGGCTCCTCTCATCAATCTCCATTTTGACCTAATGGAGCAAATAGAGATCATTTCTAGCGGGCAGTTCGCTTCCCAGCTTCCGGCTAGGGGTGCCTATGTTAATGTGGTCAGCAAGTCGGGGGGCAATTCCTTTGCCGGAAAATTGGGCCTTTTTTTCATCAACGACAGCTGGAACAAAGACCTGTGGACATCATCCCAGATCAAAGACTTGGGTGTGAGCCCGCCTCTAGGTGATAAGAATCTTTTTGAATCTTCCTTAAGCCTAGGAGGTCCCTTCTGGGAGGACCGCGCCTGGTATTTCTTGACCGGCAAGTATCTCAAAAAATCCATGAATAACAACTTCATCGGCCCTTTCCAGGACATCCAGGGCAGAGAACACTATAATTACGACTGGTATCGTCGGGACGTATCAGGATTTTTCAAGCTCACCCTGCTCCCCATTTCCAACGCCAAATTCACGGCTTGGATCAACCTGGCCGACGTCTATCAACCGGTGTACGAAGATCCTTCACCCCGCTTGCCTTTCCTCTCTACCCACGTTTTGGACGATGAAAAGTCCTTCGCTCTTCACGGCGTGCTGAATTATCATCTCAATAAGAACATTCTAGCTTATATCGGAGCCGCCTATGTCAACAGGAATATTCACGCCCTTCTCCAGGAGAAAGCTCTCGACCTTCCCTGGACAGATGATGCTGGAGACCTTTATGGCCCGTTGAGCGGCGCCGATTACAATTCCCAAACAAATAGGCAACGAATCCAGGCCAATGCCTCCCTCCGAATATTCGGAGAAAATGTCCTTGGTGCAAGCCATACTCTCAGAGTTGGCGCAGATTTCGACGGTTCCAGCTCAAGCCTCGACTGGTGGAGAAAGGACAATATGCTCTGGTACTTAGACAGCCGAAACCCGAAAGATTATTTCTATAATGGCCGCGGCCTTCTGGCCTTCTGGTTCTGTGGTCCTCAACAGGGTTCCACTCTTCTCTATGGCCAGACTCGGGAGCTAGGGGTCTATGTAACGGATTCTTTCAGCCTGGCTCGACGGCTGACGTTCAGCTTAGGGCTTCGCTTCAACCGTTCCTGGGGTTGGTTTCCCTCAGGCTCCAAATCTGAATCCGGGAATCCACTCTCTCTCTTCGTCGGGGACGCCCTCGTTAATCCCTATCTCAGGGCAACCTATCCCGATGATTTTCCCAAAGGTTTCAACCCTTGGAGTCTGATTACCATGGCCGAGCTCGATGATATCATTTCTTGGAATTCCCTCTGTCCACAAGCTGGGCTTGCCTTTGATATCTGGGGAAGCGGGAAAACCGTCCTTAAAGCAACATACGGCCGCTATCCGGATTCCCTCTCTCACCGTTACTTCTTACCCCTCAATCCCCTCTATCCACAGAATTTGCCATTATACTGGTTGGACGCAAATGGCGATAGCAGGCCCGACGTGGAGGACGAGTTCAGTCTTCCGAACTTGGATATTCGGTTTCTCTCCAGTTCCTTCACTAAGAACCGAGTAGCAAGCGACATTAAGGCTCCGTTCACGGAGGAAATCTCTGCCAGCATAGAGCAGGAGCTCTTCAAAGATTTAATTATCGGTCTTCATTTCATCTCTAGGGAACAGATGAATATCCTTGAAGATGTCCTCTATGCCCCCGAGACCGGAGAATACTGGTATGCTTCAGACCAGGCCCCAGCCCAAAGATACTGGATTCCCTTTACAACCACTGTCCCCGGCACCGGCTCTTATCCAAGCCAGACCCTCACTCTATATGTTAAATCCCTTAAAGCGCCCCCAACCTTCCTCCAGCTGCGAAATGTCCCGGAGCTCAAGCGAAAATACCGCGGCCTGGAATTCGTCTTTCACAAACGCATGGCCAAGGGCTGGCAGCTGGCCGGTTCCTTAGTCCTGAGCAAAGCCGAGGGAAACCTTGGCGGTTTCGCTGATGAGACTACTGCCCTTACAGCGGCAGCAAACAGCCCAAACTTTTTTATTAACCGCTATGGCCGGCTGGACACAGACAGGCCTGTGCAGATCAAGCTCCTAGGTACGGTGGAACTCCCTTTCCACTTCTGGCTCAACGCATCCTTCCATTATCAGAGCGGCATTCCTTGGCAGAGATGGGTACAGGTTCTTCCCCCTGCTGACTGGTGTTCAGCCCACAATGCCGAATGGACTTATTACGCTGTTAACCTAGAGGCTCCGGGGAATCGGAGAGAAAAAGCCTGGTCGTTCCTCGACCTAAGGCTGGAAAAAGAATGGCCACTGGGAGCTTCGGGCAAAGTGAGGTTGTATGCGGATGTCACTAACCTGCTGGGCTTCACCGCCTCCATCGTGGGCTTGAACGATATCGACCGCTGGGAGCCTGCCGAAGAGGGGGCAGGTCAACCGGGAGAAAAGTTTCTGCAGCCTGATTACCAGGTCACGAACGCCGTCTTTGGCAAGCGGATAATTCGCTTTGGACTCAGACTGGATTTTTAGTTCTTTCTCGATAAACTCATAATAAATTTTCTTCAGCTCTTCTCTCAGAATCTCCACTTCCTCTACGGAATCCTGAATGGCTTCGCGAGCCATCTTTTTAGAGATGCCTATGGAACATCTTTTTTTCCGTGATGGTCTAAATTAATGGACGGGTCCTGGCAAGGTGCGCGCCTATCCGTCCTCACTTGGAGTCAGGCATCTCGCCCTCAAGATTTGGGGTCAGACATTGCCATGCAGAAGAGATGTTCGCATTCCCTCGACTGCTCACCCACCCCTATGATAATGTCTGACCCCGAGGGCCCAGATGCCTGACTCCGACCCCTTCTGCTGCGGGCGTTAGGGGGACTGGCACGTGCCGCCCATCCAAAAAAAATTAAAGATTTCACGGAAAAAAGATGCCTCTCATGCCTATAAAATTCGTGCAAAAAAACTTTTTATCTGATAAAATAGGGAAAAATTTGGAGGAAGCAAGGTGAGCAAGATTGGAATCAAAAGGGTAAAAACCAAAAAAGATTTTAAAAATTTTCTTTTTTTCCCTTGGCAGATATATAAAAATGACCCAAATTGGGTTCCTCCCCTCATCATCGACATCAAAGAGAAATTGGATAAAGAAAAAAATCCCTTTTTTGAGCATGGGGACAGGGAGTTGTTTCTTGCCTCTAGAGATGAAGAGATAAGGGGGAGAATTGTGGCTATTGTCGATGAAAATCATAACAAATTCCATGATGAAAAAATTGTCTTCTTCGGCCTCTATGAAAGTTTCAATGATGGGGAGACAGCCGAAGCTCTCTTGAATGGAGTTTCAGAGTGGGGAAAAGAGAGGGGAATGACAGTCCTGCGCGGCCCGATGAATATCTCTATGAACGATGAATGTGCCTTTCTCGTCGAGGGATTTGATTCTCCGCCTGTGATCATGATGACTTACAATCCTCCCTATTATCTGGAGCTCATGGAAAAATGCGGCTTGGTCAAAGCCAAGGACTTATACGCTTTTTACATGAGCAAAGATCATGAGACAGCTCAGAAAGTCCAGACCATAGTCAACGAAATCCGAAAGAAAATGCCCGTCACATTGAGGACAATCGATATGAAGCACCTCGATGAGGAGGCGGAGAGAATCAAGTTTGTCTATAATAATAGCTGGGAGAAAAACTGGGGATTTGTCCCTTGGACCGAAGAAGAGATGAATCATACGGTCAAAAAATTAAAGCAATTGGCTGACCCCAACATTGTTATTTTGGCTGAAGATAGGGGAAAGCCTATCGGCTTTGCCATTGGTCTGCCCAATTACAATGAAGTGCTAATAAGAATGAACGGGAGGCTAACTCCCTTGGGAATTATCAAATTTCTCATTTATCGGAGAAAAATCGAAGGGATGCGGGCAATTATTTTTGGCGTTCTCAGAGAATACCGCCAGACTGGGATCAGTTATCTCCTTTATTCAGAGCTGGAAAAAAATGGCATTGCCAGCGGTTATAAATGGTGTGAGATGTCTTGGCAGCTTGAGGACAATGAGCCCATCAACAGGTTTTGTGCCTCTATCGGCGGAAAAATTTATAAAAAATACAGAATATATGAAAAAAAGATCTCTTGACACATGCTACAAAAAAGAGAGGCATAAGTAAAAGAGTCTCTTGCAAGGAGGAAAATTGGAGTATAAAAATTTAACAACAAAAAAAAGAGAGGGTCTTGGCTTTATTGTTGTCAATCGTCCTGAAAAGCTCAACGCTTTGAATAATGAGACAATCAGGGAGTTGCGACAAGCGTTTGTCGCCTTCAGGGATGATCTAGAAGTCAAGGCTATTGTTCTCACAGGCAGTGGGGAGAAAGCCTTTGTTGCTGGAGCAGATATCAGTGAGCTTTCCAAGCTAGATTCCGCTCAAGGAAAGCAGTACGCCCTCGAAGGTCAAGAATTGACAAAGCTCATTGAAAGCTTCAAAAAGCCTGTTATTGCTGCTATCAACGGCTATGCCCTCGGTGGAGGAACAGAAATGGCTTTGGCTTGCCATATCCGCGTTGCTTCCGAAAATGCAAAAATGGGTCAGCCAGAAGTCAAATTGGGCCTCATTCCTGGCTTTGGAGGAACCCAGAGGTTAGCCAGGCTGGTGGGCAAGGGCAAGGCCATGGAGCTTATCCTCAGTGGGAAAACGATCGATGCCAAAGAGGCTTATGAGATTGGACTGGTCAACTGCGTTGTTCCTCTCCAGGAACTCTTGCCACGTTGTGAAACTATGGCCAAAGAGGCCATTGCCAATGCTCCTTTGGCTCTTGAGTTTGCTATTGAATCAATAAACAAGGGATTGGATAAAACTCTGGAAGAAGGGCTTCATCTTGAGGCAGATTATTTCGGCAAAGCTTGTTCGACAGAAGACAGCAAAGAGGGGACCAGAGCCTTTCTGGAAAAGAGGAAAGCCAATTTTCGAGGTCAATGAGAGGAGAAAACCATGAAAACATATGAAGGAAAACTTCAGGCAAAGGGTTTAAAGATCGCCATTGTGGTTAGCCGTTTTAATCAGTTTATCACGGAAAGACTTTTAGAAGGGGCTCTTGATGCCCTGAATAAGCTAGGAGCCCAGGAGCCGGACATTTTCATCTACAAAGTCCCTGGTTCTTTTGAAGTTCCTCTTGTGGCAAAAAAACTTGCGAAATCGAAAAAGGTTGATGGCATTATCTGCCTGGGAGCTCTGATTAGGGGCGATACTCCTCATTTTGATTTCTTGAGCGCTGAAATCACCAAAGGATTAGCTCAAGTCGCCATGGAGGAGGGAGTTCCAGTCTCATTTGGAATCTTAACTGTGGATACAATTGAACAGGGAATAGAGAGGGCAGGCACCAAGGCCGGCAACAAAGGATGGGATGCAGTATTTTCTGTTGTCGAGACTATCAACTTGATGAAAGTCTCAGGCCTTGAGTGAGGGATAGATTGCTTCATGGGCAAGAGGAGAAAGGCCCGGGAAAGCGCTTTGCAAATTCTTTTCGAGTTAGAATTCGATAACACCCAACTGGAAAAAACGCTCAACCAGTACTGGGGGACAAAGCGAGCGTCTGAAGCTGTCAAAGAATATTCTAGCTGGTTAGTCAAAGGAATTGTTTCCCATCAAGAGGAAATCGACAGCCTCATTCAATCCAGTAGTGAGCACTGGCGCATTTCCCGAATGGCCCTTGTTGACCGCAATATCTTGCGGATTGCTGTCTTTGAGTTTCTCCATGAAGAGAATGTTGTTCCTGCTATCATTATTAACGAGGCGATTGAGATTGCCAAAAAATACAGTAGCGATGAGGCTGCAGACTTTGTCAACGGCGTTCTAGATGCCATAAGGAAAAAACTGGAAGCGAAAAACAAGACTTTAAAAGAAGGAAAAAATGGTCAAAAAAGAAAAAAGAGGCACTCCTAGGAAAGAAATGCCAAAGCCAAGTAATGAATCTATGAAAAGTGACCAAGAGATTTCCCGTCAAAAGAAACTGGAGCGAATGGCCAAGGAGGGAATAGATCTTTTTCCTCATAAAATTGAGAAAACTCATTCTGTCTCTGATGTGGTTTCCAATTTTTCCAAGTTGTCAAGAGAAGAACTCGAACAAAAGAAGATTGAAGTGGTTGTACCAGGAAGAATTCTCTCTATTCGCGGCATGGGACGGGCCACTTTTTTTCATATTTCTGATAGTCGTTCCCGGCTCCAGGTTTATCTGCGGGAGGACCTGGTTGGAGAGAGAAATTACCAGCTTTTCTCCCTTTTTGATCTGGGAGACATGATCGCTCTTCGGGGAAGCCTATTCAAGACAAAGACAGGGGAATTGACAATCCTGGCTGAATCTTACACCTTCCTGGCCAAATCCCTCCATCCTCTTCCTGAAAAGTGGCATGGCCTTCAGGATATAGAACTCCGCTATCGGAAGAGATACCTGGATTTGATCATGAATCCAGAGGTCAACAGGATTTTCCAGATGAGGAGCTCTATCGTTACCCAAATCAGGTCATTCTTTGATCAAAGGGGATACCTTGAAGTGGAAACTCCTATGATGCACGCCATTCCAGGAGGGGCCCTAGCTAGACCTTTCAAGACTTATCACAACGCCTTAGGCATTGACCTCTACCTGAGAATAGCTCCTGAATTGTATCTAAAACGGCTCGTTGTCGGAGGCTTTGAAAAAGTCTATGAGATCAATCGCAGCTTCCGAAACGAGGGGATATCCTCAGAGCACAATCCTGAGTTTACAATACTTGAGTTCTACGAAGCCTTTAGCGATTATCAGGACATGATGGAATTGACGGAAGAACTCATCATCTTCCTCAGCCGATCAGTCTTGGGTAAAGAAGAAATCACCTATGGAGAAGAGACAATTTCTTTAAAGAGGCCCTGGAAAAGGATGAAGTTCAAAGAAGCGATCATCTGCTACAGTGGTCTTGCACCCAGCCGCTTTGATGATCGGCCAGGAACGATCGAGCTGGCTTCAACCTTGGCTCCTGAGAAGAAGGTTCTCTCTTATGGAAAGGCCCTGGACGTTATTTTTGATAAGTACGTCAAGCAAAAACTCATCCAGCCAACCTTTATCATCAATCCTCCTCGGGAAGTTTCTCCCCTGGCCAAAGCATCCAGAGAAAATCCAGAGGAAGCAGAGCGGTTTGAGCTCGTCATAGGAGGTATGGAAATTGCCAATGCTTTTTCCGAGCTTTCCGATCCCGAAGAACAGAGGAAACGCTTTGAAGAACAGGCGGAAGAGAGGAAAAAAGGGGATGAAGGCGCCCATTGGATTGATATTGACTATATCCAGGCTTTAGAATATGGACTTCCGCCAACAGGAGGAGAGGGGATTGGCATTGACCGTCTAGTGATGCTCTTTGCCGACAAAAAATCCATCAGGGAGGTTATCCTCTTCCCCCTCCTCCGGCCAAAATAGGATTTCTTCGAGCAAATCATGAATTATGAATTTTTTGTTGCCAAACGGTACCTCCTAGCTAAACGCAAGCAGGCCTTCATTTCTGTCATCACCTTCATCTCTGTCTTGGGGATAACAATAGGGGTCATGGCGCTTATTATCGCCATAGCTCTCATTACCGGATTTCAAGAGGATGTTCAGGACAAGATTCTGGGAGCTACATCGCATATTATGGTCTCTGATCTCACGGGCGAAGGCTTGAGAGACTATGCTCAGCTTATCTCGAAAATAGAAGCTATCAAGGGATTGAAATCCATTTCTCCTGTTGTCTATAACACAGTCTTGATTAGCGGTTTTTCACGCTCGCAGGGAGCAGTGCTCAAAGGGATTGATTTTGAACTGGAGAAGAAGTCTTCAGCCTGGCTTCAGAAATTGGAGAGAGGAGGGATTCCATCTTCTTCTCCTAGAGAAGGCATTCTCCTCGGCCGGGAAATCGCTTTCAATGTAGGGGCAGGAATTGGAGATGTGGTCACAGTCTTGGCCCCATCTTCGCGGCTCTCACCCATCGGACTTTTACCCAAAACAAAGAGATTCGTCGTCACTGGCATCTTTGTCACAGGGCTATATGAGTTCGATTCCTCGACAGCCCTCATTTCTCTAGCCTCAGCCCAAAAATTTTTTGGCCTGGATGAGAAGATCAGTACTATTCAAATACGGATAGAAGATATTTTCGAAGCTCCTCAAATTGCAGATCGGATCAGGGAAATTTTGCCGGCCACAGCTTATGTCACGACCTGGATGGAACTCAATAAATCCCTCTTTTCTGCCCTAAAACTGGAGAAAAACATCATGTTCCTGACCATTGCTTTGATTGTCCTTGTCGCTGCCCTGAACATCATTGCCACTCTGATCTTGATGGTCATGGAGAAAACTCGGGATATCGGCATTCTCATCGCCCTGGGAGCGACTTCGCAGAATATCAAAAAGATATTCTTTCTTCAGGGAGCCATGATTGGAGTCATCGGAACTTTTGTTGGGGTTACTCTAGGCCTGGTCTGGTGCTGGCTAGCCAATACTTTTAAACTGATCAAAGTCCCGGTGGATATCTATCAGATCTCTTTTGTTCCTTTTCATCTGCGGCCTTTTGATCTGCTGATGATCGTCGGGGTGACCCTCATGATCAGCTTGCTCTCGACTCTTTTCCCTTCCCAGCGGGCTTCAAAAGTCGATCCTGCTATTGCTTTAAAATATGAATAATCTCATTCAAGCTCTGAACCTCGGCAAGGAATATCCCCTGCCTAAAGGCGTCTTGTCTGTTTTCAAAGGGATAAACTTTGAGATTGAACCTGGGGATTTTGTGGCCATCATGGGTGTCTCCGGAGTGGGGAAGACAACTCTCCTCAATCTGCTGGGCGCTCTGGACAGGCCAAGCGAGGGAGAGATCTTTCTTGACGGGGAAGATATTCTTTCCAAGAATGAGAAAGAGCTGGCTGAGGTTCGAAACAAGAAAATTGGGTTTGTTTTTCAGTTTTACCATCTTCTGCCTGAGTTTACGACCCTCGAAAATGTCTGTTTTCCCCTCTGGATAAGGGGGGTGGAGAAAAATGAAGCTCAAAAAAGAGCTTTAGAGATTCTCCAGGAAGTTTTTTTGGAGGAAAAAGCTTGTTTCCGGCCCAGCCAGCTTTCTGGAGGAGAGCAACAGCGGGTAGCTATTGCCCGGGCATTGGTTAATGAGCCAAAACTTCTTCTTGCTGATGAGCCTACTGGAAATTTAGACTGGAAAACAGGGGAATCCATCTTGAACTTAATCCTGGCATTGCATCAGAAAAAAGGTCTGTCTTCTGTGGTTGTCACCCATAATGAAAAAGTGGCCCAATTTTGCCATAAGGTCTACTTAATGGAGAGGGGGGAACTGAAACTTTTGGCCAGTCCTTGAAGTTCTTGATTTAAGAGGAATTATTTTTGAAAAAAAAAGACTCTTATGGTATAAGGAATAAGAAATGAAAAAAACGATTCTCGTCTTTATTTCCCTTCTTCTTCCCCTCTTTCTTTTTGGCCAGGAAATGATCGAAAAGATTGAGATTATCGGCAATGAACGGGTTACCCGGGAGACAATCCTCTATTACATTTCTTCAAGAGAAGGCGATTATTACAGCGATGAGATGCTTAGAAAAGACTTCAGAGTTCTCTGGTCAACTGGCTTTTTTTCAGATATCAAAATAGAGGAGGAGCAAGGAACAAAAGGAAAAGTCGTAAAAATTGTTGTTGAGGAAAATCCCATCGTCAAAGTCATCACCTACAAAACAGGCAAGAAGGTGAAGGAAGAGGATATTGTCAATAAGTTGAAAGAGAAGGATGCCTATATTCTTCCCTATTCCTATTATAGCCCTAGCAAAATTCAGAAGATTCGAAAGACAATAGAAGATCTTCTCCTGGAGAAAGGGCTTCAGGCAGCGAAAATCGATGTCGATACAAGCAGAAAGGGAAAGAATGAAGTAGAGGTTGTTTTTAAAATTGATGAAGGCCCGAAAATCAAGGTGGGCGATGTGGAATTTGTGGGCAGCCCAAAGTTGGCCAAAAGCGATCTTCGTGAGGCGATGAAACAGAACAAAAAGCATGGTTTCATCTCCTGGATCACGGGAAAGGATGTTTTCAAGCAGAACAAGATTGAGGAGGACCTGGAAAACATCAAGAAGAGGCTTCAGGAAAACGGGTACATGGAGGCAACAATCGGGGAGCCAAGGATTGAGGAGATAACCAAAAGATCAATTTTCTTCAAGAAACGGAAGATGATGAAAATCATCATTCCGGTGAATGCCGGCTATCGCTACCTGGTAGGAGAGGTCAATATTGAAGGGAATAAAGCAGTTGCTGGACAATATCTGAGGCGCCTCATCAAGCTGAAAAAAGGAGATATTTACAGCACTAAAGTCAGGGAAAAGAGCGTGGAGAGCGTTCAAGAGCTCTATCGAAACGGAGCCTATCTCTGGGCCCAGATCGCGCCTGTGGAAAGCCTCGACCCGAAGAGAAAGCTGGTTAATGTCACCTTCAATATCTACGAAGGCGAAATTGGTTATGTCAACAGGCTTGAATTCAAAGGGAACACCTACACTAAGGATAAGGTGATTCGCCGGGAGATGCTCATCAGAGAAGGGGATAGGTTCAGTTTTACTTTATTCAAAGACAGCATTCTGAGAATCAAGCAGCTTGGCCTGGTGGACTTGGAGAAAGATCCGGATATCAAACCGAGTCCTGAAAGTCCGACTCTACTCGACGTGAGCCTAAATCTTAAGGAGCTCCAGAGAAACAACATCCAGTTTACAGCTGGCTACAGCGGCTACGAAGGGACATTTATTGCCTTGAGTTATTCGACAGTCAATTTCTTGGGAGCAGGAGAAAACCTGGAAATCACGGCCCAGCATGGAAAAAGGATCAAAAACTATGTCTTTGGATTTTCAGAGCCCTATTTTCTGGATTATCCGCTAAGTCTCGGCTTTAACATTTATAACCGCTATATTGCCCTTCCCTATCTCTACATCCAAAAAACAAAAGGAGTGGACCTTATCTTTGGGGCAAGGGTCAAGGGCTATTGGAGAACGAGCCTCACTTATAGCTATCAATACGTAAATATTGAAGAATACACTGGTGATGAAGAAGATTATTACCCCTACTATGGTTATGATCCCATGTATTATGGCATGTATGGCTGGGGCAATTACAAAGTCTCAAGCCTCATGCCCATCATTTATCGTTCAACTGTGGATAGCCCCTTAACTCCGACCAGAGGGACTCTGTATTTAGCCCAGTGCAAGTTTTCCGGGTCTTTTCTGGGAGGAGAGATTAGCTTGATCAAGCCCACCTTGGAATGGACGCTCTATCATCCACTTCTCAAGAACCATGTCATCGGCTTCCATCTGCAGTACGAATTTGTAAAGCCTTTGAAGAATTCCGAGGTTCCCTTCTGGGAAAAATTCTATCTGGGCGGGGAAAGGAATATCCGCGGCTATGATATCTATACCATCGGCCCTCGGAGTGAGAGCGGAGCAAACATCGGGGGAGATAAGTCCTTTGTATTCAATGCAGAATACAACATCGCTGTCGGCGGGCCTTTGTATTTGATTTTCTTTTATGATATGGGCAATGCCTACGCCCAGAATCAGAAGTTAAGCTTAAAAGACATGTATACCTCAACAGGAATAGAGGCGAGAATATTTGTCCCCGCTTTGCGGGTTCCCTTTAGGCTAATTTTTGCCTATAACAATCGGAGAATATATGCTGATGATTCCAAATTCGCTTTTCGATTTGCGATTGGGACTACTTTTTGAGAAAGTAAAAGAGACATTACAAATCAATTAAAGGAGGCGAAATGATGATAAAGAGAAGCGGAAGGAGCATCCTATTACTTATCCTCTTTTTCGGAGCTCTGGTCTCCTCCAGCCTCGCTCAACAACAGCCTAAAATAGGTGTCGTCAATTCCCAGGAAGTCCTGGAAAGGTCCAGTGAAGGGAAAAAGGTTATGGCCCGGCTGCAGGATACGGATAAAAAGAATCAAGCTGACCTGACAAAGTTGGATGATGACATCCGCCAACTCCAAACAAAGCTCAACACCCAGAGGCTGACTCTAACTGATGAAGCTATAATTCAGTTGAATTCTGACCTGGAAAAAAAGCAGACAGACCGCAAGCGGTTGGCTGAAGATTCTTATCGGAATATGCAGGATCTGATGAACAGGCTTTTTGGCAAGGTCCAGGGTGAATTGATTCCGATCATCGAGCAGATTGGCAAAGAAAAAGGGTTGGACATCATTTTTGACTTGGGGAAAAGTGGAGCCATTTTCGTCAATCCTGCCATTGAGCTTACTGAAGAAGTCATCAAAAGATACGACGCTTCCAAAGCAGCGACAAAGTGATGAGATAAAGCCTTGATGAAGATCGAGGAAATATTAAAGGTTCTCCCCCATCGCTATCCTTTTCTCCTGATCGACCGGGTCTTGGAAATACAAAAAGGGAAATCGATTGTGGCCATCAAAAACGTCACCTACAATGAGCCTTTTTTTCAAGGCCATTTCCCCGATTTGAAAGTCATGCCCGGCGTCTTGATTTTAGAAGCCATGGGGCAGGCGGCTCTCATTCTCATTTTCCACTCTATCCCTGATTCTGAAAAGAAATTTGCTTTATTGAGCAAGATCGAGAATGCGAAGTTCAGAAAGCCAGTGGTTCCAGGAGACCAATTGAGAATCGAAGGAGAAATCCTCAAACTTAGAAATAAGTTCTGCTACACGAAAGGAAGAGCTTTGGTCGATGGGGAGGTGGTGGCAGAAGGTGAGATGATTGCCTCGCTTTTGAATCTTGAGGAACTGAATGAGCGGCAATGAGGTTTTTATCCATCCCACCGCCACAGTCCATCCTAAAGCGCAATTGGCTTCCGGAGTTTGGATCGGACCTTATTGTTGTGTTGGCGAGAAAGTTAAGATTCATAAAAATACGAGGCTTGCTGCCCATATCTATATCGATGGCCTAACAGAAATAGGCTCAGATTGTAATCTCTCTCCCTTCGCTTCCATCGGAACACCACCCCAGGATGTGAGTTATCGGGGAGAAGAGACTCTGGTTAAGATCGGTGATCGGAACATATTCCGGGAGTTTGTGACCATTCACAGGGGGACAGTCAAAGGAGGGGGGAAAACCCTCATCGGAAATGACAATTATTTCATGGATTATTCTCATATCGCCCATGACTGCTTTGTCGGGAATGAAACCATTTTTACCAATGCCGCCACTTTAGGGGGCCATGTCACTATTGAAGACTATGTCACTGTGGGTGCTTTTAGCGGTATTCATCAATTCTGCCGGGTGGGCAGATATGCCTTTATTGGAGGCTTTACTGTCGTCACCCAGGATGTGCTGCCTTTCTGCCGGGTGGCTGGCAGCCGGCCTGTTATTCTCTATGGTTTGAATTCGATTGGCCTCAGGCGAAGGGGTTTTTCAAGGGAAAGGTTGAGAATACTCAAGGAGATGTTTAAAATCATTTTCTATTCTGACCTGAATACGACTCAGGCTGTGGAGAAGGTCAAAAGCCTCTACCCTAAAAGTGAGGATAGGGAAGAAATCATCAATTTTATCCACTCTTCGCAAAGAGGGATCATAAAGAAAGCCACAGAAAAATGGGAACTCGAATTGGGATAATTGCCGGGCGAGGAAAATTCCTCTCTTTGGTTCTCGATGAAGCGCGGAAGAAGGGATACACCTTTATGATCGCCGGAATTAAAGGAGAAGCAGAGCCCAGACTTGAGAAAAAGGCTGAGGCCTTTCAGTGGATCGGAGCTGATGAAGTTTTCAAACTTATCTCTTTTTTCCGAAAGCATAGCATCGATGAGGCAGTCATGCTGGGAAAGGTGAATCAGAGTTTTCTTTACAGAAAAAAACTTTCCAATCGTCCAGCCCAAAATCTTCTGGCTCAAGTCAAAGAGAAAAGCCCTTCGGCTTTAATCCAGGCCATCATCGAATTTTTGGCAAGCCAAGGAATTAAGGTCAAGGACCCCTCGCTTTTTTTGGCTCCTTATTTCTGTGCGGAGGGTATCTTGACGGAAAAAGTCCCTCCAGGCTGGGTCATGGAGGACATTGATTTTGGCTGGAGAATTGCCAAGAATATAGCAGATCTGGATATTGGACAGACAGTGGTCGTCAAGGACAAAAGTGTCGTGGCCGTGGAGGGTCTGGAAGGCACGGATGAAGCCATAAAAAGAGCTGGCCGGCTGGCTGGCAAGGGGATTGTTGCAGTTAAAGTCAGCCGTTCCTCCCAGGATCCAAGAATTGACCTGCCGGCAGTTGGGCTTGACACTTTGCGCTGTCTTGTTAGAGTAAAAGGCGTAGCTCTCTGCTTCGAGGCCCGGGGAGTGCCATTTTTCCAAAAAGAGAAAGCCCTTTCCTTGGCCAATGCCCATGGAGTGGCAATTGTGGCCAAGAATTCCTGAAGATCGGCAATGGAGATAAAACAATGGAGACAGTAAGAGTTGGCATCATTGGAGTTGGATATTTGGGAATGCAACATGCCAGGATTCTGTCCTATCTGGAAGAAGCAGAACTTAAAGGAGTTGCCGACATCGATTTTAAAAAGGCGGTTGAAATTGGAAATCGCCACGGCGTCCAATATTACCAGAACCATGGAGATATGCTGGACGAAATCGATGCGGCGATCGTTGCCACTCCCACCTCTGAACATTTTTCTGTAGCCATGAATCTTCTGCGCCAGGGAAAGGCAGTTCTAGTTGAAAAACCTATCACAGAAACAGTCGAGCAGGGGGAGCAGCTTGTGGAAATGGCCAAGAAAAATGGACTCGTCCTTCAGGTTGGGCATCTGGAAAGATTTAACCCCGCTGTCGAGGCTGTGGAGAATATGATCTCTGAGCCAAAATTTATAGAAGTCCAGAGGTTAGGTTCCTTCTCCGCACGCTCTTTGGATATCGACGTTGTGCTCGATCTCATGATTCATGACTTAGACATCATCCTGGCTCTTATCAAGGAGGAAGTGAGTGTCATCAAGTCATCAGGGATTCATGTCCTTTCCGAAAAGATTGATATTGCCAATGCCCGGCTGGAGTTTAAATCCGGCTGCGTGGCTACCCTTACGGCCAGCCGTGTTCACCAGGGAAAGGTGAGAAAACTCAGGATATTTGAGCCAACTTCCTATTACTCTATCGATTACATTGACCAGGAAGTCAAGATATTTCCTCTCAATGGCCGTCAGACAGATATAAAAACCTTGAAAATAAAGAAGGAAGAGCCTCTCAAGAAAGAGCTGAGAAATTTCCTCAAATGTGTCAGGGATAGAAGGCAGAGCAAAGTGAGCGGCGAGGAAGGCCTCCGAGCTCTGAAGCTGGCTTACAGTGTTCTCCGTGAAGCAGAGACCTGATTAGTGAACGATCTTTATGAGCTGGTTCTGCTCAGGAAGAGTGTCCAGTTCCATTCCATTCAGGATGGCCAGGCTCGGCAATAAATCTTCCTTTATTCTCTCCTTCTGAAATATCTCCTGAAGACTTTGTCTCCCATTGGCTTTGACCAGGACAAGGCGCTGGGGCTGGCGGTCAAGGTGAGCTTTATCTTTCAACTCCTTAAAAGAGCCGATAATATCGAGGAATTGCTTGTCATATTTTCCAAAATTAAGAGCTGTGCTCAGGGAAGTGAAGGAAAAGATATGCGATCCCTTCTTGATGAAAGAAAGGCGAACTCGCAGGGTCTCCTTTTCTTCCTGAACGACATTATAGAGCTGGAAAAGTGAGGGCATGCCATTGATGGTAAGTGTATTTTCACCGATAAACTGTCTTCCTTCAATGGTCGATGATTTTTTCTGGGCATAATCAGCAAGGGTTTGATCGGTTTTCTCAACTTGGAGGACAATGACCGCATTTTCATCTTTTGAAGCGAGGGAAACCTGGGTGGGTGTGTTCTGAAGCTGCCAGTCTTTGGGAAAAGAAAAAGAGAAGCGCAGCTCGGGATGATAAAAAGAGTTTTCTTCGACATAGCCCTGGCGGGGGTCATCGCCGTAGACAATTTGATTGATTTGCTCGAGATAGGGCTCACGCTTCAGAGAAAGAAGGCTGTCATCCTCGTTGAGCATCTTCTTCACATTCTGAATGCGCTCACTGGTCAGAGGGTGAGTGGAAAGGAAGCCGGGTAGGCTGTGTTTGCCGGAGAGATCACCGAATCTCTGGAGAGAAGAGAAAAAGGCAACCATCTGGCCGGGGTTGTAGCTTCCTTTCCGGGCATAATCGACTCCAAGTTGATCAGCCTCTCTCTCATCATCGCGGCTATACTTGAGGAAAAGAAGCTGAATGCCTATGCCGGCCACACCAGAGATTTTGGCAAAAGTGTCACTGATGGCAGTTCCCGCAGCTAAGCCGACTTGAACGAGCAGCAGCTTACTCAACTTGCGAACGCTATGGCGAGCATTGACATGGCCGAGTTCATGGCCCAGAACAGTTGCCAGCTCGGATTCAGAGTTCATCATGGCCACAATGCCGCGGGTGACATAGATGTATCCTCCGGGCACTGCAAAAGCATTGACTACTGGAGAATCCAGAATAGCGAAATTGTAGACGAGTTGAGGCCGGTGAGTGTGGGGGACAAGTCTCGTTCCCACTTGTTTGATGTAGTCGTTTAGAGAAGAGTCAAAGTAAAATCCATACTGGCTTCTTATCTCGACATCCGTTTTTTTCCCTAGGGCAATTTCCTCCTGCTCAGAAATCAGGCTCAACTCACGCTTTCCTGTCACTGGATTGACAGCGCAGGAGGCAAAGGAGATGAGAAGAAGACAAAAAATAAGGAAAGTCTTTCTCATTTGGTCATTTTAAAAAGTGATTCATCTAAACCTGTATTATAACTCACTTTGGTAAAAGTCATTTTCATGAACTCTTTGCCCTCCTGAAAAACTGTCATGAGGTGGGGGACTGTGGTTCCATCAACTTTTTGGTAATTGGAGAAGTAAGTCTCAGCCATTACTTCAGCTCCCATTTGATTCAAAGTCTTTCCCGTTGATTTATAAGGGAGATAAGTGGCGGAATCAATGTAAAGAGTCACTTTATGGCCATCGGCGAAGGTTTGCTCAAGGACAAAGCAGTCTTTATCCTCCACTTTTTCTTTGCCTTTCAATTCATAGCTTATTCCATATTTTTCAGGATGGAGAAGGGAATCATTGCCAAGAGCCTGCCGTTTCACTTCTTTAGCTTGGCTTTCCGGCATCTCCTCTGTTGTGCCTGTCTGAGGATTGGTCATCCAGGCAATCTGACCATCAAAAGCTTGAGTAATGACCATACCCATGACTTCAATATCCATCCGCAATTTGTTCGGCTCTTTTTGGTACATGGTTATTGAACCGCTTAAGCCCATCTGGGTTAATTCCATGGTTCCATTGACAGTCGTGTCTTTGATGCCTTCCAGAACTTTCGCTCCCCCTTGGGCTTCAATCCATTTTCCCAGGATATCCTTGGCTGTCTGGCTAAAGCAAGGATAAGAAATGAGGCAGAAACAAAGAACGCTGAGGACGCAGAAAGAAAATAATTTTTTCATGATTTCCTCCTATTTTTTTTATTTTTTTTACAATCTCCTGGTTGTTATCTATCCATTTTAATGAAAAGTTAGGATTTTTCAAATAGAAAAAAAGGTTTTTCTGTTTTTATTGATTTTCATCACTCATGAAAGTAAAAAATATTCGTCCATCGAGGAGAGAAAAAATGGAGTTTGAGGCAATCAAATTTCCGGAAAGGATGAAGACAAAGAGAAATGCGAGGACCACCATGAAGCGGAGCTTGGTGGAAAGTTGTCTTTGGCAAGAATTAAAT
>CAZPAX010000011.1:0-10644 GCA_964584535.1 uncultured Eubacteriales bacterium
ATATTGACTACAGGAGCGTCGATATCCTGAGGAAGTACGTTGCCGATCGAGGAAAAATTGCGCCCCGGCGCATCACTGGGACATGTGCTTTTCATCAGCGCAAGCTCTCCGTGGCCATTAAAAGAGCTCGCTTGATGGCTTTGCTCTCTTATATCGAAGACTAAGATTTTCTCTCATTCATGGAGGAAAAATGAGGGTTATCCTGAAACAGGATGTTGAAAATTTAGGCAGAAAAGGAGATCTGGTCAATGTTTCTCCAGGTTATGGCAGAAATTTCCTCATTCCCAAAAAATTGGCTCTGGAAGTGACGGCTTCTAATATAAAAATGATTGAAATTGAAAGGCAGGCCCTGAAGAAAAAGATTGAGCAGGAGAGATTCTCCTCGCAGGAGATTATCCAGAAGTTGACTGATATAACCCTTTCCTTTTCGAGAAAAGCAGGGGAGAAAGATATCATCTTCGGTTCCGTCAGCGCAGCGGACATCAAAGATGCCTTGGATAAACTGGGTTTTGATATTGACAAGAAGAAAATAATTCTGGACGAGCCCATCAAGAGACTAGGCAACTATACCGTGCCTATCAAGGTTTACCATGACGATAAAGCTGAGGTCAAGATTGAAGTAGTCAAGGAGGAAGGCCTAGGCGAAGAGGAGAAGAAGAAAGAGGAAAAATAGAAAGAGGAAAAAGTGGAACTCGATTACACATTTTTGAAAAAAACTCCACCTCACAGCCTAGAAGCAGAGAAGACTGTTCTGGGAGGAATCCTGGTCAATAACGAAAACCTTAATGTGGTTCTTTCCATCATCTCTCCTCAAGATTTCTACAGAGAAGCAAACCAAAGGATTATTGAGAAGATCATTGGTCTGGTGGATAAGGGTTTGCCTGTTGACCTCCTCTCTTTGAGTGAAGAGCTTCAGCGGGATGGGGTGCTGGATGAGATTGGTGGGGCATCTTATCTTTCGTCTTTGATGGATGGGGTTCCGCGGAGTCTGAATATCGAGTACCATGCCCGGATAATCAAAGAAAAGGCTCTTTTAAGACGCCTTATCCTTTCTTCGGCCAAGATTATTACTGCCAGTTACGAGCAGAAAGAGGATGCGGATGAGCTTCTCAATGAAGCTCAGACCGCCATAGTCGAAGTGGCTGAGCAAAGAATTAAGCCAGGATTCGTTTCTGTGGGCCAGTTGACCAAGCCAACTCTAGAGATGATTAAGCGCTTGTCCGAGCAGCGAGAGGCAGTGACCGGAGTTCCGTCAGGTTTTAGAGATCTGGATAATCTGACTTCAGGATTTCACAATTCAGAGTTCATCGTCATCGCTGGCCGTCCTTCTATGGGAAAGACAGCCCTTTCCTTAAACATCACCCAACATGTCGGCGTCCGGACAGATTATGCTGTCGGATTTTTTTCTATGGAGATGGCCAAGGAGCAGATCGTCATCCGCTTGCTCTGTGGAGAGTCTCAATTAGATATTAAGAAGGTGAGGACAGGCTTCATCAGTGAGAGAGAGTTTGAAAAGCTCAAGCTGAGCGCTGAGGTGCTTTCCCGGGCAAAGATTTTTCTCGATGAGACACCAGGCCTGACAGTCATGGAGTTAAAGGCAAAGGCAAGGCGCCAGAAAATGGAACAGAACTTGGATTTGCTTTTTATAGATTATATTCAGCTCATGCGTCCTGGAGGAAGATTTGAGAACAGGAACCAGGAGATGGCCTTCATTTCCCGCTCCTTGAAGGAGCTGGCCAAGGAAATTAAGATTCCTGTCGTCGGAATATCCCAATTGAGCAGAGCTCCAGAAAAAGGCAGACGGGAACCAAGACCTCAACTCTCTGACCTGAGAGAGTCAGGAGCCATCGAGCAGGATGCAGATGTGGTCATTTTCATCTATCGGCCTGAAGTTTATCATCCCAAGGACGAAAGTATCAAGGGCGAAGCTGAGATCAATGTTGCCAAGCAAAGGAATGGCCCGACAGGTCTCGTCAAGCTTGCCTTTCTTAACAAATTTGCTCGATTCGAAGATCTGGCGTTTCAATATTCTGAAACTTAAAAGATGAATCATCTGCATAAACTGCCTCTTCTCTCTCCCTTTTTCGAGCAGCTCGGCGAGGTGGGCCTTCTCCTGGCTAAAACCCTGAAGAATATGTTCAGGAGACCATGGGAGAAAAGAATCTTTATCCAGCAGCTGGAAGAAATTGGAGTGCGGTCCTTACCTGTTGTTTCTCTCACCGCTGCTTTTGGCGGCCTTGTTTTTGGGCTCCAGACTTATGTCGGATTTCACCGTTATGTCGGGCCAGGCTCAGAAGCCTATGGAGGCCCTATTATTTCCCTGGGGCTTTCCAAGGAACTCATCCCTATTCTGGTGGGATTAATGGTCTCAGGTCGAGTAGGATCAGCCATGGCAGCAGAGATTGGGACGATGAAAATTACCGAACAGATTGATGCCCTTTTCAGCTTGGGTGCCAATCCCAACCGCTACCTTGTTGTGCCTCGAACACTTGCTTGCTTCATCATGCTTCCCTGCCTGACCCTATACGGCGATTTGATCGGAATCGCTGGCGGATTTTTCTACAATGTCTATGTCATGGGAGTAAACAGGGTGATCTATCTCAGAAATACCCTCCTCTACCTTGAGCTCTGGGATATCCTGAGCGGCCTGTTCAAGGCTGCAATTTTTGGTTTTGTCATTGCCATCGTCGGCTGCTGGCAGGGATTGAGAGCAGAAGGAGGCGCAGAAGGAGTTGGAAGGGCAACAACACGGACAGTCGTCATTGCCAGCATCTCGATTCTCATTCTCAATTTTTTCCTCAGCAAGTTGCTTCCAGCAAGTCTAGGCTAATGATCCGCATAGTCGATCTTCATAAAGCTTTTGGAGAGAACCGAGTTCTCCAGGGTGTTAATCTCCAGATTGAGAGAGGCGAGACAATGGCCGTCATCGGACAGAGTGGTTCTGGCAAAAGTGTTTTGATCAAGCTTTTGATAGGAATTCTCAAGCCTGACCAGGGAGAGATTTATATCGATGGCCTGGAAATCACTCGCCTCAAAGAGGACAAGCTTCAAAGTGTGACCAAGAAGTTCGGGATGCTTTTTCAAGGGGCAGCTCTTTTTGATTCCTTGACTGTCGGCCAGAATGTGAGTTTTGGACTTGAACGATATACGAATTTTTCTGAAGAGAAAAAACAAGAGCTGGTTTCAGAAAGCCTGGCCAAGGTTGGGCTGAGAGGAGTCGAGCATCTCATGCCTCATGAACTCAGCGGAGGAATGAAAAAAAGGGTAGGCCTGGCCAGGGCAATTGCCTATGGGCCAGAAATTATCCTCTATGATGAGCCTTCGACAGGGATTGATCCCATTCGAGCAGATGCGATCAATGAACTGATCAACAGGATGAAAAAGGAATTGAAAGTCACTTCCGTTGTCATCACCCATGATATGACCAGTTCCTATAAAGTTGCGGATCGGATTGCCATGCTTTACGAAGGGAAAATTATCGAGATCGGAACAGTAGAGGAAATCAGGAACTCAAAGAATGAAATTATCCAGCAGTTTATCCACGGACAGGCTGAAGGTCCGATCAAGAATTGGTAAGAAATGAGGGAAGGATAAAATGAGAAGGGAATTGAAAATCGGGATTTTTATGGCCAGCGCACTTTTGATTCTAGCCCTTTTTATATTCATCGTCGGGGACTTGACTGTTCTTTTCAAAAAACCTGGATATCCTCTCTTTGTTACTTTTGATTCAGTGGCTGGCCTGGAGAAACGTGCTGTGGTGAGGATGGCAGGAGTTAAAGTTGGCTATGTCAAAGATATCCAGCTTGTGGGCAGGAAGTCAGAAGTTCTGCTGAACATTTATCCTAAATTCAAAGTCTTGAAGAGCTCAAAAGCGACACTAGCTGCTCTTGGCCTTTTGGGTGAGAAATATATCGAAATTTTGCCAGGAGAGGAGGAAACCTTTTGCCAACCTGGGGAGACTATCAAAGGGCTTCCTTCCCTAAGTTTAGACCAGCTCGGGACCCTGTTCCTCTCTATTGGAGATGAAGTCAAAGAATTGGGAAAGACTTTGAGAGACGTTATGGGGGAAGAATCAAGGACAAACCTGAAAGCCGTTCTTGAGAACCTAGCCTCTTTTTCAGAGGAGATGAAGGAATTTCTGGGAGAAAATAGAGGCCCTCTTCGTCAGAGTATCCGCAGCAGCGCTGAGGCTTTTCAAAATTTTGACCAGAGGACAAGAGAAGTCACTGAGAATTTGGACAAGACAATCTCTCTTTTAAAAAATATTGCTGAGGAAAATAGGGAGAGCGTCAAAGTGGACCTGGAGAGAATAAAAGAATTGATTTTGAAGGTGGAAGAATCTTTAAAGCTTTTGTCAGAGTCACTGGAGAAAATAAACAAGGGTGAAGGGTCTCTGGGCAAGCTTATCCACGAGCCTGATCTCTACGAGAAAGCTGATGGAGTTCTGGACGAGGTCAGAAAAACAGCCGATTCTCTCTCTTCCCTGCGGATGAACATCGATTTCCGGGCAGATTACTATGGGAAGAGCGAACTTCTTAAGAATTCTCTTGGCCTCATTTTGCAGCTTCGAGCGAGAAACTTTTTCCTGGCCCAGATTGTTCATGACCCCTGGCAGGAAAAATTTACTTATTCTGTCCAAGGAGGGAAGCGCTTGGGAAGCTTAGCTCCGAGAGCAGGAATTATTGAATCACAGTTTGGAGCTGGCCTGGATTATATCGTCCTCAGCAATCGGCTGAGATTCAGCCTAGAAAGCTTTCATTTCAATCGTCAGCCTCGGCCCCATTTCAGGTTTTTGACAAAATATTTCCCACAAGAATCATTTTATTTTATCTTTGGAATAGATGATTTTACTTTGGCGTCTAAAAGAGAAGTATTTTTTGGATTAGGTTTAGGGCTTCAATGAAAGAGAAAACAGTCTTTATCTGCCAGAATTGCGGTTTTCGCTCCCCAAAATGGCTGGGGAGGTGCACCAATTGCCTGCAGTGGAACACAATGATCGAGGAGGTTGAGGAGCAGGTTCCTATCGAGTATGCTTTTCCGCTTTCTGAGCCGCTTCTTTATCAGGAAATAAAGGAAGCCAAGAAGCAGAGGATAAAGATCAAAATCGAGGAATTCAATAAAGTCTTGGGAGGAGGAGTTGTTCTTGGCTCTCTGGTCTTGATTGGTGGGGAGCCGGGAATCGGCAAATCAACACTTCTCCTTCAAGTTTCTCGCGATTTTGCCATTGAGGAGGAGAAAGTCCTCTATGTCTCTGGAGAGGAATCGCTGGAGCAGATCAAAATTCGTGGGGATAGGCTCGGCATCCGGGATGGGAAATTGTATCTTTTGGCGGAGACGAACCTAGAGAGAATTTTGGCTCAGGCCGAGAAATTGCGACCTCAGATCTTGGTTGTAGATTCTGTGCAGACGGTTTTTTCTGCGAAATTGTCTTCAAGCCCAGGGACGATCAGCCAGGTTCGAGAAGTGGCCAATCAGATTTTTCGTTTTGCCAAAAAAAACGAGGTTTCCTCATTTCTCATCGGCCACATCACCAAAGAAGGATACCTGGCTGGTCCCAAGTCTCTAGAGCATATGGTCGATGTTGTCCTCCTTTTTGAAGGGGAGAGAGATCACAGCTATCGAGTCCTGCGAGCCCTTAAGAACAGGTTTGGCCCAGTCTCGGAGCTTGCTATTTTTGAGATGGGATCAAGCGGACTTCAGGCTGTCTCCAATCCCTCAGCCTTTTTCCTTAAGGAGAGGCCTGCTGAGGAGCCAGGCTCGGTTGTGATCTGCACCATCAAAGGCAGTCGACCTTTGCTGGCCGAAGTCCAGGCCCTTGTCTCTCCCACTCTTTTTACTGGAAACCCGAGGCGGATGACTGTGGGTTTGGACCATTTTCGGACAGCCATGCTCTTGGCCATTATCGAGAGAAAGATGGGTTTTAGCTTTGCGGGAGAAGATATTTATCTCAACGTTGCAGGAGGGCTGGTCATAGAGGAACCAGCCACGGATTTAGGAGTTATTCTGGCTGTTATCTCCTGCTTAAAAAATAAACCTGTGCCTTCCGATTTCTGTGTTTTTGGAGAAGTTGGCCTCAGCGGTGAAATTCGCTCTGTGAGTCAGGCGGTAACCAGGCTCAAGGAAGCCCATTCTCTTGGCTTTGAAACAGTCCTTTTACCCCAGGGAAACATATCCCTTTTAGAGAAGGAGGATAGGCCAAAAATAAAGCTCCTTGGTGTTCAGAATGTCAGAGAGGCAATAAAAATCATATTCAAATATTAGGGATTATTAGAAATGAGTATTTTTGTTTTTCGCTTTTTTATCATCGCTTTAATAACCGCAGCCGGCTATTTCTTTCCTCTTTTTCATCTCGGCCGTACTGCCGGTGCCGCAATCGCTTTTTCTCTAGGCATTATCATCATGTATCTGGAGACAAGAATCCGGAGAACACAATTCAAGATTATCTGGGGTTCGACAATAGGAACATTTGCCGGTGTTCTTTTAGGCTGGTGCCTAGGCTCCATCTATCGGACCGTTGCCAGTGATCAAGCGACAGCTTATTTCATAAGAGTCTTTTTTCTGATCATCATGCCCTACATCGGCTTTCTTGTCGGCTCGCGAAAATCTGAATGGCTTGATCCAACCAACCTTTTCAGTTTTTTCAAAGAAAAAAGTGTTGGCCGCAGCTACAAAATCCTGGATACAAGCGTTATCATTGACGGCCGGATCACAGACCTCTGTGATACAGGCTTCATTGAAGGAACACTCGCCATTCCTCAGTTTATTCTCAAGGAGCTTCAGCTTATCGCTGATTCCTCAGATGGATTGAAAAGGCAAAGGGGAAGGCGAGGGCTAGATGTTTTGGATCATCTCCAGAAATCTTCTCAAGTTTCGGTCATCATTACCGAAATGGATTTTCCAGATATCAGGGATGTTGATTCCAAGCTTATTGAGCTTGCCAAACGGCTGGATGCCAAGATAATCACCAACGATTTAAATCTCAATAAAGTGGCCCGGCTGCAAGGGATTTCAGTCCTCAACATCAACGAACTAGCCAATGCCCTTAAGCCCATTGTCTTGCCCGGAGAATCGATGAGGGTTTTTATACTCAAGGAAGGCAAAGAAAAGGACCAAGGTGTGGGCTATCTTGACGATGGGACAATGGTCGTGATCGATAATTCAAGGAAAATGATCGGCCAGAATATCGACATCACTGTTACCTCGGTTCTTCAGACAACTGTAGGCAAAATGATTTTTGGGCGTTATAACGAAGAGTCTCGATGAAAAGGGTATCAACCATTATTGTTGCGGCTGGCGAGGGGAAGCGCTTTGGCTCTCCCAAACAATTTTCTCTCCTGGGGGGGAAGCCCGTCTTAGAATGGACTCTGCAAAGATTTGAAAGCCATAGGAGCGTCAACGAGATTCTCCTGGTTTTACCCGATGGTGAAAATAAAGAAAGATATTTTAAACTCTCGAGAAAACTCACGGCTGTCATCAAGGGAGGAGAAAAGAGGCAGGATTCTGTCCGCAGGGGATTCGAGCGGATTGATCCCAAAAAGACGGATATTGTCCTAGTTCATGATGGAGTCAGGCCTTTGGTCGGAGAAGATCTGATCAGTCGAGTCATCGAGGCAACATTGAAAAAAGGCGCTGTCGTCCCGGCTCTTCCCATGAATGAGACTCTTAAGCAAGTCTCTGGTCCTCAAATCATCCACACTGTCGAGAGGGCTGATCTCTACCGAGTTCAGACTCCTCAGGGATTTTACTATTCTCTGCTCAAGCAGGCTCTGGAGAAAGCAGCCGAAGAAGGGTTTTATGGCACGGATGAAGCGATGCTGGTGGAGAGATTGGGGGAAAAAGTCTTTTTGGTCGAGGGAGATCGGAGGAATATTAAAATTACAGATCCGCTTGACCTGAAAATTGCGGAGGCCTTTTTTGAAATTTAAAGTTGGAATTGGCTACGACATCCACCGCTTGGAGCAGGGGCGGAAACTTTTTCTTGGCGGCCTTGAAATTCCTTTTCCCAAAGGACTGGCCGGCCATTCTGATGGAGATGCACTGCTTCATGCCATCATCGATTCTCTTCTGGGTGCCCTGGGAGAGGGAGATATCGGCCAGCTTTTCCCGGCGAATGAGCAAAGATATAAAGGGATCCCGAGCACAGAGCTTTTGAGGGAAGTTGTGGCCAAGCTGGATAAGGCCAAAATTGAAATTATCCATGTAGACTCGGTGATTATCGCCGAAGAACCAAAGCTTGCTCCTTCCATCTCAAAGATGAAAGAAATTCTGAGCCCAATCCTGCGAATGGAGAAAGAAAGCATTGGGATAAAGGCAAAGACAAACGAAGGTCTAGGCCCTCTTGGTCAAGGGGAAGCTATAGCTTCCTGGGCTGTAGCGCTTGTCAGGGAGAAAAAGAGGGGAAAAAAGGCATAAAAAAAGAGGCTGCAATTTTCTTTTTTGGGAAGAAATTGCAGCCTCTTAAAGGATGGGAACTCGTTGGGTTTGAAGGTTTAATCTAACCATTGAGAGAACAAGTCTCTCGAAATCATTCACCAACCATTCCCACATTTCTGAGATTTTGCTCATCGTCCGTCTTTTCATAAGCTTTGATCCTTAAGGAAGAGAAGAACGATGATTGGCTGTGTCTGCTTTTGCCAGGACATTGGCTATAATATCATTGCCAGCCTGCTTTCCGACCTTCATGATATCCAGGGCAGCAGAAGAAACGATCAGATTAAATCCAGCAAAAGAGAGAAACACAGCAACAAGGAAAATGGCTACTTTTGTTCTGAATCGCATTTTTAACCTCCTGTCTTTATTTTTCATTTCACCTATATATACGCAAGAGAGGGCAAAAAGGTTTCTTTTCCTCGACAGAGAAGGCTCGAATTCCCCAAACTTCATTCCTGCCTGCAAGATGGAAGAAGACAAACATCACTTGATGAGTGGCTAGGCCACATCTTTATTTTCTCACGCTATTTTGGGTTTTCTCAGAGGAATTGACTTGGAGAGAGAATATAAATATTCTCTGAGGGATAAAGAAGGAGGAGGGATGAATAGAAATAAAAATCTCGTTTTCGCCTTTGGTTTTCTCTGTTTTTTGATTTTTTCATATATTCTTGCTGAAGAAATAAAACAGCCTAAGGTATATACAGTTGGAGGGACAAGACATGGAGCGAGCTTTTTCCCTTACGTTGATTATCCACAGACGCGACCCAAAGTTGAAGGTGAGATGGATTTTGACCATTACCACAAATACGGAGAAGTCATTTCTTTTCTGAAGAAATGGGAAAAAGAATATCCAAATCTGGTTGAGCTTTACTCTGTTGGTCAGAGCTTTGAGGGGAGAGATATCTGGCAGATAACCATTACCAATAAGTCCACAGGCAAAGATACAGACAAGCCGGCCATGTTTCTGGAGGGAAACAGGCACTCGGGTGAAGTCACAGGTGCAGAATCTGCTCTCTATTTTGCCTGGCATATATTGACCAATTATGGGAGAGATGCCGAGATTACCTCTCTTGTTGATACCAAAGCTCTTTATATCAAGCCGAAAAATAATCCTGATGGAGCCGAGCTCTATTTGAACACAGCTCAGATGAACCGGAGCACAGTCCGGCCTCATGACAGCGACCGGGACGGCCTCCTGGATGAGGATTCTTCTGAGGATTTGGATGGCGATGGGTTCTGTTTCCAGATGAGAAAAAAAGTCGAGGATGGGAAAGGTGACCACATCATCCTTCCTGAGGATAAAACAGGGCGATTGATGAAGAGAGTCGGCGAGGGAAAGGGCAATTACTTAGTTTACAGTGAGGGGATTGACAATGACCTCGATGGAAAATACAACGAAGACGGAGTTGGTGGATTGGATCTCCATCGCAATTATCCTGAGAACTGGCGGCCAGAGCCAGGCCTGGATTTAACCAGTCGGGGCTGGACTCAACTCGGCTCAGGGGCCTATCCTCTTTCAGAAACGGAAACGAGGAGTGTGGTCATTTTCCTGCTCCAGCATCCCAACATTTCTGTGGGGCAGACCATGGACACAACTCTGCCCATGCATCTGCGGCCGCCATCAACTTCGCCGAGTGAAGAATCCATGTTTGTGGAGGATTTGAAGCTCTACCGCTATTTTGATGAGCAGGGGAAGAAGCTTACAGGGTACAGATATGCCGGGGATGTTTACTGGGATTATGCCCAAGCTGGCCGTGAATTCAGGGAGAGTGCTGAGGAGAAAGAGATGAAAGGCTCTCCTCTTTTCGGCCATTCCCCAGATTTTGGCTATTTCTATTATGGGGCTATCTGGTATGGAGATGAGCTCTGGTCTGGAGGAAGAATGGTTGATTATAATGGAGATGGAAAGATCGAGGAGACAGAAGTTCTCCGCTGGAATGATGAAGCTCTGGCCGGAAGAGGGTTCAAGAACTGGGAAAAGTTCATCCATGCCCAGCTTGGAGAGGTCGAGATCGGAGGCTTTAATCCCAAATTCTTCAGGCAGAACCCGCCTCCTGAATATCTTGCAGAATGGGCAAAGAAGGAAGCCCTTTTTAACCTTCTCCTGGCCAAGTCTTTGCCCCAGGTTAAGATTGTTTCAGTGGAGGTCAGGCCACTCAAGAAAGAAAAAAATGTTTTCGAGATCGCTTCTGCTTTTACCAATGAAGGATTTTT
>CAZPAX010000011.1:10744-23601 GCA_964584535.1 uncultured Eubacteriales bacterium
GAAAATAAAAATTGGAGGCTGAGATTTCTGATCAGCCGAGAGTCGAATACTGACAATTTTAGCGGAGAAGTCTTTTAAGTTCCCCCTTTTTTTTCTTGCTAGAATATGATACCAAAGATGAAGAAGAAAATGAGAAATATCTATACTCAGGCTTTCGACCTCCTCGAAAGGAGAAAGCCTTTGGCCCTGGCTACAATCATCAAAGCAGAAGGTTCAACTCCCCAGATCCAAGGGGCAAGCGCTCTCTTTTCCGAAAAAGGACTTCTCCAGGGGACACTTGGCGGCGGTCTAGTAGAGGCCAAGGCAGAGAAAAGAGCTCTTCAAGCTCTAAAAAAAGGGATTTGTCTCCTCTATGAAATCAGTCTTTCCGCTGATATTTCTGAAGAAGAAGGGGCAATCTGCGGAGGGAAAATCATAGTTCTCATCGATGCTAATCTTCAGAAACATAGAGATATATTCAGGAATCTAAAAGAATCTCTTCTTGCCCGGCAGTCAGGACTTCTTGTCACCCAGATAGAGAATCCTCTCCAGAAAAACTTTTCCCTTTCTCGCTATTGGATAAAGAGAGAAAATGACTTTGAAGAAGTTCAAAGAACACCCCTCTCTTTTTTTAGGGAGGAAATCAGGAAAGCCGCCTCGAAGACAAGTGCCCAGCTCATAAAAAAAGAAAATAGCTTCCTCTTCCTTGAGCCTCAATTCCCTTGGCCACAGCTAGTTATTGCCGGAGCTGGCCATATCGGACAAGCTATTGCTCATTTAGGAAGCCTTCTCAATTTTGAAGTCACAGTGATTGATGACAGGCCAGAATTTGCCAACCGAAAAAGATTTCCTGAGGCGGATTCTATCCTTGTCGATAACATTGGAAAGGCGATCCGGAAATTCCCGATAAGTCTTGATACTTATGTGGTAATTGTCACTCGCGGCCACAGCTTTGATGCTAAGGCTTTACGGGAATGCATAGGGAGAGAAGCTGCCTACATCGGGATGATCGGAAGCAAGCGCAAGGTGAGCCTGATGAGGGCGAGATTTCTGGAAGAGGGCTGGGCAACTGAGGAGCAGTTTGACCGCATTCATGCTCCAATCGGGCTGGATATCGGATCGAAGACAGTCGAAGAAATCGCAGTCAGTATCGCCGCAGAGCTTATCCTTGTCCGTCAGCAAAGGCAGGAGCAAGGAAAGGAGAAAGCATAGATGATTTGGGCAATTATCCTGGCTGCTGGAGAATCGAGGAGAATGGGAGAACCCAAGCTCCTTCTCCCTTTAGGGGAGAAGACAATCATTGAGACAGTTATCGAGAATGTCGTCTCCTCAAGAGTTGATGGGACCCTGGTTGTCTTGGGCTCAAAAAGGCGAAGGATGAAAAGGAAAATCCAGAAATATGCGCTAAGAACGACTTTTAATCCTTATTTTAAAAAAGGCATGCTCTCCTCAGTTCAATGGGGGTTTCAAGAGCTTCCGGAAGAGACAAAGGCTGCCCTTGTTTTTCTGGGAGACCAGCCTTTAATCTCAAAGGACGTTATTAACCTTATTCTTGAGGCCTTCAAAAGCCATCAAAAAGGGATTGTCGTCCCTGTTCGCCAAGGCAACCGTGGCCATCCTGTTTTAATTGATACAAAATACCGGAAAGATATTCAGAATCTCGACCCGAAAATTGGACTGCGCCAGCTCATCTACAGCCACCCTGAGGACATTCTTGAGGTTGAAGTTGAGACTTGCCCTGGAATTTTGAGCGATATTGACCATTGGCAGGATTATGAGAAGGAATTGGGGGCTAAAAAAAGATAGATCTCCTCTTCCAAGGAGGGCATGAATTCTTTTTCCAGAGAATTGGAACCAGAGTAAGAGGAACAGTGTTTTAGTAAAGGGAAGATTTTAAACAAGCCTTCGTCTAAATTGTGTACGGAGGCAATTGAGCTTTGAGCTGGGATGCAAGAGAAAGAGCTAGTCCGGCTTTCCCAAGAAGGGAACGAGCAGGCTTTTGCCTCTCTAGTGAAGAAATATGAGACAAAAGTTTTCCGCTTGGCTTATAGCTTTACCCAGGAGCGGGAGGCTTCAGATGATCTGGCTCAGGAAGTTTTTATTAAAGCTTATTTTGCCCTTCCCAAATTCAAGCTCAAATCTGAATTTGGCACCTGGCTTTATCGGATTGCCATCAATCAGATCAAGGACTATTTAAGAAAAAGGAAAAGGCAAATGAAAGAGATCTCTCTAGAAGCGACGAGAGAGAGTCCTTTTGTTCAAGAAGAAGAAAGGATGAGAATAGAAAAAGAGGATATTGAGAAAAGGCAGCGAGACCTAGTCCTACAGTATCTTCACACTTTGCCTCCAAAATACCAGCTCATTTTAACTTTAAGGGATATACAGGGTTTTTCCTATGAGGAAATTTCCAGGACCCTGAAAATATCCCCTGGCACAGTGGACTCGCGTCTTTTCAGGGCGAGGCAGATGCTTCGTAAAAAATTGGCGCCTTTCCTTGGCCAGAAAGGAGGCAATCATGAATTGCAAAAAAGCTGAGAGGTGGATTCTTCGATCTCTTGAGGGAGCCTTGAAAGAGGAAGAGAAAGAAAAGCTCGAAAGCCATTTGAGGAGCTGCCTTTATTGCCAGCAGAGAGAGAGGGAGTATCGAATGATCTTCTCTGTCCTCAAAAAAGAAACTCAGCTGGAGCCTAAGCCCTATTTCTGGGAAAGATTGCAGCCGAGATTGAAGGAAAGGGAAGAATATGCTCCCTGGTCAGTCTGGAAAGAGTGGAGTGTAAAAGCCATTCCTCTGTCTTTGGCTCTGATCGCCTGTCTTGTCCTGGCCATGATTTTTCTTTCTTCCCGCAAGCAGGAAGAGCTGAGCCAGTCAGAAATACTCCTCCTCCGCAACATGAACCCCATCCAGGAGACGAGAACTCTTTTTGAGGAGGAAAAGCTGGAGAATAGAAATATGATGCTCATTTTTGCCACCGCGGAGGAGAGGGCAAGTGTCAGGAGATATTCGCCATGAGAAATAAATTTAAATTCTGGATTGTTCTTTCCCTCCTCGTTGTCTTTGCCGCAGGCGTAGCAGCAGGGATTTTTAGTGAAAAATACTTGATCTCAAAAAAGTTGGGAAGAGAGAGAAGAACAGGCTCCCATTTTCCCTCATTGGAAATGATGGCCCAAGAGCTTGGCTTGAGCCAGGAACAGAAGGAGAGAATCAAGGAAATATTTAAGAGCAACGAAGAGAGATTAAAAGGCTTGAGAAGTTCTATGCATGAACACCTTTCTGAGATAAGGACTCAGCTAAAAACTGAAATTGAGAGCGTCTTGAATCCTGAGCAAAAGCAGAAATTTGAGGCGATGATTGAAAAATACCTCAGTCAAAGAAAAAGAGAATTGGAAGAAAGGGAAAAAACTCGAAGAAGCCAAAAAAAGGAAGATAAAAAAGGAGAAAGAGAATGAAGAAGAGAATTATTTTCACAACTTCGGTTCTGGTTGTAATTGCCGGGATTATCGTTGGCATTGTTCTGTTCAACAAGAACAAAAACAACCGTACCCAGTACCGTACAGAAGCCTTGAAAAAAGGCGACATTGAAGCTTTGGTTATTGCTTCTGGCACCCTCAATCCAATAACCATTGTTGAGGTTGGAAGCCAGGTTTCGGGCCGGATTGCCAAACTTTATGCTGATTTTAACTCCAAGGTGAAGGAAGGTCAGGTTATTGCCGAACTCGATCAATCCCTTCTAGAAGCTAAAGTTCAGCAGAACGAAGCCAATTATCAGACTGCCATTGCTTCTTTGGAAAAGGCCAAGGTGACTCTGGACAATGCCAAGAAAAAGTATGATCGAAGCCTTTATCTTTTTGAAAAGAATCTCGTTTCTTATGAAGAAAAAGAAGCTGCGGAAGCCCAGTTCTTTGGCGCCAAGACAGATGTCCAGTCTGCTGAAGCCAGGGTTGAGCAGGCAAAATCACAGCTCGATTCAAGCCAGGTTGATTTGGCCTATGCGACTATCCGCTCACCAATTGATGGGATTGTCATCTCCCGGACTGTCAATGTTGGACAGACCGTGGCCGCCAGCTTTCAGGCGCCTGTTCTTTTTAAAATTGCCAATGATCTGAGCAAAATGCGGGTGGAATGCGGTGTTGATGAAGCGGATATCGGAAAAGTCAAAGAAGGCCAAAAAGTGCGGTTCACTGTTGATGCCTTTCCCCAAGATACTTTCACAGGAAAAGTCACTCAGGTCAGATATTCTCCTGATGTTGTTCAAAACGTTGTTACTTATATAACCATCATTGATGTGGAGAATCTGGAGATGAAGCTGCGGCCGGGCATGACAGCCACAGTTTCCATAATCACAGGTGAGGCCAGAGGCGTCCTCAAGGTCCCCAATTCTAGCCTGCGCTTTACCCCGCCTCTGTCTGCAGAGGAGATGCAGGAAATCATGAAGAAGGCTGGACAGGCCATGATGGAAAAAAGGCAAGCCCAAGGTCAAACAGAAGGCTCAACCCCAAGGATTTTTTCCCAGAGAACTGAAGGGGGGAGACAGGCCAGTGGATTCTCTATGTTTCAGGGAGAAGGCCAGTTTCGAGGACAGGGCCGCAGAATGCAGACTGCCCAGGTCTGGATAGAGGATAAGAACGGGAAGCCTTTTCCTGTTTTTATCAAGCCCGGGGTTACGGATAACACCTATACAGAAGTTGTCTGGGGAGATTTGAAGGAAGGCCAGCTTGTTATCACTGGATTACAAGCAAGGAAACAAAGCTCTTCTCCTACCGGCCCTCCACCTGGCGGTATGATGTTCATAAGGCGTTAGCAGGCGCCCAAGATCAAAGATTAGGAAAGAAAAATGGAGAACAATTTCATAAAATTTGAAAATATCACAAAAATATATGATACCGGAGAGACAAGAGTCGTAGCTTTGAATAACATCTCTTACAGTCTTCGAGAAGTGAGTTTTCTGGCTATCATGGGTCCATCAGGGTCGGGGAAATCAACTCTGATGAACATCATCGGTTGCCTGGATAAGCCTACCTCAGGGAAATACTTCTTCGAGGGCGACGAAGTCTCCACGTTGGATAAAAACAAACTGGCCCGCATCCGCAACAAGAAAATTGGATTTGTCTTCCAGAATTTTAATCTCCTCCCTCGCACAAGTGCTCTGGAGAATACCGAGCTTCCTCTTCTCTATTCCAATATATCAGGAAAGCAGAGGATTCAGATTGCTCGCCAGGCCCTCTCTTTGGTCGGATTGGAGGGGCGGGAGCATCACAGAACAAACCAGCTCTCTGGAGGGGAGCAGCAGAGGGTGGCCATAGCCAGAGCTCTGGTAAATAATCCTTCCCTGCTTCTGGCAGACGAACCGACAGGCAATTTAGATACAAAAACCGGCGCAGAAATTCTGGAGCTCTTTCGCAAGCTCAACGAAGAAAAGAAGATAACTTTAATCGTTGTCACTCATGATGCAGAAATTGCTCGTCATGCCCACCAAAGGCTCTATCTCAGAGATGGAGAGATTGTCAAAGAAGAGAAATGAACACAAAATTGCCGATAGAACGCTCGAATTCCCTTAACTTCATTCATATCAGCAAGATGGAAGAGCACAAGCATCACTCGGTGGGTGGCCCGGCCAGTTCCTGTGTCTTCACGACTTCGAACACACAGGGACCGTCCTGGCCCTGTATTTATTTTCTATCTGCAATTGGGGGAATGAAGGAGGAAGAAAAATGAATTTAATGAGAATTGTCCGCGTCTCTATTCGTGCTCTGAGTCGTAATAAGATGCGCTCTTTTTTAACAGCGTTGGGCATCATTATTGGAGTATCGGCTGTGATTGCCATGGTTAGCATTGGTCAGGGAGCAAAGACTGCTGTTGAAGACCGCTTTCAGTCGATGGGCACAAATCTTCTCTTTGTCCGTGCTGGCAGCCGCTCTTTTCATGGAGTTCATTCTGGCTCCGGAGGTTTTAACACTCTGACCGCTGATGATGCCAAAGCGATTGAGGAGCGCTGCCCTGCTGTCAAATATGCCTCTCCTTCTGTGCAATCGAGGGAGCAGGTTGTTTACGGAAATAAAAACTGGAACACAAGCATCACTGGCTGTGGAGATAAATTTACTGAAATCAGAAACTGGGTGGTAGAGGAAGGAGTATTTTTTGATGAAAACATGGTTAAAGCTCAGGCAAAAGTCTGTGTTTTAGGGAGTGAGGTTAAAAAGAGCCTCTTTGAGAATGAGGACGCTGTTGGGAAAATTATCCGCATCAAAAAAATTCCATTCAGAGTCCTAGGTGTCTTTAAGTCGAAAGGAGAAGCAGGAGGATGGTTTAATCCTGACGATATGATTGCTGCACCATATACAACAGTCCAGAAGAGGCTGAGGGGGATTGATTTCATAAGTTCAATCGATATCTCAGCAGTCTCCTCAGCAAGTGCGGCAGAAGCCCAGCAGCAAATAGAAGAGCTTCTGCGGATCAGGCACAGAATTGCTCCTGGAGCTGATGACGACTTTCAAGTGGGGAACATGTCAGAGATTGCCGAAGGGGCAGCAGCGACAGCAAAGATTTTAACCATCCTGCTCGGAGGCATTGCTTCTGTTTCCCTGCTGGTCGGTGGAATTGGGATCATGAATATCATGCTCGTCTCTGTGACTGAGCGGATCAGAGAAATCGGAATAAGAATGTCTGTCGGTGCCCGGGAAAAAGACATCCTCCTCCAGTTCCTGGCAGAAGCTGTTGTTTTGAGTGTCCTGGGAGGAATCATTGGCATTGTCGTAGGAGCAATCGCCTCCAGACTCATCTCTCATTTTGCGGGCTGGTCGACATTGGTCTCTCTTGGTTCTATTCTTCTCGCTTTTCTTTTTTCTGGCTCGGTGGGAGTCTTTTTTGGGTTCTACCCTGCCCGCAAAGCTTCTAAGCTAGACCCTATTGAAGCTCTGAGATATGAATGAAAACGAGGGGTCATCAGCCTAAATAGAGGAGGTCGGAAATGTTAAAGCGTGCAAGAAGAATTTTATTTTTTTTGGTTCTCGTCTGGCTGGCCGCAAGCATTTCTTTTGGCCAGGAAAAGGGAAAATCTCTCCCCCTTTCTCTTGAAGATTGTATCTTAAGAGCTATGAAGAATAATCTCACGGTTTCGATCGAGGTCCTCAATCCAGAGCTTGCTGATATTTCTGTCTCCCAAGCTCAGGAAAAATTCATGCCCAGCTTTTCTTTCGGATTTGATAAACGAAGTAATAACGAGGCTTCTTACTCCTGGATCGATGCGGCTGAGAGGGTCTCCTCTCGGCGAAATGATTATTCCGCCCAGATCAACCAGCTCATTCCCACAGGTGGAAGTTTTAATGTCTCTCTGAGTTCCTACAGAACTGATTCCAATAGAAATTTCCAGACAATAAACCCGCGCTTCGGAAGCACTCTCACCCTTAATTTCAACCAGCCCTTCTTGAAAAATTTTGGCTTTGCCATTAACCGCAGAGAAATCATCGTTGCCCGCAACAACCTGGATATATCAGAAAATCAGTTTAAAAAAGTCCTTCTGGAGACAATCTACACTGTGGAAGAAGCTTACTGGAACCTTGTCTCCAGCATTGAAAACCTTAAAGTTAAGAAACAGTCTCTAGAATTAGCCCGCGACCTTCTGGCAAAAAACCAGAGGGCAGTTGAGGTTGGGACTCTGGCTCCCATAGAAATCCTCAGCGCTCAGACAGAGGTGGCTACCAGAGAGGCTGACATTTTGCAGGCTGAGGCCTTGGTCAAGAATAATGAAGATCGCTTGAGAACAATCATCAACCTCCAGGCTGAAGAAGAGAAGAAATATGAAGAGATCATACCTCTGGACCAACCCAAATTCGAAAAAAAAGAATTGAGCCTTGAACAGGCCCTGGCTATTGCCTTGGAGAATCGGCCTGATTTGCAGGCAGCAAGAATCAGTTTAAAGAATGAAGAGATCAATTTAAGCTACAGCCGGAATCAACTTCTCCCTAGTTTGAATCTTACAGCCTCCTACTGGAGTCCTGGAGTATCCGGAGACCGTATCCTTTATTTAGACGGCGATCCCCTGACGCGCACGGTTGTGGGCACAATTCCTGGAGGTGGCTCGCAGGCGATCAAGGATGCTTTTAATTTCAAGTACAAGAACTGGTCGGTTGGACTAACTCTGGATATTCCTTTGAACAGTTTTCTTTCCAGGGCAGCTTATGCCCAGGCCAAACTCAACCTGGAACAAGCTGTACTGACAGTAAAAAACCAGGAGCAGCAGATCTTCTTAGAGATAAAAAATGCGACAAGGGCAGTCCAGACAAATTATCAAAGAGTCCAAGCTTATAGGGTTGCCCGTGAGCTGGCAGAGAAAAAGCTCGAGGCTGAGGAGGAAAAATTCAAAGTTGGATTATCCACGCCTTATTTTGTTCTTACCTATCAGAGAGATTTGGCCAATGCACGCACTTCTGAACTTGTCGCCATCATCGACTACTCCCTCTCCTTGGCCAATCTGGACAGAGCCCTGGGAACAACTCTTAGCACCAGGAACATAAAAATTTCTGAATTTTTTGGGAGCAAATAGCTTCAAAAAAAGTAATTGATAGCTTATAATAAATGAATTAAAAATTGAAAAAAATAATCCAGCTCGTTCTTCCTCTCCTTTTCTTCCCTCTCTTTGCCCTTTTTTCTTTTTCAAAAGGAAATCAAAACAATTATAAAGTCGTTATTCCTGAATTTAAATCATCTCCCAAGATTGATGGAATCTTAGAAAATCCTCTCTGGATGCAGGGAGCTATTCTCGGGGCTTTCACTCAGTATGAACCCCAGGAAGGAGCCACTCCTTCGGAAAAGACAGTTGCCTACTTGGGGTATGATAAAGACAACCTCTATATTGCTCTCCGCTGCCTTGATTCCAACCCGAAAGCCATTAGGGCCTGTCTGACTCAAAGAGACAAAGTCTTTGGGGACGACGAAATATCGATTTATCTCGATACTTTTAATGATCAAAAAAGAGCCTTTGTCTTCCAGGTCAATCCTTGCGGCATTCAGAGCGACGGGATTTACACTGAACCGACTGGCCGCAGAGGAGGTCGTGGGGGAGGTGGGGGAGGAGGAATGGGATTTGAAAGGGTTGACCGCAACTGGGACACTTTCTTCAATTCCGATGCCCGCATTGATGAGCAGGGCTATATAGTTGAAATGTCTATTCCCTTTAAAAGCTTGAGATTCCCCAATACCCCAAGCCAGGTCTGGGGATTGCAGATCATGAGACAAATAAGAAGGAAGAATGAAGAAATCTATTGGTTTCCCAGGACACGTGATGTGAATGGCTTTTTGGTTCAATCAGGAAAGATCGAGATAAAAGGTCCCATAGAAAAGGGGAAGAATTTGGAAATCATGCCTGTCATGACGGGCATAAAGAAAAATGCTGAAAAATTTGAGCCTCAAGGAGGGATCAACCTCAAGTACGGTATCACTTCAGATATGACTTCGGATATGACTTTTAATCCCGATTTCAGTCAGATTGAAGCAGACATCCCTCAGGTAGAAGTTAATCAACGCTATGCCGTTTACTACCCGGAGAAGAGGCCCTTTTTTTTAGAAGGGAAGGATTTTTTTGATACCCCTCTTGAAGTGGTCTACGCACGAAAGATCGTCGATCCCCAGTGGGGATTGAAGCTGACAGGAAAAATTGGGAAGACAACTCTCGGCTTTCTAAGTGCCCTCGATGAAAACCCGCCTGAGATTAGTATCATGGAGGATTCTTCTGAGGAGGAAGAGGAGGAGGAAGAAGAAGGACCAATAGGGAGGGCCATGCTAAATGTCTTCCGCCTGAAAAGAGACCTTTTCCCAGAATCCCACATTGGCTTGATCGTCACTGATAAAGAGATGGGCAGTTCCTGGAATTCTCTTTTTCAGGATTATAACCGTGTCGCAGGAATTGATGGTCATTTTAAGTTCCTGGATAATAACAGATTCTCCTTTCAAATCTTAAGTTCCCAGAGCAAAGTAGGAGCTGAAAAGACTGACTTTGTTCCGGCCATGACTTTCAGTTTGAACCATGTTTCCCGCCATCTCAATATTTCGGCGGACTGGACAAGTATTCATCCTGAATTTGTGGCCTCGACTGGGTTTTTTAGAAGAAAAGATATCCATTCTTTTCATTCCAGGACAAGTTACTCCTTTCTCCCCCAGACAGATATGCTCATCTCTATCACCCCTTCCCTGGAATACCGAAGGATCTATGATTTCAACCAGACCTTAACTGATGAGGATTACACCCTTTCTCTTTTTATAAGTGGCTGGAGACAATCTCACATCTGGGGCTCTTTTAGTTCTGGTTTGGAAAGATACAATGGGATTAACTTTCGAGGCAGCGAGTTCCGGGGAAATCTAAGCTCAGAGCCTTTTTCCTGGCTGAGTGGCAATATTTCATATTCTTTTGGAGACGGGATTTACTATTCCGAAGAACCCTACCTAGGCTATAAAAATTCCTTCGGGGCAAGAATTACCATCAAGCCTTTATCCAACCTTCGCTTCTTTTATGATCTTAAGAACGATGAATTCTATAAAAAAAAGGGGGGTGAAAAAGTATATGAGGTTAACCTCATCAGTCAGCGCATCAGCTACCAGCTTTCCCGCTCTCTTACTCTGCGGCTGGTCACAGACTACAACGACTATGATAAAAAATTCTACGCCAGCTTCCTCTTCAGCTATGAATACCGACCAGGGACTGTCTTTTATCTCGGAGTTGAGGACAATAAGATAAAAGAGTCTGGAGTTTTCCGCAGTGAAGGCCGCTATTATTTCATCAAATTCTCCTACTGGTGGCGGATTTAAAAAGAAATCAGGAAAGATGAAAATTCATTGGACAAGAGTTTTATTTCTGCTGCTGGTGGCCTTTATAGTTGTCTGCTCTTCTCAAGTTGGGGGGGCTATCATTTTCTGTGCTGGTGATAGTATCACAGAAGTAGGCTATCCGCATTTTCTGAAGAGAATTTTAAACAAGGAAGGTATAAGGGCTAGAGTCCTCAACTATGGTCGAAGCGGATTCACTTCTGGTGAATATTTGAGATTCCTGGAAAGAAATCAAAGGATCTTGTCTGAAGAATGTCCTGATTTTGTCCTCCTCCAGCTGGGAACAAATGATGTCAGGGAAGACGGGGATTACACTCCTTGCGATGAATTCAAATCCAACATGGAAAAAATTATTGAGATTTTTCAAGGGTTCAGGAATCGACGAGGAGAAAAAACAGAGATTTTCCTGGCAACCATTCCCCCTGTTCCAGAGGCGAGCTCTTTTCCCTTCTCCTCTCGTGGAGCGGAAAGAGTAAAAACAGAGATCAATCCTTTGCTAGAGAAAATTGCCGAGGAAAAGCAAATACTGAAAGTGGATAATTACTCTCTCTTCCTCAAATTCCCGCACTTCCTTCCTGAGGTTCATCCAACTGAAGAAGGATATAGAGCGCTGGCCCAGAACTGGTTTCAATCCCTTAATCCTTACTTAAAAAAGAAATAAACTGATAGACCACAATGCCAACCAGGACAGGCTTTTGAAGATCAGATAAATGGCCTTCTTTTCTTGAAGTTTTGAGAAAATGGTGATAGTATTATGTATAATAATTTAGTTTCTCTTTTCAGCCTCGATCTTGGAGAAATCTAATGAGAAAACTTATTCGACCAAACTTTACTGAAATAAAGGAAAAAATCAACCGCGAATCAGTTAGGAAAAAGTCTCACCCTTCTTACGACACGCATGCTGAAAATTATTATTACCTCAAGCAGATGAACAAGAAGACACTGATGGCCATTGTCCTTGACGATGGTGAAGTCATCGAAGGCTACATTGAATGGTACGACAGAAATTGCGTCAAAGTTAACAGAGAGAAGGCTCCCAATCTCCTCATCTACAAGGCCAGCATAAAATATCTTTACAAGCTCAGTGACAATAAAGATACTCATGAACTAGAGCTAGAAAAAGAAAAGAAGAAATGACCATTCCCAAGGTCGGGATAACTCTTGGGGATCCAGGTGGTGTTGGGCCTGAAATCGTCCTGAAAGCATTTTCAGGCAAATATTCCCTTCCCAGAGCTGACTATATTCTTTTTGGCTCCTCGCTTGTGATTGAGGAGGCGAAAAAGGCTTTGGGCATTGAATTAGAAATCAAGCCTTGGGATAAACTTCACAAAAATCGAGCGACCTTTGATCTCTCCTTCTTGGAGATAGATTGTCCACTGAAAAAAATAAAGAAAGGTTCTCCGTCCAAAGAAAATGGCCTGGCCTCTTTTCTTTTTTTCAAGGAAGCTTTCCAAGAAGCAAGGAAGGGAAAAATCCAGGCCCTGGTAACAGCTCCGATCTCCAAGAAATCCTGGGACTTAGCAGGCCTCGAGTGGCGCGGCCACACTGATTTTCTTGGTCAGTTTTACCCTCAGGCTATTATGGCTTTCTGGTCAGAGAAAATAAAAATAGCGCTTTATACCCATCATCTTCCTTTAAAAAATGCTTTAAAGGAAATAAAAAAAGAAAAGCTTTCGAAATTTTTTCTCCTTCTTTCGAAGAGTTTAGAGAGAACGAGGTTTGGTGAATTTGAGTTTCTGGTGGCAGGTCTGAATCCCCATGCAGGAGAGGAAGGGCTTTTAGGATCAGAAGAAAAAGAAGAGATCATCCCTGCTATTAGAAAAGCCCAGAGCAAAGGCGTGGCTATTAGCGGCCCTTTTCCTCCTGATGTTGTTTTCCGGAAAGCTCTTGGCCATTCTGAAAAAATTGTCATAGCACTTTATCATGACCAGGGTCTGATTGCTTTTAAGCTGGAATCTTTTGAAAATGGCGTTAATCTGACTCTGGGCCTTCCCTTTATCCGCACTTCTCCTGATCATGGGACAGCCTTTGATATTGCTGGGAAAAATATGGCAAATCCACA